>NZ_JAMPLB010000044.1:0-57394 GCF_039962325.1 Leptolyngbya sp. PL-A3
TTAAAACCAAGGCTGTGTTTCCAGATGAGGAGTCTGTTTTCAAGCTGATGTATTTGGCAATGAACAACATTGCTAAGCGATGGAATCGACCGATAAAAAATTGGAAGGCAGCCTTGTCTCATTTTGCTATCCTATTTCCAGGACGCTTCAACTATTAAAAATCTAAAGGCTTACACAAAAATCTAAACACTCTCCAATTTGCCAGAGTTTTAGGGTGCCATTCGGGCTGCCACTGGTAAACCAGTTACCATCAGGATGGATATTGACGCTAAAAATTTGGTCTTCATGGTTAGCCAGGGTCTGCCGCAGTTCGTTGGTTTTGAGATTCCAAATTTTAATGGTGCGATCGCTACTGCCGCTGATCAGGTAGTCGCCTTTGGGGCTAAAGCAAATAGCTTGCACCTGATTGGTATGTCCGTCTTCGCCTGTAAAGCTGTGCAGACACGTTCCAGTTTCTATGTTCCATAATCGGATGGTCGTGTCGCCACTAGCGGAGGCTAATAGTGGTTGGGTGGGATGAAAGGCGACACAGTAAACCTGATCTTGGTGTCCAATCAGCGATCGGAGATGCTGACCTGTCGTTATATCCCAGAACTCGATCGAGTGGTCGGTTGTTCCGACAGCGATAATTGTGTCATCGGGACTCACTGCGATCGAATGAACTCGGCTATTGTAGGCTTTTATTGCCCAGATTGCCTGCCCGTCGTTAACACGCCAGCAGCGCAAATATCCACCCAATTCGCCGCTCACAAAAGAGCCGCCATCCGAACTGAATGCCACGGCAAGCACTGCTCCAAAGCTATCGGTGAGCTGCGATCGCTGCAAATCGGAATGGGCAAAATTAGCGTAGGGCAAGGGAACATTAGGCAAATAAGCGTGCCGAACCGATAACCCGGAACAGTCACACCCCCTCAAATCAATCCCTAGTGAACGAAGCAGATTAAGGATAGTGCCTGCCGCATAGCTCGGTTCTGGGATGAACTCCGTCCAATTAGTAACGGTTGGACGAAGCATTGCTAAACAATCTTTGAGATGTTGAGCAACGGCAAGTTGAGAGCTTAAATTTGACTGTAGTTCACGGGCGATCGCTTCTACAATTAACCGTTGCTGACTATCCCGGATGTAGTCTTTTACCGTTGTTTTAAGCAGTGGATAGCGATGTAGCAAAACAGGCGATCGTTCGTTCATTGCCAGGAGTTCGGCACTGATTTGTTCAATCAACCGTTCTGTTACATATTCCATGACTACGGGTTGTTGGGTATAGGCTCCTTGCTTCTTTTCGATCAAATTGCGCCAGTACAAACTTTCGAGGGCGTCCAGAATTTTGCTACGGGCTACAGAAGGCAACAGATCCGTATTCAGTTCGTTAATGGCAGTCCAATCACGATTGATGGCTAACCAGAACATGATTGTTTGTTCTAAATCGGACAAACGTTCAAATTGCTGATCGAGCAGCCGACGAATGCCATGAAACACCATCGTCTCTTCTTGTAGGAAGGTTTCGATTTCTCCATCAAATAAGTCCTGAATAGTGGCTGCAATAATTTTGATGGCTAATGGACTGTTACTGTAGCGATCGCACAGTTGCTTTTGTTGTTCGACAGTTCCTTTTAATCCCTTTGCTTGCAGTAGATACTGACTGGCTTCATCAGAACCTTTGAGTGATAAACAGCAAACTGGAAAACGATCTCCTTCTAAAGTGCTGAGTTCAATTGTTTTTTCACGGCTTGTCACAATTAAGCTACTTTGATGGGATGTTTCACCCATTAACTGAAAAAGTTCGCCATAACTTTCATAACCTTGTTGATAGATGCCTGCTTTTTTACTCAAAACCGACTCTAAGTTGTCTAAAACCAGTAAACAACGATGGTGCTGCAAATAGCGTAATAACGTTTGTAAGCTGGGTTGCGTTTCCTTGTGATCCGATAGAATTGCTAACCACTGGGTCAGAATTGTTTCAAGCGTTGGTGCATTTCGTAGCGATCGCCAAATGACATATTCAAACGGTCGCTCTTTAGCATCATCATTGATTACATCATGCAGCAATTTGGTGGCGAGAGCCGTTTTACCGACACCTCCCATCCCAAGAATTGCAATTAAGCGACGGGGTCGTTCATTTCGGATGTCAATCCATTCTCTCAGTTGTGACAATTCCGCCTGGCGACCATAGAACAGCGAGACATCCGGCGCTTCTCCCCAATCGATGTGGAGTTTTTGTTGTAGTGCTGATGGTTGTAGAAGCGCTGGATCTGAATTGAGGACTTGAGCATCTAAGCCATCGTTAGGATAGCGATAATCCTGCCGCTCCAGCATGATCTGAAATGCCTGGAAGAATGCCTCTAGAGTTGGTTTATCAACGGTGTTGTAAGCTTCTAATACTTTAGTGACAGTTTTTAGCGATATTCCAGTGCGTTCACTCAATTCCTCCAGGGTGTAGCGATCGCCGAAGTTATCAGTAAGCTCAGCCTGCCGTCGCGCAGCTTGCAACTTCCGCAGTCCTTGTGCGGTTAAAACAACACCCCGTTTACGAGAACTGTGCTTACGTTCCATATCCGCCCAACCCGCCTCACTCAAAGCTTCCCCGACAGAAAGCCAGCATCCTCCTACATTGTCTTAACTTACCGCTTAAATTACCAGCTAAGTTACTTTATTCTCTCTGGAATCCTCAGCGAGACCTCACGATACTAAAAACATCGCCTTTTTCAGTAATCCTATGGGAGCGAACGATGGCTGCACAAGAACTGAATGTATTGCCTTCACAGAACTACCATCTCGCCCAGATTAATGTTGCACTGATGAAAGCTCCTTTAGATGATCCAGGTATGACTGAGTTTGCAGCAGCACTGAATGAAGTTAATACCATTGCTGATCGCAGCCCTGGTTTTGTTTGGCGCTTACAAAGTTCATCGGGTAATGCAACCGATATCCAAGCCTATTCTGATCCAAAAATGCTGATTAACTTATCGGTTTGGCAAAGCGTCGAGCAGCTAAAGAACTATGTTTATAAGACCTTACACGGTGAATTCTTTATCCGTCGTCGCAACTGGTTTGAACGATATCAGGGTGAGCATCTTGCCCTCTGGTGGATTCCTGTTCATTGTTTGCCTACGATTGAGGAAGGAAAAGCAAAGCTAGAACAACTTGCTTTACACGGAGATTCACCCGAATGTTTCACCTTTGCCAAACCTTACCCGCCGCCTGTAACGGCACAACCCCTGAGCGATATCCGCTCTTTGGAGATGCGGTCAGCGATCGCCAAACAGTAATTCAATTAGAGCTTCTACTAAACGATCGAAGGTCATATCCAGGATATCCTTGCCTTGCAACATCTCCATCATTTGATAATAGTGGCTCAACGTTCCAGAAATAATCCAGGCAACGGCTTGTGGGTCTGAACTGCGGAGTTGGGGAGCCGATTGCAAAAGATTCGCTGAAACTTCCAAACCCGGTTTTTCAAAATGCTCAACATAGAACCGCGCTAGGTCAGGAAACCGCCCCGATTCTCCCACAATCAACCGATAAAAGTTCATTCGCATCGGGTCAAGATTTTCGGGGGTAATGCTCTTCGCCGCTAGCGATCGCAACTGTTCTACTGGATCGGGCGGTAATGAATTTGAGGCAAACACCTGTTGAAGATGCTGCTCAGCCGTGTATTGTACGATCGCTGCAAATAGCTTTTCCTTACTCTCGAAGTAGGTGTAGAGCGTTTCCTTTGACACCCCTGCAGTTGCCGCAATCCGGGCCATGCTGGTAGCCGCATAGCCATCCCGCAAAAATTCTTGTAAGGCTCCTTGCAAGATTTGCTCTGCTTTGGTGGATTGCCTGGTTTCTTTGGGCATGACACAACTGGAAGGAATCTATTCAATCGTACCGTACGGTCTAGTCTAATAACCACCCGGTTGGGGGACTTGCGACCGAACGAATCGGTCTACTATCGAATTAATCGAACCGAACGGTCTAGTTCGTTTTGTTGCTAACCATTGAGGGGATGTTGAATGCGAGTGCAGACCAACGTGCAAATTTCCATTGATGCACCCATTGAGCAAGTGTTTGATTGTTCGATTGATTGCCAAAACTTGCCGAAGTTCTTCACAGGTTATCGAGGTATTCCTGCCATTGTGAGTGCAATCACAACGGATGGCTTACCTCTGCATGAAGGCAGTACACGCATTGTGCAGAACAGTGACGGTTCTGAGATTGAGGAGGCGATTGTTTCACTTCAGCGTCCTACTCTTCAAGCTTATAAATTACTCAATGGATTTAAACCACCGTTTTCCTGGCTCGTACGTTCTGCTTCAGGTCAATGGTTGTATCAGCCGCACAGTACAGGAACGCAGATTACCTGGCAATTTGAATTTGAGATGCAAAATGCAATTGCCTACATTGTCTTTCTAGCGCTAATTAAGCATCCATTTCAAACTTCCCAAAGCATCTGCCTTATAAATCTCAAACAGACTATTGAACACTCTAATTGGAGAAATCATGATGATTCACCACATTTCAATCCCAGCAAATAATCCGCTCCATGTTGCTCAAGTCCTAGCGGAAGTTTTTGATGGAAAAGTGGGAATTTTTCCACCGAATCCCAACAGCTACATGGTGGTAGCAGGTGATGAGTACGGCACTCTGATTGAAATCTATCCGTCTGATAGCTTGGTTGTTCCCGGACAGGGCGATCGCCAAGCCGGGTTTCAGCAAAATGTTCATCCTGCAAGTTACAGTGCTGTTCATGCAGCAATTTCTGTCCCGACTAGCCTGGAACAGATTGAGCGCATTGCTACACGGGAAGGATGGCGAGTGTTGCCCTGTAATCGCGATGGGCTATTTGACGTGATTGAGTTCTGGGTGGAAAACCAACTGATGTTGGAGTTATTGACTCCAGCGATCGCTCACAAGTATCTAAATGCGATGCACCCCAAGAATTTAGAACAACTCATGCTGAATATAGCTCAAGTAGAAGTCAGAGTCTAAATGAACTTGAGGAGGACACTGATGATGACTGTAGAACGGGAAGGAGTATCTTATGACATCAAACGAACTGCATGTTGTCATTGGAGCCAGTGGTGGAACGGGGAGTGCGATCGTGCGAGAACTAGTTGCACGAGGAAAACAGGTTCGTGGTGTGAACCGCAGCGGTTATGCCGATTTTCCCTTCGATATTGAAATTCTCAAAGCCGACGCAACAGATTCAGTTCAAATGCGCGAAGTTTGCCAGGGAGCAACTGTAGTTTACAACTGCGTTAATCCGCCATTTCCTCAATGGAGGGAACTCTTTCCAGCCGTGATGGAGGCGACGATCGCAGGTGCTGCTTCTGCCAATGCCAAATTGGTGTTTGCAGATGACACCTGGATGTATGGCAAAGCGAACCAATCTATGACCGAAGACTTACCTTCCAGACCCGTTAGCAACAAAGGCGTATTGCGTGCCTGGTTAGCAGAAATGCTGCTTGCGGCTCATAACAAAGGCCAGGTGCAAGCCGTGATTGGTCGGGGTGGGGAGTTGTACGGTCCACGGGTTGAGTCAGTGCTGGGGCAAAACTTGTTTGAAGCCGCACTGTCAGGCAAGCGAGCAACGTGGTTTGGCAATCTAGATCTACCATTAACACCGCTATTCATTGATGACTTTGCCAAAGGACTGGTAACCCTGGCTGAGCATGACGGGGCGATCGGCCAGGTCTGGCATATTCCTACTGCAGAACCGATTACAGGCCGAGAGTTTGTTCACCTGATTTTTGAGGAAGTGGGAAGAGTCCCGAAAGTCACTGCCTGTAGCTCTAAAGTCGTGAAAGCACTGGGGCTGTTTTGGTCTTTAGCGCGGGAAGGGGCAGAAATAATTTACCAATTTGAACAACCCTTCATTATCGACAGTAACAAGTACCAAGCTGCCTTTGGAGAAGCTGCGACCACTCCCTACCGAGAAGGGATTCTGCAAACGATTAACTGGTATCGAACCCAATCCCAATCAAGTGAACCGCATCAATCACACTCTAACAAGACAAATTGGGTTAACGCAATCACACTTAGACCCTTACTTCCGCAGCGGGAGGTTTCAAAATGAACGCATCAAACATTTTGGTGACAGGAGGGACAGGTTCCCTTGGTTCTCTGGTGGTCAATCGCCTGCAAGCAAAAGATTGTAATGTTCAGGTTCTTAGCCGCAGTAAACGTCCCGGCACTGTGCAAGGCGATTTACTGACGGGTGAGGGCTTGGAGCAAGCCTTAGAAGGAATTGATGTTATTGTTCATTGTGCTTCAAGCCCCACCAATCCACGCAAAGTCGATGTCGAAGGAACACAACGTTTACTTCAGGCAGCAGAACAGGCAAGTGTTTCTCACATCGTTTATATCTCGATTGTTGGGGTCGATCGCAATCCCTTCTATCCCTACTATGGTATGAAACTTCAGACAGAACAAATCATCGAGCAAGCTGTGATTCCCTGGACAATCCTTAGAGCGACACAGTTCCACGAATTTGTATTAACGCTCATCCAATTGCTCGATCGCCTTCCTGTCATGCTTGTACCCAAAGGCTTTCTGCTCCAGCCTATTGAAGTGAGTGAAGTTGCCGATCGCCTGGTAGAACTGGCTCTTTCAAAGGCTGTTGGACGAGTGAGTGACATTGGTGGTTCTGAAATTTGGACAGCAGCAGATTTGGCTAGAGCGTATTTCAAAGTAACCGGACAGAAACGGAGCGTTGTAGAGGTTCCCATTCCTGGAAAAATCGCCCAAGCTTTTCGTTCAGGAACACAACTCTGTTCTGACCAAAAATACGGCAAAGTCGGCTGGCATGAATTCTTAAACCGGACCCTCTATCTAAAAATAAACTAATTAGAAACATTAGTTCGGACAGTTTTTCTGAAACCCTTGATTTTGCGTGCGCGAAGCGCACGCAAAATCAAGGGTTTCAGAAAAACTGTCCAGAGTATTGTTAGAAAGAAAGAGAGTTTATGAACAATACACTTAATCAACAGTTGGCACGTCAAAACTGGCTCCAGTTCAGCTTATGGCTCTTAGCGATCGTTCCTCTATCCATTGGCGTTTGGGCTTTTTTTGTCCCCTATCACTTCTATGAAATCTTTCCGCTCCCCGGTAGGAACTGGATCTCAATCTTAGGACCTTACAACGAACATTTAGTTCGGGACTATGGTGCAAATAATCTTGGCTTTGGAATACTGCTGGCAGCAGCAGCAGCACTACTTGAACGGCGATTAATTCAGGTTGCGTTGGTCAGTTGGCTTGCCTTCGCAGTACCACACTTGATCTTTCACCTGACGCAAACTCACCACTTCTCGTTATTTGATAATGCGACACAGCTTAGCTCCCTAGGGTTTGTGGTGTTGCTCCCAATCGTGTTGCTTTTCTTCGTGACAAAACAAAAGAGATGAGTTTCTAGAAATTCTTGATAATTTATGACAGTAATCAAACACAAGATGCTGAACAGATTGCACGATTATTTTACGAAATAGTGCGTGAAGGTAATATGCATGACTACTCAAGTAGCCAAGTTAAGAGGATGTTTGAAAAGGCGGTTGGTTGTGCCTCAAAGAAGTGTGGGTTGATAAACTAGTAGTCCACCACAAGGATTATGGGCTCTTCCCAGCTTTTGATGATCCTACGGCATGATGAAGACACCCCCCTTCGGATCTCAGAGACCGTGGAATTGCTTCGCCATTTTCTGGTAGAAATATTGACTTCGAACGACGACGAAGCCCGCATAAATCAGATGTAGAACTCTATCAAGATGCTATTGACTGTTTGGAACGAGATCGGGATCGATAAGCCATATCACATCACAATGATGAATCAATACTCTGGACAGTTTTTCTGAAACTCTTGGTTTTGCGTGCGCGAAGCGCACGCAAAACCAAGAGTTTCAGAAAAACTGTCCGAACTAATGGATGAATTAGACATCTGAAAAAATTAGGGTAGCATTTTAAGCTGAGTGTACTACGGAATACAATCATGAAAATCGAGACAGGCTTCCTAAATCGTATCCTTGTCTTCGATGACCAGGAGTATCGATACCAGGTGTATGTCCCACGCGAATTTCAAAGGTCTACTAAGTGGCCTGTTATTCTTGCTTTGCATGGAGGGGGTGAATATGGCAGCGATGGTATTCGCCAAACGGCTGTTGGTTTAGCCAGCGCTATTCGTCGGTTTCCTGATCGTGTACCAGCTATCGTTGTCTTTCCGCAAGCCCATGTCAATGGAGAACCAGGATGGCAAGGTACGGCGGGACTTGTAGCACTGGCAGCCTTAGATAAGGCGATCGCTGAGTTCTCTGGTGATTCTTCGCGAGTCTATCTCACAGGCTATTCCGCAGGTGGCAATGGGAGTTGGTATCTAGCTTCCCGCTATCCTACCCGATTTGCCGCTGTAGCAGTGGTCTGCGGCTTTATCTCGGAATTCCATGGTCAGAACAGCGGGATTTTCTATCCAAGCCTCGTATCGTTGTCAGAGGGAGATCCATTTGCGTCATTTGCCAAACAGGTAGCACATCTACCGATATGGATCTTCCATGGTGAAGTCGATCCAAAGGTATCAGTAGAGGAATCGCGTCGGATGTTTGCAGCTCTAAGGGCGCTTGACTCAGATGTCCAGTATACCGAGTTCCAAGGCGTTAAACACGATGCTTGGAACGCAGCATACGATGATGAAAAACTGCTTGAGTGGATGTTTAAGCAGAGGCGTTAGCTCTTAAATGGGAAGCACTGCGCTCTAACTGCTAGGTAGGGTGAGCATTAGAGTAATAGGTTGCCAGCGAGAGCGAAGCGGAGACAAACAAGTTCCTACGCCACAATTCGAGGAAGTTTTGATGTTCAATATATTGTCGCAGTATAGAAATAGAAACACCATCAGACGATGCAATGAAACACAACTAATGCCAAATACATCTTTCCAATAGATGCTTTTACGTGTACCGTAAAGTTGCTTCTAATGCGACGAGCAGCTCAGTTCTATCTAGAACAGAATTATTCAGACTCACTTTCCATTGCCAACGTTGATGCAGCCCTTACGGAAATGTTGTTTACGGGAGGACAGCTGAATGTGAAATTACTGGGGGATAATGTGGACAATGGATAGCTAAACTTTAGAAGTACGTTACCAAGTACAACAGGAATTGGGAAGAAAAGCTGGGCGAAAGACGCTTTTGTGTGCCGACCAAGCAACTGGGGAATTGGTAGTTGCCAAGTTACTAATACGCTGAGGCGGAAATCCATCACCTATGTTTTTGTGTAGGGTGCGAAGCACCCTACACAAAAACATAGGTTGCGAACTTAGGCCGCAGCCTACTAGCTTTTAGTCGTGATTTTGAGTGGGATAACCTCAAACTGTTTGAGCGGGAAGCTGAAGCTCTAAAAAGCTTGTCACATCCAGCGATTCCTCGCTACTTGGACTATTTTGAGGTAAATTCCTCCGAGCTAAAAGGATTTACCCCTTTATTTCTACAATGTTAGGGATGAGCGCTGAAACAGTTTTCTGAAACAGGACTTTAAAAAGAGCAATCAGGAGCGATCGCAGGTTTCTAGCACAGCTTCTTGATAACGTTGCAAGGCGGCATTGGGAGAAGCGGTGAAGGCAACCCGGAGAGCATCTGCCCAAAGCTGTTTCTCTGCGAAAAAGGATACGTAGTTAAGGGACCGTTGATCGACAGGTACTTGCTCAGCATCAAGAATGACATCTAGTGCGCCCAGTTCACCGGCAATCTGTTGCCGCTCAGCCCTGGTTAGCACTTGAATTGGAATGATGAACGCAGGAGCAACTTGCATATCATTGGTGGCTGTGCCCTGTACAGAACGAGAATTAGAGCCAACAGTATCTTCGTCAGGACTCTGGTAAATCCGCCATTCATATTGAACGCTGGGCTGTAGAGCGGGACCATCGTAACGTTGCAGATAGACATTTTCAGCCGGAGATTCCCAATCCGTTTTGTCCCAGATAACCTGACCTTCAGAATTAGCGATTTCAATACGGCTAACAGGACCACGCCAGAGGAACAGGGGGCGATCGCTCCATAAGGTTGTTACTCCTGGCAGTTGTACTGGAGCTAGAAGACAAACTCCATTGCCCAAACGATTACCAGGACGCCCACCCCCAGGAGTGGAAGGAACAGGCGGTTCATTATTGCGAGAGTTATCCCAAAAACTCCATCTATTCTGGCGCATCTCTCTGAATGGAGATTGGGCAAGCGCAGCAGGCATGGCTACAGGCATCAACAGAGCTGTGATTGAGAAGACGGCTAAAGACAACCTATTCCAGGGGCTAAAACGGTAGTGCATGGGAGGCCTCATGACTTTTTAGGAAAAAAGGAGGGTAGGACGAAAAGCCAGAAGGCGATCGCTGGCAGCGTTAGCGGTATGAGAAGGGCAACTGGGGACAGGTATAATTCCAGGCTCAAGAGGACAAAAAGGCCTGTACCTACGACCAGCCCTAAGCGCCTCCGTCGTTGAGCAGCCCGATCGCACCATAGTAGACTCACGCTCTTTCCTAAAAGCCCACCCAGTAGTACAAACCACAAGTCGGGTAGGGGCACGACGAATCGGTGGTTCAAATAATGATGCAGCATGTAGGCGTGATACTCACCCCCCGTTAAAACTTTATGAGGAGTGTTGTACCAGTATTGAAATGCCGCAGGGGCACGAAAATTGTCTTCCCGCACCTGATCAACCCCAGCGGAGGCATAGTTGGGCACAACCAAAACCGATTGCTGAAGATCCGCAGAAGTAAAGGATGTAGTTGATTTCAGTAAATCTTGAGCAGAGATGGCTGTATAAATTCTTTCAGGGGGTAAAGAGTAATCGACCAGGGGATGCAACCACATTTGCCCAAGGGAATAGCTAAGCCCAGATATAAGCCGTGGATAAAAACGAGAATGCTGTGTGGCTGCTGCGATCGCTTCTGATTGAGGTTGTTGATTATTGCAGATAGCATCAGTTTTTGCACGGCTCGCCGGAAGACAAACCCGTTGTAGAGACGCTAAAAGGAATGACAATGGCAACGGATCGGATCGCAGAAGTTCAGCATAATAAACGCCTCGCACGCCCATATTTCCGGATAGCGGTTCACTACCATTGAGAATCGTCGGGTTGGCATAACGCCATTTTCGGGTATTAGGGTCTAAGCTACTGCCTAAAACAATCTGGCTTCCTGCCTTGGCCGCGCTCTCCAAGGATTCGGCCAGGCGAGCATCCTCTGGAGTTTGAATATCAAGGAGATAATCTATCCCCAGTACGGGAGCCCCCGCGAGGCGATCGACAAGGGTGGCTAGAAAATCGCGGGGGACAGGCCGCAGCAACTTCCCCTGTAAGGATTCCTCATCAACCTGAACCAGCAAGACAGGGGGCGTTGCAGTAGAGGCATCACGCTGGGTCAAATCACGATAAATGGACTGGGTTAGCATGCGCCTTTCCAGGAGCCATTGCTGTACAGGCAGCTGCCAGCTCAGTAGACAGAGAAGAGCGATCGCCACCGCTTCATGACGCCGGGGCAAGAATTGACGAAGAACTCGCTTCCAGCTCGGGGGGTTGAGGCGAAATAGAGGAGTCTGGGGATGCCAGAAGAGTGACGGAACGTGAGACACCGATGGATAAGTCAGGCTGCGTTCTACCTTAAGATAACGACAGGCTGCCTGAAGGGATTCGTGTACGTCGTGATAGCCCGCTAGATGCTGTAGGAATTGCACCAGAAATTCTTCAGCAACTGCGTTGTTCACGGGCTCACGCATAACGGCGACCTGGCTGAATCCCATATCAATCAGGGACTCTGCCAGACTCAAACCTTTGCAGGAGTTGAACAGGGCAAACTGAAGACCATTCTGACGGGCGATCGCTAACTGGGGTGCAATATCTTGAACACTCATAAATGTGTTCGGAGCAATCCCCAGTTCTCCTCCCGTACTCTGGGTTTCGTTGCTATGTCCGGCGAAGAACAGCATGTCCCAACCCCGAGGATCTGCGATCGCCCGTTTAATCTCCGTCTCCAGAGCTTCAATAGACTTGCCAGGTTGCCAGCCTACAAAACAAAGGGCATCCGGTGGAAAGAGACCTGACAGAGCCTTCTTCTCAACCTGAAAATTAAGACCACTGTCGTCACCAATAATGACTAGAACCCGGAGGCGATCGCGACGGCGAGGAATCGGGGTATGGCGCAGGTTAGGAGTAACGCGACTAATCGGCAATCCTGCTTTGAGAAGTCGGCTCACTTCCCAGAGTTCCCAGGGAAAACGGGCTAGATCCAGAGGGGTACAGGAAATGGATAGGGTTTCGGGCGGTTTTCCAGAGGGGGTAACTTTGCTTGCCAACTCAGTAATCTGCATTGAGATGTCGTACAGGTCAGGATGGCGTAGCCAACGATGAAACTCTGTAACGAGACGAGCTTCAGCTTCTCCCAACCGGCTTTGCAAATCTACAGGAGGGGCATAACCTGCACCGCTGCCCATTACCCGCCCCCGCAGATGTGTGTTGTAGAAGCTAAGGTAAAGCCGTTGCCAGTCTTCATACAAACTCCAGAGCAAGCCGGAGAATGGGATCTGAGTTGTTAAGCGCTGATGGCTCCCCCAAGTCAATTCAAACAGGCAAGTTTCCCCAATTTTTTGAATCCGTAGTTCTGCCATGAATTGCTTAAGCCTCCCCCTTCTCAAAGCTAAACGGTGGGAACTGAATAGCTTCTTGATTCGGAAACTGTACCCGAATCGTAAACTGCTCATTTTGTAGCCCCCCAACTTGGGCATAGAGGTAGCCACCATCGGTGGGGTATTCCAATCGTTGCTCTACCAGGAGTCCTTGTCCCTCCCAAAGTTGCAGACTTGTATTCGCCGGAAGAGGAACACCGGATGGCGCTGCCAGAATAGTCATTAAACTCCACTCGGGTGTCTGACCGGGGGCGATTACCTCCCAACTAATGGCATACAGGTAAAACTCGCGATCACCCTCCCGTAAGACCTTACAGGCTGACCTCGCTTGGGCTGGAATCAACACACCTTGCTGTTCCACCAGGTTCGATACGAGAATGTTCAGTTGCTCATCAGGTGCCCGTGTTGGCCGCAATGGAGATGGCATAGCAACAGGAGGTAAAAGGATCCAGGCAAGATCCTGGGCCACCTGATCCAGTTGACCCCGTAACCAGAGGCCTGTGTTCATGACTTGCCGTACAGTGGGTAGCAGTAATGCTGGTGTACTGGATGCTGGTGTGACAGTTTCTAACGGAATAGCCGAGGGGTTTAGGAATTGCAGGTCAAGCAGGAGGCGATCGCTCGGTTCCTCAAACCAGCTTGTATCCAGCCAATACAACCCATCCATTACCAAAAGTTCAGATTGCTGCATCAACTGATCTTGCCGCAAATAGGGGCCGATCGTAACCTGCTCTTCCTCGTCCATTACCTCGACCAGTACGTAAAAGTGAGCAATGCCATTGGGATGGGTCAGTGCGGCTTCGGGTAAGGCCACTTCGCGAGATTCCAATGCATCCGTAATTAGCAGATTCACTCGAAACTGCCCAACCTGAAGCTGCTCCCAAATGCCCCCGGTAGAAGCTTTCCAGGAAACGTCCCTAGCCGCTCTAATAATCGGTAAATCTGGAGCCCGCATTTGGAACCATTCCTGAATTCCTTCTATAGCCAGGGCTTGTAAATAAAGCCGCCACTGTTCATCATGGGTTTGTCCCTGCTGGCTGGCTGCAATGGCGTGATCAATCTGTTCGGATGTTAACGATATAGCATCCGACCTGAGAAACTTACCGACAGGCGCAATATCATCAAATGTGTTGGTCATCATAATCTACTCTTTAGTATCCAGGTAGCGACAGAGGACATGGCTGAACGATGTTTTTAGGAAGTAGTGTGCTGTGGCTGCTTCCTTTTCTGCGGCTGAAATCATTTTGTCCACATCCGCTTCCAGGGCTTCTTGAAGAGCTGGAGCAACAGGGGCATTCATTGCTATATCCAGCTCTTTGTCAACTTTGTGAAGTTGCACTGAATCGTTATAGTCTAGGGCGAGTATACTTATGCGCTGACCTAATTTTGCCAACATCGTGCGCCGTACATCATCCCGCAGATCCTTCAGCTTTAATAGGCGAGAGACTTGAAATTGATGCTCAAGGTTGACCTGTGGAGCTATCTCGGACATAGACTGGCCTTTACAGTGAAATAGCTTCAGTCCCAGGAGATATTCACGATCACACGGTTGCTTCCGGCGCTTATAGCGAGCGGCCTGCGCTTCTACAACCTGGGCGATCGCCTCAGTCAAAGTCTCCTCAAAAACCTTCCGATATTCCTTCAGGAAAATGTGCTCTTCTGCTTCGGTTTCCGGCTGGATGATGCTCGATATGTGCCCATCGTCCAGCGGGATAGTCTGAGGGCGACGGGATTCGCGAATGATCTGGGCGATCGCCTGTAATTGCTCCAATAATTGTGCAGACGATGGACTGCTAATTCCCCGCTTCTGGAGATAATCTAGCATCCGCATCAACTGGTCTGATCCAGGAGGGCGGCAGCGGCCACGGGTGCCCTTTTCTTGAAGTTTTTGGAGGCGATCGTGGCGATAGATAGCGTGGTAACTCTCTAATAAATGCACGGCCTGTTCGATTTTTGGGGAGGGGAATTTGTTGAACCGCTGCAGAATTCGTCGCAATTGGTCTGAAGATGTGTTGTTGAGAATGGACCAGTCACTCTCTAACGTAATCCCACGTTCCTTCAAAAACTTTGAGAATTCCCCCTGGGAAACCACCATTTGACGGCACCAGGTACTCAGTTGGGCCTTTTCAGGATCGAAACTTTGCAAGATTTGAACGGCCAACGGGATATGTCTTACAGGCACCGTTGATGAATTTTCCGGTTCCCCCTTGTTCGCTTGATGCAAAGCTCGGGTTGATGGAGTACGCTTCGCGAACGGCGTCAATATGACGAGCTCTGCCACACCCACATCATCCAGCACCAGGGATAGCAAATCATGATGATCAAATTCCCCTACAGAGCCAAACTTTTGGGCCAGGTCATTACAAATCCAATCAATCTGAGTCGAAATAAAACACCGTAAGCAAGCTTCTGAAAGCCTTCCGACAAGAGTTTCTGGCTCCTGCTCAAGGTGTTTCTTCAGATGACGTTGAGAGGTCTTATCGTCGACCCGCTCGTCATCCGCGTAGTACCCCAGTTGTTGATGAAAAAAATCACGAGCAGGGGCCAAGGGTACGACTGCCCGCCCCTGCCCCGGATCTATTTTGACCCATCGCCAATACCTCCAGGCTACTCCCATCACTCCTCCCCTGGTTAATGTCCGTGCCATGCTGACAATGCCGCCGTCATTTTTACACACATACTCTTCGAGGTGAAGCACGTATGCAGGATATAGCTGTAGCTATTTTGCCCTAACAAGAATCAATAGATTGGGTTTTTTTTTGGTGTGCTTCACACAAAAAAACTCCCCAATCTACCGAAAGTAGCTACAGCCCGTTCCCGATGAGAATGAAGGGTGCCCAGTAATAGGGATGCGCTAAATCATGACTCTGGGATAGGGGCCACCCAGTTCGAAGATCAGTAATGGTCACATCGGCTCCCCGTTGACCTTCTAAGACAGTGGTATTTCGGGTAATAAGAGCAATCTGTGCCTGTTGCAGAGCCTCAGCTTTGCTATAACCGTTATTTAAAGCTGTGTAGAACGCATCCATTAATACTTGCGTGCCCCCGTCGTTGACGCTCCAGAGGGAAGCGATCGCCGCTCGTGCCCCGGCCTGTTGCATCAGATAGCCAAATCCGAGGATCTCTTCCCCATTTCCCAGGGTTTCTCCTACCCCCGTTTCACAGGCACTCAACACAATTAAATCCACATTTCGAAATCGTCCCTGCCATTGTTTGATTTCTTCGAGGGTGATGCGATCGCCATTACCAAACAAGATGAATGAATCATTGGGAGAGCCTTGTATAAACTCTGCATGGGTGGCCAGATGAACGATAGTATGGTCATCCATGATAGGAAGTGTTGCCGTAGGGTTAAATGCTGCATCTAACAATTGAGTCGTATCCGGAAAAGCTGAAGCCAAATTTTCCACTTCCCGACCAGCAAACGGCAACCCACTGAACGTTAGCTGACGTTCTCCCACCTGAAACGCGTAGGAACCTTCCCTGAATGCAGCGGCCAGAATGTGCGGTTGAACAGCAGGGACGAGATTCAAATTGGTGAGGCTGGCGGCGGTGATGTGATTGATCCGAAAACGTTCTACTAGCCACTGTTCGCCATCATGGAGAGCGGCTAACGGGACGTAGCGCAACACACCATCGGGGGCGTAGAGAATCGTTTCAGCACCAATGGCTTCCAGATCAGAAGCCATTGGCTGAATTAGCCATTGATAGAGTTGGTGGGCGATCGCCTTTGGATTACTCCTGGGGGATTCCAGGGTTTGACGAAATTCCACCACAGCTTGATTAAGTTCTGTACGGCTGATGTTGATAGAATAACGAGCGGGGGGAGCATTGGGTGTCACCAATACCATCTCAATCCGATCATCCAGAATGAGTGGATAAAGTAACACAGTATTTTGTTCAAGCGCTCTAAGGTTATCTTGAAGCGTCACCAACTCATTCAGCTCCGTTATCAAATCTTGCTGTCGAGCCTCATGGCTGAGTTGATCGATCAATGCCTGTACATTGTCGCTATAGATAAAGTCCTCAAACTGAGCAATCACATCTGCCTGCATCGCTTCCAGCTCAGTAATTCGCTGCATTTGTTCTGGTGTGCGAGTTTCCACCTGCCGCAATTGGGCTAATTCTTCACCGATGGCAACCGCCTGATTTGTAATTGCGTGCTGGCGATTGCGAATTTGAGTTTCTGGCTCCAGTAATTCAACTCCTGATCCAGTCTGAGCACCCCGTTCAACAGTCTGCAAGTATTCATCAAGTTCTTGTACCCTGAGTAAATCCAACACCCGCTGGGCTTCAAGAACGCGATCGGCCTGTAAAAGCAGATCCGCTAGTTTGCGATAGGTATGAGAAATACTATCGGTAAAGGATTGCTGCAATTCAGTAGACAGTTCACGAATATCACTGCGAATGGATTCCCGTCGATTAATCGATTGCTTTAGAAATACGATCGCCAGTTCCGGTTTACCCATGGCATCAAATAGATAGCCTATATTACTGAACGTAAGACCCTCGCTTGCACGATCGCCAATCTCTGTATGAATCGTTAAGGCTTGTTGATAGTAGTGGAGTGCCTGGGAGTAGTTTCTCATATCGCTATACACTGAACCGATATTGTTCAGAGTAGAGCCTTCACCAGGGCGATCGCCAATTTCCTGGCTAATGGCCAAAGCCCGCTGATAATAGTCAAGTGCTTGGGGATAGTTCTTCTGTTTCCGGTAAATAGCGCCAATATTGTTAAGCGTGGTGCTTTCTCCGTTACGATTACCAAGTTCAGTACGGATGGCTAAAGACTGCTGGTAGTAATCCAATGCTTGGGAATCGTTGTTTAGATTATCGTATACTAAACCGATGTTATTCAGAATAATGCCTTCGCGATCGCGATCGCCAATTTCCTGACTAATTGCTAAAGCTTGTTGGTAGTGATTGAGCGATTGCGGATAATCGCCTAAATGATAGTAGAGTGTGCCTATATTATTAATTGTGTTACTTTCACCTGAGTGATCGCCAATTTCCCTGATAATCGTTAACGCCCGTTCAAAATAAGTGAGTGCTTGCTGGTAATTGGCTAGATCGGTGTATACCAGCCCTATATTATTTAAGATAGTTCCTTCACCAGGGCGCTTTCCAATTTCGGTATGAATAGCTAAAGCCTGTTGGTAGTAGTCTAGAGCTTTAGAAGAATCCCCAAGGTTGCGATAAACGGAAGCAATATTGTTTAAGGTAATGCCCTCACCCGTGCGATTGCCAATTTCTCTGCTAATCACTAGGGCTTGCTGATAATAGTTAAGCGCTTGGGGATAGTTAGCTTGATAATCATATATCAAACCTATGTTACTGAGGGTAATACCCTGGCCTGCACGATCACCCATTTCCAGAGAAATCGCTAGGGATTGCTGATAGTAATTGAGCGCTTGGGGATAATCGCCCAGATTTGTGTAGACCATACCAATGTTACCAAGAAGAGTACCTTCGCCCGCCCGATACCCAATTTCGGTATGGATAGCCAAGGCTTGCTGATAATAATCAAGCGCCTCCGGGTAATTGCCAAGTTCACCGTAGATGAGGCCGATATTATTGAGAGTAATGCCCTGGCCCAAACGATCGCCTACTTCTTGCCGAATCGATAAGGATTGTTGATAGTAGTCAAGTGCCTGGGAATAGTTGCCAAGATCGCTATGGATCGCACCAATGTTACTCAAATAACTACCTTGATCTTCGCGATTACCAGTTTCTCGACTAATCGAAAGAGCTTGCTGGTAGTAGTTGAGAGCTTGGGAAGCGTCACCTAGATTGCTATGCACCCGCCCCATATTGTTGAGAATAGTACCCTCACTCGCGCGATCGCCAATTTCCCTTAGAATTGTCAATGCTTGCTCGTAGTAATCAAGCGCTTCAGTATACCGACCCTGGTCGTCATAGACCAAAGCGGTATTACTCAAAACAATCCCCTCGTTGAGGCGATCGCCCAGTTCTCGACTGACCGTTAAGGCTTGTCGGTAGTAATTCAAAGCTTGCTCATATTGCCCTAAATTGCTGGACATTAACCCCAAGCGAGTCAGGGTTCTTGCCTCTCCCTGTCGTCCTTCCTGTAGAGCGTTCGCACGAACCTCTAAACTCTGGTAAACCTCTAACGCCTCCAAGAATTTGTCAAACGCTTGCTGAAATTGGCTGTTACGCTGCAATTGAGTCGCCTCCCCAAAGAGGCGATCGCCCTCTGCCAACTGGGTTGTAGCGTCTACTGTTTCAGCAGGAACAGTATCCTGGGCGGAAGTGCAGTCAGGTAACATCAGTGTTCCTGTTATAGCCAACGGGAGAATCAGCAAAGGAGCAAGACTGTTTAGAAAATTACAAGAAAGGAAAGACATCGCACTTAGGCTTCAGAGAAAGACTCAACATATTCTAGAAGGTATCTAGCCTTTAGCAATTACCATCTATGCTAAATTGGTTAGGCATACCAAACTTCTGCTAATTCGCATTCAAGCACTTAGAAAAATTTTGAAAAACTCGTATCTTACACCAAAATTGAGTTCTTGAGTTTTAGTTTGAAAAAAATACAAAATATGAGAAAGTTAATTAATCAGCCCGCTGCTTACAAGTAATTTTTGAAAAGGTTGTTTTTGTGTTAAAAGGGCACAAAAACAACCTTTTCACATGGTTTTCAGGGCAATGGCTTCTGGTCGGTATTGACTGGCTGCTGCACGATGTAGAAGCAATTGCTGTGTTGATAACCATCAAGCAGGCTCCATTCACCTGTAAAGGGGGTAACACTGCGATCGCCAATTGAGCGCACCAGTACCTGATAATCCCCTGGCTTAAGAGTGTAGGTGGCAATGGGGCCTTTTTCAGGGCAAGACTGGGGAACTGTAGCTGTAAAGACCTGGCAATCTCTACAGCCTGGTAACTCTTCAAAACGGGTTTCGGGACCCGTGAAGACGATGCGCATCGGTTCTGGAGAATCATTGCGAATTTGAACTTTAGTCGTTCCGGCGGCAGCTCGACCATCTATCACTGGGGATGGCAAATCTCCAGCATTGTTGGCTCTGGCCTGATCGATCAAGGTTTTGGCTAAGGCGACTTCTACTGCCGACGCTTGCTCATGATTGGGGTAATCCGTCAGGAACCGTTGCAACTGATCAATCGCCTCATTGTAGCGACCTGCGGTCTGATAGACTTCACCGCAAGCATGGCGGAGAGCTGGCAGCATTTGATCGGGGCGTGGAAGCAAACTGTGACCGAGAGTAGAAGGAAGTGCATCGCAAAATTCAGCAGTAGCCAGAGTATCAGGGGTGGTTGCTTCTAATCGAGATGTTACCTGCTGACGGAGTGGAGGAATCAGTGCGCTGTTAGGGAAACGATCGAAAAATAGATTAGCTGCTACCACACCTTTTGTAAGCGATCGCCCCTCTAACTCTGGTAGTACAGCTTGATAACCGCTACATTCATTGATGCGTGATTCTGAGCGTGTCTTGTAATCTTGCCAGTCAACGGGCCGCCACCGTTCACTGAGGATTTTGTAGCTGGCGATCGCCTGTTCACACTGGGCGTCTTGATATGCTTGTTCGGCACGGTTCCAGGTAAAGGCATCGAAGGCAGAGGAAATCAAAGGAAAGCTAATCACCGTACTGATTATCCCAAGCCATAGCCTTGACACTCCAGTGCTAGTTGAAGTAGAAGCAGACGAACGAGAACGAACCATATTAATCCTCCCAGGGGCTCAAGTTCGAAATGGGGATTTACTGGCACGTATTTCTTTGAATGAGGAACCTATGCATATTCTTTCTTGCACTGGCAATTTGATCAAAAGTAAGGTTAAGTGCTGATGCTAAGAAGTGGTGCGGCGCTTTGCGCCGCACCACTTCTTAGCATCAGCACTTAACCCGACATGATAGGAGGGGAACATTGGCCAAAATGCCGCATCTTTCCCAAACCAAAACCCAAAAGTTTAACTTCGCCTGTGCGAAGACACGCAAAGTTAAGCTTCTGGTTTTTGATGCAAGGTCTAAGTTTAAACACTTGCAGGAATATTGTGGGCCATTGCCTGAAGTGGCGATCGCCCTATTTCTAAACCTGTTGCCGTTTGATCAATTGTTGGAATAAACCCTCTTCTGCTGCCAGTTGATCAAAATTGCCGACTTGAATCAAGCGGCCATCCTGAAGTACATAGATGCGATCGGCATTGCGAATGGTGCTGAGCCGATGGGCAACAACGATGCGCGTTACCTTCAGCCGATCTAGACTTTCACTCACGATCGCCTGCGTATGATTATCCAATGCACTGGTGGCTTCATCAAAGAGCAGAATGCGAGGACGCAGGGCCAGAGCACGAGCAATCAACAAGCGTTGTCGTTGTCCACCGGAGAGATTAGTACCCCCTTCGCTGACAACTGTGTGCATCCCCATCGGCATTGCCGTAATATCATCCGCAAGACCTGCCATCCGAGCCGCTTCCCAGGCTTCGTCCATGGTAATCATGGCGCTGCTGGCAATGTTTTCAAAAATGGAAGCGGACATCAAACGACTCTGTTGCAACACCACACCAAATTGACGTCGCACTGCATTGACATCCAGCCCCGCTAAATCCTGGCCATCATAGTAAATCGTACCCGATTCAGGAGTATCAAAACCTAACAGCAATCGAAATAGCGTTGATTTTCCACTGCCCGACGGTCCGACAAGCGCGATGAACTCCCCCGGTTCAGCTTTAATGCTGACATGATCCAACGTCGGTGCACCGTCCGGGCGATAGCGAAAGACAACCCGATCTACAGCCACTTGTCCCGATAGGCGACCCGGATCCGCTTTACTCCCATCTACTTCCGGTACAGCTTGCAGAATTGGCTGTGCCCGCTGCCAAATGGGGAGAACTTCTAATACATCGACAACGGTCGTACTCAGGCTTGTCGCGCCACTGATAAATGTGCCAAAAGCTGCATTAAAGGCCAAGAAGGTTCCCGTTGAAAAATTACCGTTGTTAGCCTGGGAGCTTTGTAGAAGAGCTGTTGCAACGGCAAACAGCACAGCAGGGGTGAGTCCTGAAAGCAAGCTATTGATCACAGCCAGGTTGTCTTCAATCCCCTGGGATGCCAGCATCAGCTTCAACTGGTGACGATACTGGCGACCCCAATAGGCAAAGGCTCGCGTTTCGGCACCGGCTACGCGAAATTTTGAGACGCCGTTGATAATTTGTACCATCATGCCAAAAAGCTTACCCTGTTGATCCAGTAGGGGACGCACTTTACGCAGAGTAAAGATACCTGAAATCAGAGTTACGGCAATGTTGATGAGAGCGACGACCGTTGCCACAAGGGCCAGAGGTACACTGTAGTAGAACAAAAGCGCCAAATTCAAAAAAGAAAACACACTGGAGAATAAACTTTTCAGCACGGTGTTGCCTAATTTTTGGCGGATTTGGCTGATAGCTGAAACCCTGGCACTCAAATCACCCACCGAATACTGTCTGAAAAATGATGCTTTCAGCTTGAGCAACCGATCCCACACGGCTGCTTGGGTAGAGGAGTCAGCAAAGGTTTCCAGCCGCATGATGGCGATTCCCTGGGTCAGTTGAAATAGGGTAGTGCCAAAGCTGGTTGCCAGTAAGCCGCAGGCGATTTGTAAAACCAGTTGCCGATCAGCATTGGGGATGGCCTGATCAATCAAAATGCCGGTAGCTTGGGGGGTGAGCATCCCTAACAGCGTGGCTGAAACTCCCATTAACAAAACCATAGCCAGTTCGCCCAAGTGCCCCCGCAGAGCGAATTGGAGCAGATGAATAGGCTTGAGCTGGGAAGGGAGCGGTCGATAGAAAGTGTAAGCGGTGGAAGAGAGTGTGGCGGCGATCGCCCCATCACACCGTTCCCGCGTTTGCTGGGTCGGGTCTAAGATCTCGTACTGCGTCGCGGATACAGGTAACAATGCCACGGGATGGTTATTCTCCAAGCGATAAGCCAGAAGAGGCCCACCATCTCGTTGCCACCAGTCATCCCGCAGGGTAACGCGGCGAATACGTACATGGGAGGCGCGGGCGATCGCTTCCACCGGGCTTCGCATCCGCCGGAGATCTTCCGACTGTGCAGGAGGGTGGATAGGAATTCCCAATGCCCGCCCAACAGCCCCAGCCGCAGTGAGCAGCACATCCTCATCATTGAGCCGCTGTTCACGCGTCTCTGGAGCATCGGCTTGAAAGATCGTCGCCAGACTGGTGAGGGTATTAGTTACAGCCTGGGTGTTCAGTCGCTCGCGTTCCTGAAAGCGTCGATATTCCCCCTGTAACTCCTGCTGCTCCAGTTGTTGAATAGCTTGCAGAACGAAGGTGTGGAAGTGTTGCAAACCCGTGAGTAACGTATCAAGATCAACAATTTCCTGGGTTGTGCAACGTTCTAGCTCTACAAGACTGGACGCCGTTAACCACAGATGGGCACTCAATGGAACACGCCCCATGGATGGAGTAAGTTCCAGGGCATCGCTCCCAAGCAGGTTAGCGTGTCCCTGGAAGAGTTGAACCCAGGCGATCGCCCCTTGAGATGATTGAAAAGTCTCTCCCGCATCCAATAGGCCACGTGTTCAATCGGAGTTTGCAGCGGAGGGGATGCCAGCCCGGCTACAGCGGCACCCAGGCGGTGTATCCAGGTTTCGAGTGGTTGTTGAATGGCGTGGGGAGTGGCGATCGCCCACTCACAAAATTCATCTTGAGACAGCGCCATCAGCTCGACTGCCTCCAGGGGCATGGCCAGTAGGCGGCAGGGAGTATCCCCTGTAGGGAGTGAGGCGGGAAATAGCAGCTCTCCAGCTTTGACTGTGAACAGAAACCGCCGCCGTCCTTTCAATAGGGCTTCTTGTAAGCTAATAGCAAAGATTGCTAAGGTGCCTGTCTGCACTTGCCAAATTCGATCTGGATCATCCAAAAATAATGGCTCGTTGCTTTTGAGAGAACGAATTCTATCATTCTCAAGTTGATGGATTTGAATATGACGCTCATCAGCCAGCATGATTACATTTCCTCCATCGATTCGCCTTCGCTACGAATCAGTTGTAAATAGGGGCCTTCCACCTGACGCAACTCATCATGGTTGCCCCGTTGCACTACCTGGCCCCGATTCAGCACAATAATTTCGTCACAGTCACGAATCGTACTGAGGCGGTGAGCCACAATGAGACAGGTGCAACCTCGGAGGCGCAGGTTATAGTCAATGCGTTTTTCGGTTTCGGTATCGAGGGCACTGGTCGCTTCATCCATAATCAGAATAGAAGGGTTATTGACCAGGGCACGGGCAATTTCCAGTCGTTGCCGTTGCCCACCACTGAGATTGGTCGCACCTTCCAGCAGGTCGGCGCTATAGCTCCCTGGCATCGACAGTACAACCTCGTGAATAGCAGCATCCTGGCAAGCTTCAATTAAATTGCTATCAGGAATGGTGGTATCCCAGAGAGTGAGATTGTCTCGAACGCTTCCGGCAAAGAGGAGTACATCCTGTTCCACCATTGCAATCGAGTTGACCAGGATGGGACGGGGGATAGTATGACGAGGATGGCCATCAAAGAGAATCTCTCCAGACCACGGTTCATACAAT
Source organism: Leptolyngbya sp. PL-A3 (assembly GCF_039962325.1). Lineage (NCBI taxonomy): Bacteria > Bacillati > Cyanobacteriota > Cyanophyceae > Leptolyngbyales > Leptolyngbyaceae > Leptolyngbya > Leptolyngbya sp. PL-A3. Next base: position 24,199 of record NZ_JAMPLB010000044.1, read on the forward strand.
CCAGCCACTAATTTGGCGACCGTTGATTTGCCGGAGCCACTGCCACCGACTAGAGCCACCCGTTGTCCGGGCTTAAGAGAAAGGCTGAGGTTATGAATCAGCGGTGGAGCAGTACGGTTGTAGCCAAAGGTGAGATTTCTGAGTTCCAGGAAGCCATCTAGCTTGGGTTGTGTAATGGAAAGGGATTGAACAGCAGATGGTTCTGATGACTTGAGCAGGGGATCGATAGGATTTTGCAACACATCATCCAGGCGATTAAGCGTTCCATCCAATTCTTGGAGGTCACCTCCCAGCCGTATGAGTTGATTAACCGGCTGCATAAACTGCTGGATCAGTGATTGAAAGGCCACTAGCATACCAATGCTAAGGGCACCATTCATCACACGAAAGCCGCCGATCACCAGCAGCAACATGGTGGTCAATCCAGTAAGCAATCCAGGTAATGTACCCAGACGCTGATTGAGCCGATCCATATCTTGTCGGGCTTGCAGAGATTTGGCATAGTAGCCTGCCCAACGATTAAAGAAGTCCGATTCGAGGCCGGAAGCTTTGAGGGTTTCCATGCTCTGGAGGCCTGCGATCGCCACCCCACTCACCTTGCCCTGCTCCTGCATCAAACGGGTATTAATATCAGCCCGCTGACGTGCCACCCAGCGCAATGCGAATAAGTTGACGGCCACAAAGGCCACACCAACCAACGTCAGGACGGGGTCATACACAAGCATCACGAGCCCGTAAAAGACCACCATGACCCCAGAAATAGCGGTTGTTGCCAGTTGGCCGGAAAGCAGATTGGCGAGGCGATCGTTGAGTTTAATTCGACTGCTGATTTCTCCAGCAAAACGTTGATCGTAAAAGCTAACGGGTAAATGCAGGATATGCCACAAAAAACGGCTAGACATTCCCATCGCCAGTTTAATTTTGACCTGCCGTAGAATCTGGAGTTGGAGTCGGGTCAGCAGCCCTGTCACCCCAGCTGTGGCTAACATGGCCATAATTAAAGGGCGCAACCAATGGTCGCGTTCTTGAATCAGAATTTGATCAACAAAAATCTGGGAAAAGGTTGGAACAGCTAATCCTGGAAACACCAGGAGAAAACCGACGATGAGACAGAAGGCAAGGGATGCCGTAGAGCCGCGGAGGCGATCGCGCAAAGCCTCTACCACATTCCGCTTCTGTCCACCCTGCTCAAATGCTTGGCCGGGTTCAAATGTTAGAACGACACCGGTAAACGATTCGCTAAACTCCGCTAACGAAACCGTCCGTGGTCCAGTTGCTGGGTCATTCAAGTAAACTCGTTGCCGATGAAACCCCTCCACGACCAAGAAGTGATTAAAATTCCAGAAGATAATGTAGGGGCAGGGCAATTGCTGGAGAGCTGCAAGGGGTGCTTTGAAGCCTTTTGCTTCTAGATGATAGTGACGGGCTGCATTCAGTAAATTGGACGCCTTACTACCATCACGGGAGATGCCGCAGGCTTGCCGCAATTCAGCCAAATCAACAACGCGCCCGTGATACCCCAAAATCATGCCCAAGGATGCTGCTCCGCACTCCACCGCCTCCATCTGTAAAAGGGTGGGTGTCCGCCGAATATCGGGACGCTTGATCAAATCTTGAATTCCTTCAATCACGGGCTGAAGTGCAGCTTTGGTAGACCGAAAGCGGGGGTGATTTAACAAAGCCCGCCATTCTAGTTGCAACTTTGAAGGAAATAAGACTCGGAGACGGGTCATTGTCATTAGCCTAACCCCACCCAAGATTTCAAAATAGGTAATACAAAGGATAAAGGTGTACGTTCATCCACCGTAATCCTTACACTGGTTGTCATCCCCGACGTAATATCTTGCTCAGGCCCTGCCGCTGAGGCTGACCAGCGAAACTCGCCGTTTCCCCTTGTTTCTAGCTTGGCATAGACGGCAAGATGAGGCCCTTCCCCCATGACGCCTGGCAAGATGTCAGGGTTGCCGACCAAGCTTGCCGCTCCCTGCTGAGTCACAGGATAATCAGACACATCCACAACGGTTCCCCATATGCCACCATGTTCCTCGCGTTTGACAATGCTGGGAGTGGTTTGAAGTGCCATGCCCGGTTTGACTTTCATCCCTTCGCTCACGGGCAAGAAGGCAATGCTCATGAGGGCATCATTTGGGTTATAGGCAGCGATGATGCCGACACTCATACCAGATTCAAGTTGCTGACCAGGTTGGGCCGAGAGTTCCAGAATTTGACCATCGTGGGTACTGACAATTTGGCTACTGCGTTGGAGTTCTAACTCTAGTTGGGCAATGGTTCGCTCCGTTTCTTGAATCTCTTTCTGTCGGCTGGTTGTGGTGACTAAATCTTGTTCTGCTTGGGTAGCCTGGCGTGTGTCTAATTCCTGTAACTGCGCCTGTAAATCTGCAACTTGGTTGACGTTTCGTAGATATTCCCGCTGAGCTTCAGCTTCTTTTACATCCAGTTCTTTCAGTTGAGATTCAACTTGATTCAACTGTTGTTGAATTTCCTGATATTCTCGTTCAGCACCCAATGCATCATCTCTGGATAACGCCCCTTCCTGGGTGAGTTCCTGTCGCAGATTCCATCGTTCACGATAGGTAGGAATGAGGGCTTGCAGAGTGTCTAACTGCTGATTCAGGGCTTGTCGTTCCCGTTGAATAGATTCCTGTGCTTTTTCTTGCAGAATAGGGGTCAGGTTTTGTTCAGTTTGAAGCCGCTGCCGGAGAGTTTGGCGCTGTTGGGCGATCGCAGTCTGCTCTAAACTACCGCGCTGGCTCTGAGCCGAACGAGCCGCTTGATCCTGCAATTGCAACTGGGTTAGCTTAGTGCGGGCTAACTGAAGTTCATTCTGCAATTCTGATTGATCAATAATGGCAATCACCTGTCCCTTCTTGACGGTATCGCCGACCTTCACATTGAACGCCAAAATGCGCCCAGCGCTGGATGCTTGCAAAGCACTCACTTCGCTGGGGTAGGTGAGAATTCCTTGCCCTGACACCGTCATAGGAATGCGTCCTAAAACGCTCCAGGCAAGTCCTGCGGATACCAGGGCCGCCAGGGCTGCCAGGGAAAGCCAGCGTTTGGGATTGACCACCTGCACCAGCAAATCAAGCTGTTCTGGCGAAGCCGATTGATCCAATGCTTCTTTGCGAAAAAGCTGTTGACGCTGCCCTACGACCATTGCAGTAACCTCCGGCTATTCAGTTGTGATTGAAGACGGGTCAGCATCCAATCAAACCGAGCTTCTGCCAGCGCAATCTGATTCATCAGCTGGTGACCCAATTGGCTCGGTTTTGCCCCTGGTGTAGGCGACATATGGTGCTGGATCAACTCGTGTTGTTTGTTGGATAGGAGCATGACCAGCACTCGGTAGAGACGGGATGCAAAATCCGGGTCGTGCATCAGCTTAGCCATGAGCCGCCAACGAGGAATGGAGAGAATCTGGGATTCGCGGAGGGCGATCGCATCAAATAAAGCAGGCTGCGGATCTAAACAGAGTAATTCCCCCACCAAATTTCCCCGGGATAAGCGCGAGAATTCCTGACCTTTGTCCTCGCCTTGGATGCTGAAGAAAGGCGACGGTGCCTGCTTGAAGGAATAGGCATACAATGCCACTGCCCCATCCAGCACTATATGCAGGTTGTCCATAGGCCGCCCTACCCGTACCAGGGGTGTTCCAGCTTCCACATGCTGCACCTGTCCCACTGCAATCAACCAGTCAATATCTCCATCCTGAAGTTCAGCAAATACGGTTGATGCGTCCTTTAAATGCACGGGAGTGGTATTGTGTTCTACCTCGGGCTGTGCCATGAGCTGCTTGAGTCGTTGGTAGAGAAGTAGTGCGATCGCCCGATACAGGTGGGCAGCAAAAGTCGTATCTTCCTGAAGCTTTTGTTCGAGGGGCGATCGCGCAATCTCCAGCAAAATGCAAGGCGTTAACGCTTTCACCAGACCACTCGGAAACGGGTACAAACCAGAAATGTGGCCTATCAGCTCCCCGCCAAATAAAGGAATATATCCGCATTGTGAATCAGTATTTTCTGTGGAGTCTGAGAGAGCTTTTATGCTTGATGGACAAAAGCCCAATGTACCTTCCATTAACAAGTAAAGTTGATCTGCTAATGGGTTGGAATGGGGCAGAGTTATACCTTCTTCAAGCCTGCGTTGGGAAGCGTTATGGATGATCCAATCAATATCTTGATTGCTAATCTCCTGAAAGAGAATTGCTGTCATGTCTTCCTCACAGTAAATCGTGGTTGCCATGGAGTAGAACACATCTGGAGATTTAATCTCGTTGGCTAAATAGCCGAGATAAGCCAGCAAAAGCGTCTAAAACATCCTCCATCGATTCGAAGCCTGGAATGTAGAATTGGAAGGTTGTAATAGACAGGCTGGATGATTTGATGATGGATGAACCTGAGGAATTTGATTGAAACGAAACATTCTCACCCTCAATGGCCGTAAAAGTAAAGACTGCATCAATGCCACCTGATATTTCTGCTAGTTCTTGTTCTGATAATTCAACAGGAGCTAAATCTAAGGAATACTCATCCACGCTCATCATCGAATCCTCTACAGCAAGCATCAGGGAGAGAAATGGGTGTTTAGAGAAGTAAAGGAGGATCTGCGCATCAACCCTGTAGACTCAAACACCCATCCCTCATAGAACGTACTTGAGCTGGCCCCGATCAATGCTTAGAGAGGCCAGGTTTCATCAGCTAATGCCAATGTTTTGAAATGCACCGCTCTTGATTTGCTGGAAGTCAACGCTCGAAAACGTGCCACTCCCATTTGGTCCAGCAAAGGTTGCCTGATCAACAGAGAGATTCGTTTGCTCGAAGAAGCTGCCAGAATTTTGGGTGAAGTTTTCAATGTCACCAAAGTTCAGCGACATACCACCTGATACGTTATCCAGGTCATCCTCCGAGAGCTGTTGAAGGGAATTCATTTCAGACAGTTCATTAGATACCAGAGTGTTTTGTTGGTATTTGAGTTCTTCCATGGTTCGTTCTTCCTTCTCTAAGAAAAGAGTGAATGTGTAGTAGAGCGTTACCGTAATCGCCCTACACTTCGATATAGTTTTATAGTCTTGAGTGTATGCAGAAATGTGGGTGATATGCTTAATGAAATCTATTTTTAGACTCGCACTTGCGCAGTTCTAATATCACGTTGGATTCGATGCTAATGATAAAAAGTGGTGCGACGCAAAGCGTCCCACCACTTTTTATCATTAGCATTTAACCTTACTTGTTATTAAGAACGCACCTCCAGCAAGGTTGAGAAGGTAGCGATGGTGCGACTACTGATGGCGCGATCGGCGGCACGAGTGGAGGTCACATCAACCGTAGCATCACCGCTGCGGGATAACTCATCCACATCCCCCAGCAGATTATCAATCAGGGAAAGCGGATCTGCATCACCGGTGAATACGGCACCTCGATCACGCCCTTGGCCTCGGGCAATATTTTGCAATGCTCGTAGCGCATTACGAAGGGGACTAGTGCTAACCAGCGTAATTATCTCCAAAAAGCCCGTTCCCCGCAGGGTTACCGTCACATTGTCCTCCGCACGAGGAATCACTAAGGTCTCACCCTTGTCAATGCGTGCAGCCTCTTCTGGTGCATCCCAACGGGCAGGGTGAAGTACAATCACATCCCCCTGGCTATTGATTAGCAAACAACTGATATACAGGGCTCTGATTTCGTCATTTTTGACCTGTAATTGAATGACATCGCCACCCACAAACGGTTCAAAGGAGGTTGGTAACGCATTGCGGCTGTCCACCGTTTCACGGTTCATTAGGGGAATTCGAGGGGCATCGGGGCGAGCAGGTACGAAGGCTTCTCCTGAAACCTTGAGGTCAGAACCTGTCGCAGCGATCGCCCGCAAGACCTTAGCGGCTAGCAGAGACTTGAAGCGAGGGGATAACCGATTGATTGCCGCTGTAATAGGTTCACCATTAGCTCCATCGGTACGCGAGATAAAGGTCAGGGTAGGTGTAAAGAGAGCTACAACTCCAGATGGTGGCAACTCAGCTTGATCAACCGGAGCAACGCGTTGACGCAGATCATTGTTCACACGGGCAAGAATGCAGTCCACGGCATTTTGGGAATCGACGGGAATGGCCCGGATGCGACGGACTTCCTGGCCCTCAGCGGAACGAGTCTGGAGGGTCGCTTGGAGGATGGCGATCGCCGTCTGTATTTCCCCCCCTAGTGAGGCATCTAACCCCACGACGAGCTCAGGATTGGCCGGTAAACCGACAATCTGTTCTTGCAGGAACATACCTGGTTGCACCTGAGATAATTCCCCGGAAACCAGTTCCCCACGTCCTACAAGCGGACTTGATGTCGTGGTTGTTTGCTGAAGGGCGATCGGTTTTCCATCGTTATCTGTTACAACTTCCCCTGAGCTGTTCAACACAGTAAACACTGTATTTTCAGCGTACAAGGTTTGCGTGGCCATGCCGCCTAGCCAGAACTCAATTTGACCATCGCTGATGTTCGTAATTACCCCATCTGCCGCTGGAGTTTGCCATTGAGGAATGAAGTAGAACGGTTGCTGTTCGTAATTACTCTCGGGTTTCACCTCGAGCACTGGCTCCTGAGGTTTACCCCAAGTTGCAGCTTCAGCCCGTGTACTACGGCGCAGATTCGCTTGCAAGGTGGTAAAGCTTTGGGGAGTTGGAAGTTGCCATAGATAGCGGGTTAGTAGATAAGTGAATGCTCCTGCATTGAAGGTGCCAAACACAGCATCGACTGCTTCCTGATTGCAGCTAGCCGATCCCAGCGCGACGCCACGGGCAATGCCCTGACTACGTCGTTGCTGAAAGTCTTCCAAGCTAAGACCCTGTTCTGCCATCAACCGTTCTTGCAGGTCTGCTTCTTCCGGACTAGCAATAAGCGTGTTTCCATGGCGGGTTAATCGTGAACCTACAGCCCGTACCGTAATATTGCCTCGTGTACCTGCACCGGAATAGCAGCTATCTAGCACAGTCGTGAGGTTATCCGTTTGAATAGAATTCATTAATAGAAAGAGTGTCCGCCCCATAATGTCAGGCACCACAATTTCGGCCCCTAATTGATTGAGATTCATGGGGTCATTGGGCACCAAAGTTCCATTCAAACCAGGAATTTGTCCCTCACCACAGACTGCAATCTGAATGGGGTTGGGATCTCGTACTTTGCCACCATGACCAGAGTAGTGGAATACGACAACATCTCCGGGCCGTGCCTGACGGATGAGGTGTTCTTGAAAAGCTCTCAAGATGTTCTGTCGCGATGGTTTAAGAGTATCATCACTCTGATTGTCGGAGACGATAACAATATCTGCTGGATTAAACCCAAATCGGTGCACTAAGAGTTGATATTGCAACTCCACATCCGTTAAACATCCACGCAGGCTGCCGACAGGAGTTGCATATTGATTAATGCCTACCAGTAGGGCCAGTTTTCGAGGGGTGGACTGAGCTAGAACACGACCGTATTGGTCAGCCTGCCGCAGGAAGTTCGTTTGGCTTAAACCAATTGTGGCCAGCGTAGAGCCTGCAAATTGGAGAAAATGGCGACGTTTCATAGCGGACATGAAAGAATAAATTTTACTGTAAGAACAATCAAGAACATCTACAGAAAAGCAGCACCCCGGAGTTCTATACCACCTTACTCAAATTTATTGTGAGAACAAGGGAGGATATGCATTGATAAGGGCAATTAGATAATCATTAATATCTATCAGAGCTTGGAAAAGAACAAGGAACAGGGAGCCGTAGGGAATGACGATGACGCGATCGCCTAGAGCGTGAGGAAGGTCGGAATCAGTTTTATAAGGAGACGATGGAGCACTTTCAAAGCTGGCTGCTGCCAGTAATTCCGTCGACGGTGGTGGCTCAGCTTAGGTGATAGCAAGGGTAGCCCAAACTTGTAACACGTCTAGGGGTTATTCCAACATTACGCACTACGGTGATGGCAAGCCTTCACATACACTTCCTGCGCAGGGCAACCGACGAGGAGTCACGTTCGTGATAGGAGCTAGTGGGGCGCTAATTGGAGAAGCAGGAGTAACTTGGGATTGCCCTGGTTCAGGAAGAAAAGCAAAATTACCGATGAGCGATGAAGCTGTCCAGGGAACTTGTTCACCATTAGTTTGATCTCGAACTTCAGCCCTAACTACGTTAAAGAGTTGCTCAAGTTGTTGACCTGGTGTTCTAATATGCCTTAATAGCGCACCGGTAAAAGTTCCATTACGACCTGCACCATCGTCAGCAACATCCCCCGGAGCTGTTGCATAGGCAATAAAGATACCCTCTGCAGTGCTAGTCGTAATTGCAGTCAGTCCTTGCTGGCTAGAGCGCCAGCGTCGAGCAAGTGGGTTATCTCGACAAGCATCTAGAATGAGAATATTGGCATCGTTTTCTGCAGCTTCCATGCGACCTATAACTTGGCCCACAGCCAGTGCTTCATAACGCAGATCTTGCTCTACCTCTATTTGGGCATTTACAGGAATTAAATAGTTTTCCCCAGCCGACTGAACACCATGTCCCGCATAGTAGAAAATTCCAACGCTACCTTGGCGAATAGCTGACGAAAACTCATTCAAGCTTTCTTCCATCTCACGTAAGGTAGCATCGGTTACTAATATGGTCTCAAAACCTAGCCCTCGGAGGGCTCTTTCCATATCTTGTGCATCATTTAATGGATTACGAAGCTGCCCTCCTATGCGATAGTTAGCATTACCAATGATTAAAGCAACTCGGCGTCCAGTAGAATAACGGTCAGTATTGGTATTTCCAAACTCAATATTGACATCTGCTGTATTTGGGGCTCTTTCATTAGCCCTTACTGGTAGGGATAACTTAAGAATTGCTACTGAGAACGTACTAATGGCTAGACCCAGTAAAAAACTATGCAAATACCGACTCAGCATCATGTTGATCTACTATATCAGCTGCTAACGGGAGTACAAGATGGATTATAGCTATACACACGAGACCACCTCTCCACGGTATTTTCCCCAATAGGAATCGTGACGGGCGAGAGATTTCTCAAAGTGATACGAATGGGTATATCTTGAGCTGGAGCATTACTCAGAGCCCTTGCAACATCGGCATCAATTACAAACAAGTGCCTTGCCATTACCCAAACGCCAGGAAGGTTAACGGATACCCGTTCATTATTCTGGTTATTTACTGTCGTGGAGTAGACATACGGGAACGAGGCAGATCTATCAACAACACCAGGAGCATCTTCTACAGCATTCAACGTTATTCTTTGTCCGTTAATCATCATGTCGAGCCGGGTTGGGGTAATCAAGTTAACATTGTTTACTTGATCAGGTGTAGTCGCAATTTGTAGAATTAGCTCTACTGAGCATCCGTCGTTGTTACTACTCCAAGCTGAAACTAATACAGCTCGCCCTGGTCTTGGCGCAGCGAAAGGAGACCGAATCCCCAGGATAGGTTGCGAGTCTTCGCCGTGTCGATCTAAAACTACTCGACCGACAACGGTCGAATCTATGCTATCTCGCTGAATCTCAAGAACTTTACTAAAACGCCATCCATCTGCTGCCCACGGTATTCCATTGATGGTTACAAGGTTATCACCATTGATCACGCCTTCTGTGACTTGAGCGTTAACCGGGGAGATTGCACAGGATATTAGAGATACAATAGCAGCTGCGTAAGATAACTTTGATTTGGTTATTTGAATGAAGCTAGTCGTGAATTGCATCATGGTTACAAAATGATAGGCGATTAAATTGTTTCCAAAGTATTGCAATGCAAACGGACGCTAAAAACCTTAGGAAGGCATCGGTATTCTTTAAGTTAAGATGTACACTAACGAAAGCAGAAGTAGGCTTAAGCAATTAGATAAGAATGATCTTAGCTTGTTACCTATTAGCTTCTTAACTGATGTTCAGTAAACCATTATTTTTAGCTGTGGTGCACCAATAGTCCCTACAATTTTGAAAAGCTGGACAAAAATGATAAAGAAGTTACATTTCTACTGTTCTTTTCAAAGAGAGCTATAAGTAACACCTAATACAAGAATAGAGCTTAAGGGCAATTGTGTAACTTCTCGATAAAAAATCGGGCTAAACATGAGATCAGAGGGGCCAGAAAAGAGCGTAGGTTCTACCTCTATATAGTGAGAAAAAAATAATAATCTATGCAAGAGAAGAAGATAGATTTTTCAATATGATAACCATAGGAGTAATAGGGCGTATAGGGAGTGAAAAATAGCTATTCTGAATGAGAATCGCTCTTCTCCTCCCATGCCCACTGCATCCTTCAATCTATATGTCAACAGACCCGATTGCTGGAAGGAACGTATTCCATGAAACGTTGGCCCCCTGGTCTGATACTGGTGGGAATAATAGCTGGACATCCCGGTCTGATTGCTAGCCTCGACGGGGTTAGTTTTCCCGCAGCAACTCTGTTGGCATTGGCCATTGGTTCTACTAATTTGCAGGGTCAATCGCACGCTTTATAGCAGTTATGGTAGCCGTTTTGGCTCCAGTAGTTTCTGGAGTAGTGGTTTTGATGAAAGGGGTCGATTCAGATTTGGAGCGCGATCGCCTCCTAAACATCATCAAAAACACCGCTAGTTACGATACATTGGCGATGAGTTAGGGCGATCGCCATCGCAATCGCCTGCAACAAGAAGTTGGCCTTACCCAAATGCCGGATCGGCTGTCCGGTATCTTTCCCCTACTCATATCATGTCGTGTTAAATGCACACAACAAAAAGCAAGGTGACGCTTTGCGTCACCTTGCTTTTTGTTGTGTGCATTTAACCTTACTTGTTATCAACCCGATTTTTGCGGAAGAGTATTTCTTGGGTGCGGATCTGGTCAATGCTATAGCAACAGTACCAGAAGCCTAGCGTGAAATTCTAACTGTTCTAAAACAATACTCTGGACAGTTTTTCTGAAACCCTTGATTTTGCGTGCGCGAAGCGCACGCAAAATCAAGGGTTTCAGAAAAACTGTCCGAACTAATGCTAAAAAGAACTTGAAAAGAATACAGAGAGACGGTCGCACGACTATTACTCCTTGTTCTCGTCGATAAGCGATTCGCTTCGTCCATCCATCTACTCATCCACCCCTTGCATACTTTCCTCTTCCCCAAGAACATGTAGAAGAAATGCTCTAGCCAGTGCCTTCCCATGTGCCTCCGGAACCCTTCCCTGGACTTCCCGACCCTACCGCTGATCGCCTTTGTTGTATCCGTTCTCCCATCGATTCTGGCGTCTTCCCCAGAAGTAGCCTGGGCTCAGGAGGCTAGTAGTTTTCAATCCCAGATTCTAACGGGACAACTGGATACCAATGACCCAACCTCACCGGGTGGCCGTTACTACGATGTTCATACCTTTTCCGGTAACGCAGGGCAGGCTATTGCAATCGAGATGAAAAGTGGGGAGTTTGATACCCGTCTCACGTTGCTCGATAGAGAAAGAAATCTAATTGCAGAGAACGATGATCGGGATGGAACAAATTCTCGCATTGTTGTGGTGTTGCCCTCTGCTGGAACCTATACCCTTGTTGCCAGTTCCTACAGTGTTGGCGCGTTAGGCTCCTATACGCTGCATCTACAGGAGTCCTCTGCTCAGGCTGTGGAATTAGAAGCACAGTTAGCAACGGCCAGTCGCCTAAATCAACAAGTAATTCAGCTTTATAGGGAGGGGCGTTATGAGGAAGCCTTACCCCTGGCTCAGCAAGCGTTGGCCCTACGGGAAACAGCGCTGGGAAGCAACCATCCTGGTGTGGGTACTAGCCTCAATAATTTGGCATTGTTGTATCAGGAACAGGGGAACTACAGGACCGCTGAACTCCTCTATCAGCGATCGCTTTCTATCCGGGAAAGTGCCCTGGGAGACAATCATCCGGATGTGGCCCAAAGCCTCAATAATCTAGCATTGTTGTATCGTCTTCAGGGGAACTATGGGGCTGCCGAACCTCTCTATCAACGATCGCTCTCCATTTATGAAGCCACCCTCGGAGACAATCATCCGGATGTGGCTCAAAGCCTCAATAATTTGGCATCGTTGTACCAGGCAGAAAGTAACTATGGGGCTGCCGAACTTCTCTATCAACGATCGCTCTCCATTCGTGAAAGCACCTTGGGAGAAAACCATCCCGATGTAGCCGTTAGCCTCAATAATCTGGCATCACTGTATCAAGACCAAGGGAACTATAGGGCCACTGAACCCCTCTATCAGCGATCGCTCTCCATCCTTGAAAGTACCTTGGGGGAAAATCATCCCGATGTGGCCATTAGCCTCAATAATTTGGCGGAGTTATATCGTCTCCAGGGGAACTACGAGGCTGCCGAACCTCTCTATCAGCGATCGCTCTCTATTCGAGAAAGTGCCCTGGGAGAAAATCATCCGGATGTCGCCACTAGCCTCAATAATCTGGCATTGATATACCAGGCACAGGGGAACTACAGGGCCGCCGAACCCCTGTATCAGCGATCGCTCTCCATTTATGAGACTGCCCTGGGAGAAAACCATCCCGATGTGGGCAGTAGCCTCAATAATCTGGCCTCGTTGTATCGAGTGCAGGGGAACTATAGGGTTGCTGAACCTCTCTATCAACGATCGCTTTCCATCCGAGAAAGTGCCCTGGGAGAAAATCATCCGGATGTCGCCACCACCCTCAATAATCTGGCACTGTTGTATCGAGCGCAGGGGAACTATCGGATCGCTGAACCCCTGTATCAGCGATCACTCTCCATTTATGAAAGCGCACTGGGAGAAAACCATCCCAATGTAGCCCTAAGCCTCAGTAATTTGAGTGTCCTATCCTGGAGCCAGGAAGATATAACCGCTGCTCTAATGTGGATGAATCGCTCCGCTGAAATTGAGGAGACAAATCTTGCTCTGATGTTAGCGATCGGTTCTGAAGCCCGTAAGCAAGCTTACTTAAACACCCTGGCAGGGACAGCAAATAGAGCTATTTCCCTACATATGCAGGCAGCCGAAGAGCAACCGGAAGCGGCACGCCTAGCATTGACAACCCTGTTACGCCGTAAGGGGCGAGTGCTAGAGGCTACCAGTGATACTTTTCTGGCCCTACGACAACAGTTAACCCCAGAAAACCAGGCATTGTTGGAGGAACTACGGTTGGTGGAGACTCAGCGGGCCAGTGCAGTGTTTGAAGACACGGTAGTCGATGCAGAAAGGCTGAGAACGCTTGAGAACCGTGCCGAGGAATTGCAGAATCTTTTAGCCCAGCGCAGTGCAGAATTCCGTGCCGAAACGCAACCTGCTACCATTGCAGCCGTCCAACAACAAATCCCCGCGGATGCGGCTCTTGTAGAACTGGTGCGCTACCAGCCCTACAACCCCACAGCCTCACAGCAGGAGCAGTGGGGAGCACCGCGCTATGCTGCCTATGTGTTGCAGCAAGGCGGCGAACCCCGCTGGGTCGATTTGGGGGAAGCAACTCCTATCGACGCACAAGTCTTCGCTTTCCGAGAGGCTCTTCGCAGTAGCCAATCGGATGTGCAGAGAGTGGCTCGTTCCCTGGATGCCCAATTAATGCAGCCAATTCGGGCATTAGTGGGCGATGCCACCCATCTCCTGATATCACCAGATGGACAACTCAGCCTCATCCCCTTTGCCGCCCTGATGGATGAGAATAATCAGTACCTTGTGAAACGCTACACCTTCACCTATCTTTCTTCAGGCCGTGAGTTACTGCGAACAAGACGGCACACTACTCCTCGTCAAGGGGCCGTGTTAGTAGCCAACCCTGATTTTGGCCAAGCCCAGTTTCCTGTAGCCGCGAGGGTAGAAGGTGATCGCCCCGCTACCGGCTCTACCCGTTCCGTTGACTTCAACACCCTCACAGGTTTCGCTCCTCTCCCTGGCACCCAGCAGGAGGCAGAAGCGATCGTCCCCCTCCTACCCAATCTCACCCTCCTGGAAGGTTCCCAGGCTACAGAAGAGCGGCTCAAAGAAGTGCAAGGCCCCAGCCTTTTACACATTGCCACCCACGGCTTCTTCTTGCAGGATCAAGAATGCCTCGCAGCTTCGAATGTTCGTAGCCTAGGCGATGCCACCGCTGTCATTGAGTCTACTGGCGACAGTACCCCTTGTATTCCTACCCCACGTACTGTGGAGAATCCGTTGCTGCGCTCGGGGTTAGTGTTGGCGGGGGTAAATGGGCGATCGCAGCGCCAGGGCAACCGTGAGGATGGTGTACTCACCGCGCAGGAAGTGGCTCAACTTGACCTGTACGGAACCCAATTGGTGGTGCTGTCTGCTTGTGAAACAGGACTTGGAAACGTCGTCAACGGCGAAGGCGTCTATGGCTTACGAAGAGCCTTTGGGTTGGCGGGAGCGGAAAGCCAACTGATGAGTCTGTGGAAAGTGGATGACACAGGCACCAGTCAGTTGATGAGCCGATACTACCAGCGCTTAATGGCTGGAGAAGGTCGCAGTGCTGCTCTTCGAGACGTGCAACTAGAACTTCTTAACACGGGGGCGTACAGTCATCCCTATTACTGGGCAAGCTTCATCTTCTCTGGTGAATGGCAACCCTTAGAAGAGTAACTAATAAGAGATTCAGGACTTACGCAAGCCCGCTATCCATAGTGTATTTGTGTTGTGGGTGGGGTGCTTCGCACCCCACCCACAACACAAATGCGTAAGTCCTGAGATTGCAAATCGCTAAAAAACTTATGGAGCAAGCCTTTAGAAAATCACAAAATCATATATTTCATATCCATCAACCATTCCTTGAAGCATTCTTAAAACTGCCTGACCCGTTATTAGCCATCCGGGAGGAGGGTTAAGGTAGGTTTCAAATACAAACCGAAAGCATGGGTACTGTTTGCAGATAAACCCCAAGGGTTACGCACCCGACCTGTAACTAAGGAGATTTCTGAGAAACAATATCCCCATTATTTGGAAAAAAGGCGCGGCGAAGCCGCGCCTTTTTTCCAAATAATGGGGAAGTTCTTATCTGGAAATCTCCTAAGTGCAGTGGAATAACGGAGATTAATGAGCTGATTTGAGAGGCTGGCTATTGCTAAGCCTAAACGTTAGCTTGCTTTACCCTTGGTGAAAATGTACGTTTCCGCCTTAAAACATAGTGCGATCGCAGCAGTAGAGCTTTCAAAACTGACAACATTTATACCGTTTTGTTTAGGCCTGTCTCCTTCATAAGGGAGAACGAAGTCAGGGAATTTGCGCTTAGGCTGGGAAGTTAAGGATAGCTTGTCACGCTTCTAATTTACAAGCGTCCAACACTCAAAAAAGGAGTTGTTTTATGAGTAACGAGTTAGATAAAGAGCATAGGGAACATGACGCTAACCGCGATCCGCTCTCTGGTGAACCGGGTGCCCATCCCGTTGGTACGGGAGTTGGAGCAGCAGGTGCTGGAGCAGCGGGTGCTGCCATTGGCGGTGCGATCGGTGGTCCAGTTGGAGCAGTTGTAGGGGCTGTAGTTGGTTCTGTAAGCGGTGGTTTAGCTGGTAAGCGAGTCGCTGAAAGTGTAAATCCAACGGTTGAAGACAACTACTGGCGTGAGAACTACACGACCCGTTCTTATGTAGAACCTGGTTCCACCTACGAAGACTATCAACCAGCCTACCGCACTGGATATGAAGGTTACTCGCGGTATGGCACAACGGGTAAAACCTACGACGAGCTTGAGCCAGACCTACGGCAAGACTACGAACGCAATCACAGTGGTGCGCGCTTGGGCTGGGAGAAGGCGAAGCATGCTTCTCGTGATGCATGGGATCGAGTTGAACGAGCGGTTCCTGGTGATGCAGACCACGATGGCAAGTAGACTTCTTGTTAGGTAGCGATAGCAACTCAAGGGCTGGAGGATAGACCTTCAGCCCTTTGTTATGCCATCCTAGATGGCCTCTGCATGCGGGGGAGCAGACGTGGTCAAACATCCAAAATCAGCCGAAGGCAAACAGCGTTATTAAGTGTCGTCACCAAGACTGTACATTAAGCACCTTCATTCGGCATTATTCCTATAAAGGATATCTTCCTGGAGTCAAGCAGCAAGTGGCGGATATGGCTGTCAATGGCAGTGGCATCCGTGACACGGCTCGGGTACTGGGCATTAGTCCCACCACTGTCATTGAGGAATTAAAAAATCTCGTCATCTGGTTCCCGTTAACGAAGCATTGTTAGAGCAGTTGCCTCACCCCCAGCAACGTGAAATCATCCTGCAGCAGGTGGATGAAGCCGAAATAGACGAGATGTGGAGCTTTGTGGGAAGAAAGAAGCAGGAACGCTGGTTATGGCATGCGATCGATCATCAAACGGGTAAAATCCTAGCTTACGTCTTGGCTCCTCATATCGATGTTGCATTGAAAGAATTAATGGTGCTGCTTGCTCCTTTTGGTATTCGTCGCTTTTATACTGACCGATGGGGAGCCTATGCCAGAATTCTTGATGAGGACCAACATGAAGTGGGTAAGCACTATACCCAAAAGATTGAACGCAAGCATCTCAATGTACGAACTCGGATTAAATGATTAGCGCGGAAAACGATTTGTTTTTCCACGTCTGAATGGTTACACGATATCGTCATCGGTTATTCATACACCGTTACGAATTTGGTCGTGCTGTTTAGCACCATCCACAGGTCTAGAACACTACCCTCATTTTTAGCCACGGACTTAGGAGATTTCCAGTAATGAAATTACCCCCCAGAATGTTGGTGCTTTGCCCGCGAAGCGGGCAAAGCACCAACATTCTGGGTAAATTCTTATGCAGAAACCTCCTTAACCTCCAAGACAGTATCTGTACTTAGGGTCTTGGGATGATTTTGCAACTTATCCCACGCTTTTTTGAGGCACAACCCATGCCACTCAGGATCTCGACAACGTTGTTCAAGCCCTGCAGGGCTGCAGGGCTGCAGTTGTCACCATCAAAAATCTGGATGAATGAGTTTTGTCATCCCCTACTGCTTAAATGCCAGCGTTAACCCATCACCAATTGGAACCAAGCTCAAGAAGATGCGATCGTCCTCTTGCAATTGCTGATTAAACTCTCGCAAGATAACCGTTTGTTGATCTTGAATATCGGGTTGTGCGACTCGGCCTGACCAAAGCACATTATCGATCGCAATCAAACCACCCGGTCGGATTAGTTGTAGTAGCTTTTCATAGTAGTAACTGTAATTATCTTTATCCGCATCAATGAAAGCAAAATCGAATGTATTTGCTTCACCATTTGCAAGTAACTGGTCCAAGGTTTCTAGGGCAGGAGCGAGGCGTAGATTAATCTTGTGGTCGACTCCGGCGGCTTGCCAGTAGCGGCGAGCTACCTGGGTAAACTCTTCACTAACATCACAGGCGATTAGTTGCCCTTTGGGAGGTAGTGCTAATGCAATTCGCAATGCACTGTATCCGGTAAATACCCCAAGTTCTAAAGCTTTTTTAGCTCCGAGTAGTTGCACTAACAAAGCCATAAATTGGCCCTGTTCAGGGGCAATTTGCATATTAGCTTTAGGATGTCGTGCAGTTTCCTCCCGAAGCTGAAACAGAATTTCGGGCTCCCGTAGCGAAACAGAGAGAAGGTAATCGTAAAGTTGATTGTCGAGAGAAATTGTTTTATTCGCCATACCATTACCTCTGAAATGTTTGGAAGATAAATCCGTTTCAGGATGCCGTTAAAAAAGCGGGTATAGTGGCACACTAATACCCGCGCCCATCAAACACAATACGCGATGCTGCTATACCACAACGGATGCAACGATGTTAAGCTACCAGCCTAAGAGGCCGTGCCCACAGGGATAGCTTCACTGTTGTAGTAAGACGGTTCATTCCCCACTTTCCATTTGATGTTGCAGCCAATGCTGGGCTTTTGTTCTGACAGGACTGCTTGATCCGCGAGAATGGCATCAATGGCGTTTCTCAAGTCCTGACCTGTAACAGAAACTTCATTACTGGGGCGGCTATCGTCGAATTGGCCACGGTAAACGAGTTTGCGATCGCCATCAAACAGGAAGAAATCCGGTGTACAGGCGGCGTTGTAGGCCTTAGCAATTTCTTGAGTTTCGTCAAATACAAAGGGAAAGTTAAAGGATGCAGCTTCGGCAAACGCCTTAACTTTATCCGGAGCATCATCGGGATAATGGGTGGGATCATTAGAGCTGATAGCAACAATTCCCAAGCTCTGCTTAGCGTAATCTTGTCCAAGCTTTGCTAAGCCCTGTTGAATATGTTTAACAAAGGGACAGTGGGGGCTGGCAAAGATCACAAGAAGTGCTTTCCGATCGGAGAAATCTGTTAAGGAAATTTCCTTTCCAGATACAACATCTGGAAGCTGAAAATTGGGAGCGATCGTCCCTAAAGCCAACATTGTAGAAGCTGTTTTCGGCATAGAAACCTTTTAACTGGACACAATGGGTTTGAGAGGAAATTGCAGCATGAATACTCTGCAATAAAGGCTGAGGTAGTAGTAAAAATCCCTTTTAAGGAAAAAGATTGCTTCTTGTATTCAGGATCACAGAGGCAAGTAACCTGATACCAAAATGCTACCGAACAATAAATAACCATAGACATCAAGTAAAAACTTGTATCCCGAGTCACATGAATCAATAAATATGAAAAAGTAATTAAATACTTCAATGTTGACCAAGCCACATTTCAAGAATTGAAAGAGTTCTCCGATTGATAGAACCTTGGGTTTGAAAGGCATTTAGTTCAGGTGATAAAAACTATTTCGGATAACCTTCTCTCTCATAATTTGTAGTTATTCGTATACTGAGTCACACCTAAAAACTAGATATAAATGAAAACTACTTGTATTGGTAAAACTTGAGAAGAGTGGTTGAGTTTTTAGAGAAATAGAGTATAGTTTGGCTTAATCCCGGAGAGGAAGGTGAATATTTTTCATATTCTTCTTGTTGGGTTAAAATCGGATTTTTGTTGAAGTGAAGCTGTCGCTATTCTTGTTATTTCTTTCAGATCTAACCAGGCTTACAGGAAGACCTTTTCAGCCACACTTACCTGAAGAGTTGTGAATGATGGCAAGAGTTGCTTGTGCCGACCTTAACCAGCCTTGGACTGCAATATTTTATTTTCGCAAAGTTGTGACCTGCACAACAATTTTATGAAGCTATTTAGATCAAGGAGATTCATTTATGGCCTGGAATCATAACAGTAGCTATTTGCAAATTCACAATTTAACAAAACGCTATGACAACAACGCTGTTTTGAAGGGCGTTAATTTAGAGGTGATGCCTGGGGAATTTGTTGCGATCGTTGGACGTAGTGGTTGTGGCAAAAGTACATTGCTGCGTTTGCTGGCGGGTCTGGAGAAGCCAAGCCAGGGGCAAATTCTAGTTAATGGACAGCCTGTCAATGACCTGAACGGAGCAACACGGGTAATGTTCCAGAATGCTCGACTTCTGCCATGGAAACGGGTGTTGGATAATGTGGGCATGGGCCTACTGCATCATCGTCGAGATTGGCGAAAGCGGGCGGAGTATGTTCTGCATCAAGTGGGCCTGGGGGAAAAAGTTCGAGAGTATCCTGCGTTCCTATCCGGTGGGCAGCGCCAACGGGTTGCCCTGGCCCGAGCTCTGGCCAGTAATCCATCGCTGCTACTGCTCGATGAGCCGTTGAGTGCTCTCGATGCCCTGACTCGGCTTGAAATGCAGCGGCTTGTAGAAGAGCTGTGGCAAGCCCAGCAATTCACAACATTGCTAGTGACCCACGATATTCAAGAGGCTGTTTTATTGGGCGATCGCATCGTCCTCATCGATCAGGGCCAGATTGCTCTGGAGGTTGTGGTCTCACTGCCACGCCCCCGAGACCCCGGGCATCCAGAGTTTACAGCAACGGTTCAGCAGATTCTCAAGCGTGTCATGAGCCGTACTGAGGAAACTCTGGTAACGAACGATTTAACCCTCGGCCCTTTGGCAGAAGTTCTGCTAGGCACATGATTTTGAGTGCACGAAGATATTTCTTCTGAATCTACAAAGCCATGTTTTCGGCGTTACAGCATGTTTGATTTTAGTCTCGATAGTTATGGCAAATATTTCTTCAAACCCTTCACGTTGTGTCACAAGTATGCCATTGCGGACTGATGTATTAGTCATTGGAGGTGGGCCTGCGGGAGCATGGGCAGCCTGGAGCGCAGCATCTCAAGGGGCCAACGTCATTCTGGTGGAGAAGGGATATTGTGGTACCAGTGGAGCAACCGCTTCAACTGGTAGTACTGTCTGGTATGTCCCACCGATTGAGGAAAAGCGCCAGGCTGTGATTGAAAAGCGATTGCTCCTCAGTGGCGAACTGGCTGATCGCTCCTGGATGTACCGTGTTTTAGAACAAACTCATCAAGGTGTTCATAACCTGGAAACCTGGGGGTATCCCTTTCCCCTGGATGACCAAGGGCAGGTCTATCGGCGATCGCTTCAAGGCCCTGAATACATGCGTCTCATGCGCCGTCAGGTCATTCGAGCCGGGGTAAAAATTTTTGACCACAGCCCTGCCCTGGAACTTCTTGTCACGACGGATGGAACCGTTGCTGGAGCCGCAGGGATTCACCGTCAGAGCGGTGAACGTTGGACGGTGCTGGCAGGGGCCGTGGTGATTGCCTCTGGAGGCTGTGCATTTCTGAGCAAGGCTTTGGGATGTAATGTGCTCACTGGGGATGGTTACCTGATGGCTGCGGAGGCGGGAAGCGAACTCTCTGGAATGGAGTTTTCCAATGTTTATGGCATTGTGGCTCAAGGGGCTTCGGTTACCAAAAACGCTTTCTTTCGCTGGGCAACATTTACGACGGAGGATGGCTCGCTAATCGAAGGGGCTAACGCCGGTAAAGGCCGCCCATTGATTGCCCGAACGTTGTTGAAGCAGCCCGTCTATGCCCAACTGGAGGCCGATGAGCGCACGAAAGCAGCAATGCGGCGGGCACAACCCAACTTCTTCCTCCCCTTCGATCGCACCAGTATTGATCCATTTAGCCAACGCTTTCCTATTACGCTACGCCTGGAAGGCACTGTACGGGGAACGGGGGGCTTGCGCATTGTGGATGAATCTTGCGCTACATCGGTGCCGGGTTTGTATGCTGCGGGAGATGCAGCCAGCCGAGAAATTATCTGCGGTGGAACCTCAGGAGGCGGCAGCTTAAATGCGGCGTGGGCGATTTCATCGGGTACCTGGTCAGGGGCGGCGGCGGCGCGATTTGCACAAAGTTTGGGGGCACGGCTGGGCGATCGCCCCATCTTCCACCTCAACGGAGCCGGGCTCACCTCCTCAAGTTATAAAGAAGCATTGCTTCCCAATCAGGTCGTCAGCGGAGTACAGGATGAAGTCTTTCCCTACGATCGCAACCTGTTCCGTAGCGAGCAATCCCTCAAAAATTCCATTAGTCGCCTGGATAACCTGTGGCAAACCCTGAACCAGGGGCTAGCCTTCTCCCCCGACCAGGCGCTTCGAGCACGGGAAGCGGTCGCGATGACAGCCACTGCTCGATGGATGTATAACACGGCCTTGCAACGCAAGGAAAGCCGAGGGATGCACAAACGCGAAGACTATCCAGACCTGGATCAAACGCAGAACCATCGCTTGATCAGTTGGGGACTCGATCGCGTTTGGGTAGAACCGAACGGGCGATCGCAATCATCCCTTGTAAAGGAGGCTGTAGCACTGTGATTGAACTTGTTATTCAATCCCGTTGCATCGGGTGTGACCTGTGCGTCAAAGTTTGTCCCACAAATGTTTTTGAGGCGGTGGAGGGGGCGGCTCCGGCGATCGCTCGTCAGCAGGATTGTCAAACCTGTTTTATGTGCGAGGTGTATTGTCCTGTGGATGCTCTTTATGTGGCACCGGACGCGGATCAGCCCTCTAGGATGGATGAGGGGGCGATCGTGGAGTCTGGTTTTGTGGGTAGCTATCGAGAGGCCGTTGGTTGGGGCAAAGGGCGTACTCCTGGAGCGGCGATCGATGAGTCCTACTATACTCACCGTTTTATGGAAGCACTGAACAATCGTTAATCCTTTGCGGTTAAGGGTTACCAGTTAAATAGCTTGTGGGGTGGGTATCTTGCCTGCCTGGAATTTGGGCGGGCAAGATACCCACCCCACAAAGATTACTTACTCTGTAGGTGCTGTTTTTTTGCTTTGTAGTTCATTTACAGATTTGGCGTTATGGCATACACAATTTCTTCTTCTCGGCGTTTTACTTCCTGGTTCGCAGCAAGTCTTTCCCTTTCCTTAACGTTGTTAACAAGTTGTACAACTCCGTCAAC
Organism: Leptolyngbya sp. PL-A3; assembly: GCF_039962325.1. Classification (NCBI taxonomy): domain Bacteria; kingdom Bacillati; phylum Cyanobacteriota; class Cyanophyceae; order Leptolyngbyales; family Leptolyngbyaceae; genus Leptolyngbya; species Leptolyngbya sp. PL-A3. The sequence continues at coordinate 46,425 of NZ_JAMPLB010000044.1, forward strand.
CAATAGTTCTAATACAGCATCAACGACGCAAGCATCTTCGACTGAAGCTGTTACCCTGCGTATTGGTTTCACCGCAGCCGATGGAGGCAAATTACCCATTGGCCCCATTGGTTGGGCCGAGCACAAAGGCTACTTGGATGATGCCCTTGCAGATGTGGGTATAAGCGACGTTCAATTCGCTGGTTTTGATAGTGGCCCAGCGGTCAACGAAGCCGTTGCAGCGAGCGAACTAGACATATCGATGAACGGAGATACCCCAGCGATCGTAGGTAAAACCAATGGTTTAAGAACTCGTCTGGTCAATCTTAATCAAGTCGGTATTAACGTCTATTTGATCAGTAAAAAAGATGGGCCAACCTCCCTGGAGCAATTGAAGGGGAAAACAGTGGGTGTCCGGGTGGGCGCAATTCCGCACCGCTATTTAGTTGGTGTTCTGGAAAAGACAGGCTTAAGTGATGTAAAACTGGTCAATCTCAACAATAGTGAGGGAGAAGCCGCCTTGGCTCGGGGGGATATTGATGCCTACGCGGCGACCTCTGCTCTTGCCTTTCGTCTCAAATCCCAGGGGTATACCGTCATTGATGAAGCTGCCAATCATGCAGATCTAACCGGCTCCAATATCACCAGCATTACTGAAGAGTTTTTGAAAGAACATCCGGATTTCGTCCAGAAATGGTACGAGGTGATTCAAAAAGCTACCGATGAGATTAAGTCAAACCCTCAAGCCTATTACCAATTTGTCAGTGAGATTAACGACCAACCTCTCGATGTGTCTGAATTCACCTCACCCACTGACCTTTACCCATCTGAACCGTTACCAGCCGATGGACTTGAACGACTCCGCAAAACCCAACAGTTTCTCGTTGATGAAAAAATCGTGAAGTCTCAATTCCCCTTTGATGAGTGGGTATATCGCTAAGTCGATAGTCGAAATGATTCTTGTTCATGTCCATAGCGCATGAACAAGAATCACCTTGTATTCGCACTTTTGGAATGAAAAATGGCCCAACAACGTTCCTGGAAAGGAAAGCTGTGGCAGCGTTCTAAACCCTGGGTTATGCCTGTGGCGCTGCTACTAATCTGGCAACTTCTGGCACAACTGGGATGGTTACGAGTTGAATTGATGCCTCCACCATCCAGCGTTTTGAGTGCAACAGTTGAATTAATTGAAAGTGGTGAGTTGCTGCATCACATGGCTGTTAGCTCAGCCCGAGCGGTTGCTGGCTTCATTGTGGGAGGTGGCTTTGGCTTTTTGTTAGGGCTACTGAATGGGCTCTCTCGCAGCGCCGAAGAATATCTCGATGCATCTATGCAAATGCTTCGCAATATTCCCAACCTGGCGATGGTCCCCCTGGCTATTCTCTGGTTTGGAATTCATGAGGAATCTAAGCTATTTCTAGTGGCGATTGGTGTCTTTTTCCCGATTTACATGAATACATTTCATGGAGTTCGCAGTGTTGACCCAGAACTTATTGAAATGTCAAAGGTTTATGGTCTGCGTTCCTGGAATTTGTTCTGGCATGTAATCTTGCCGGGTGCAATGTCATCTATTCTGATTGGATTTCGCCATTCCTTAGGCATTACCTGGGTCACCATTATAGTGGCTGAGACGATCGCCGCTGACTCTGGCATTGGCTACCTGGCAACCCAGGGTCGCGAGTTTCTGCGTACGGACATCGTGATGCTATGCGTCATTCTGTATGCTCTGCTCGGTAAACTTGCTGATTCCGCCGCTCGGATGTTGGAGCAGTCCTGGTTGCGCTGGCACCCAGGGTATCAAAATCCTCGTCTGAACGAAGCCGGTTAATTCATGCCACTGCTACAACATCGCAAGCGAGGCCTGAACCTGTCTGCCTTTCAGTCCCGCAACTATCGTTTATTTTTTCTAGGACAGGGCCTGTCTATGACGGGCACCTTCATGACTCAAATCGCTACGGTTTGGATCATTTACGACCTGACCCATTCGGCCCTTTTACTGGGAATAACCGGCTTTCTGGGGCAGCTCCCGACCTTCCTGCTTGCCCCCTTTTCTGGTGTTCTGGCCGATCGCTGGAACCGCCATCGTCTTCTGATCTTGATCCAGCTTCTAGGCCTGGTCAACTCAGCCCTTCTCACCCTACTTAACTACTCCAATCACCTTTCCCCGATCGCTCTCATTCTCCTCAGCACTGTAGCAGGGCTCATGCGGGGATTAGATGTGCCCGTTCGGCAAGCGTTTGTGATTGAGATGGTCGATCGCCGGGAAGATTTGACCAGTGCGATCGCCCTCAACTCTGCCTTGATCAATGCCGCTCGTTTGGTTGGGCCTGCCATTGCGGGTGTGTTGATTGCAGCAGTTGGTGCAGGTAGTTGCTTTCTGCTGGATACCCTCAGTTATGGCGTTGTAATTGCGGCTCTGATGCTGATGCAGGTGAAGGAACAGCGATCGCAGGAAGGGCAATCGGCAAATATGTGGCAACGGCTCCGGGAAGGTTGGAACTATGCTTACCATTTCCTTCCGATTCGCTCTCTATTGCTGCTGCTGGCAACAATGAGCCTACTCGGCATGTCTTACCTGACGCTTTTGCCCATTGTTGCGGTGGATATTTTAGGCGGTGGCTCCGAAACCCTTGGATTTCTCACAGCTGCATCGGGGGTCGGTGCGTTGACAGCTGCTATTTACCTGAGTTCTCGCCATACGGTTGTGGGACTGGTCAGACTGATCGCCTGCTGTCCTGCGTTGCTCGGTGTAAGCCTGATTGTTTTTTCTCAATCTCGTATACTTTGGTTTTCTCTGCTTCTGATGGGCGTTGCAGGGTTTAGCTCAATTTTACAAGCGGCCTCAACCAACACTGTTATCCAGACGATTGTTGATGACAGTAAACGGGGGCGAGTCATGAGCTTTTATGCCATGTCCTTTATGGGAATGGCTCCCTTTGGCCATCTTTTGCTGGGAAGCTTAGCCAGTTTGATTGGAACACCCAACACACTTATTCTAGGCGGATGCTGCTGCGTTATTAGCTCGCTCATATTTGCCAAACAATTACCCCATCTGCGACAGATCGTTTATCCCATTTATGTCAATTTAGGAATTTTGTCCTAACGATGCCAGTAATTCTCATTTTGGAATCAGGCCCGAAAATTGCCCATCGAAGGTGGGCAGTTCTCGGCTTTGAAACCCATGATGAGAATTGCTGTAATGATGGAGCATCTCCATCCCCTGTTGCCTGGAACTGGTGCCAGAAATGATTACCGCTGAGCCAGAGAAAATAGAGCAACTCCAGCCACCGCAACTATTAGAGGTTGGCCTATCAGGTTCAGGAACAGCAGCACAGCCCCATAGATGCTTGACTAGGAGTGCAGTTCTGCCCTGCTATCTGGGCTTGCTGTATTGCCCGCCGCTGGTACTCAGGCAGCACCGCATTGTAAGCCCAAAAATTGAATGTTCTGAATCTTGGCGAGCTGCTGGTTCTTTTTGCAAAGATGACAATGCGATCGCGCAGCATTACCCAACCACGCCAACGCGAGAATTTTTCAAGCTCAATCGAATTTAAATTCAATTTGAATTTAAATTCACTTGAAATTGATTTAGATATGTGCGACTCTTCTACATGTGCTGCTTCTTGCTCGGCCAAGGTGCTCAGATAGCCTTAATTCAGGCATGAAATCAGTTCATTGCTTAGATTCGATTGCTAGCTGCTGCTCTTTGGTTAGAGCATGAGCGGGCTTAAAGATGTCCTGTTGTACACAGGCTTTTTTCTGACGCTCCTACTAAATAGAACGTTCTAGTTGAATAAAAACCATGCCTGAATCAACGGTAGAAACTCAAACACTTCGCCCTGTAAGCCTGGATGGGCTGCATCAACTGGCGGAAAAAGCGAAAAGCAATCCCCATCAGATTGCTACGGTCAAGGCTAAAACGGTTTGCGAAGGGCAGTTTCGCAACCTCAACTACGTGCGAAATTTGCCAGCTCACGTAATTGATGAGCCTCCCACGCTGCTGGGACAGGATACCGCCCCCAATCCTTCAGAGGCAGTATTAGCAGCCCTTGGGTCCTGCCTATCGGTAGGCATTCACGCCAACGCCATTATTCGCGGGATTCACCTCACCAAGCTGGAGCTGCACCTGGAGGGAGACATTAATATCACTGGGGTTTGGGGTATTGGTGACCTGTCCGAGAAGCGCCTGGGATTTAGCGATATTCGGGTCAAGGTCGATCTGGAGGGCGACGCCAGCCGAGAAGAACTTGATGCGCTGGTGGCTCATGCCAATGCCTGGTCACCCGTGGCCAATACGCTGCGATTGCCAGTCAATGTCGAAGTTTCCCTGGCTTGAACCTGATGGATACTAATGCCCTACTGGAAAAGGTTGCTCCCCTAGCTTCTAAGGTACGGACGCCTGAGCCTTTCTCTCTAGAAACTGTCAAAGCAACCGTGGCGCAAACCCTGGCTCCTGCAGCCGCCACCATTGATGCCCAGGGTATTTATCCCCGCGAGTTTATGCAGCAGTTGGGACACTTAGGGGGCTTTGGGCAAACAGTGACCCCTGCGTTTGGTGGCCAGGGGCAGGGGTTTCGCTCAGCCATACAGGTGATTGAGACGGTTTCTCAAGCCTGTCTTTGCACAGGGTTTATCACCTGGTGCCATATCGCCTGCGTTTGGTACACGCAGAATAGCGAGAACCTGGCTCTTAAACAAGCGCTTTTACCTGCGATCGCCACTGGCACACAGTTTGCGGCCACGGGGTTATCGAACCCGATGAAGCACTTTGCTGCCATCGAAAAAATCGCGCTGGTGGCGGAGCGCCGCGCCGGGGGATATGTAATTAATGGCCTGCTACCCTGGGTGTCAAACCTGGGGCCGGGGCACGTCTTTGCCGTAGCCGCTCAAATTGCCGGAACTGAGGACTACTTAATGGCTGTTGTGAGCGATCGCATTCCCGGCCTCACCCTCAAACCAACGGCGCATTTCATTGCTCTAGAAGGAAGCAACACCTTTAGCTGCCAGTTTCGCGATGTCTTTGTGGCTGATGAATGGGTACTGGCGGCCCCCTGTGCCGATTACATTGAGCGGATCAAGTCGGGCTTTGTACTGGCTCAGGTGGGGATGGGTCTGGGGTTGGTTCAGGCCTGTGTCGAGAGTATGGAGCGATCGAATCGCCGCTATGGTCATGTGAATGGCTATCTGGATGATTCTTATGATGCGATCGCCCCTGATCTGGAGAGGCTGCGGGCACAAACTTATGCACTGGCGGATCACCTCAATGGTGATTCAGCCCCATCGTCGCCAGGGTTCTTTCGCCAGGTGGTTCAGGCCCGAGCCGATGCGTCGGTGCTGTCTTTGAGAGCTGCTCAAGCCGCGATGCTCCATGCCGGGGCCAGAAGCTACTTGCTCGATAGCCCAGAAGCCCGACGGCTACGGGAAGCTAATTTTGTGGCCATTGTCACACCAGCGCTCAAGCATTTGAAAAAACTGCTGAAGACCCTACCCGACGCGCCAACGGCTTGAGCAGCAGGCTTGTTGCAAACGTCTGTAATTTTGCTGTCCAGCCCAATCGCCCCGATTTCCTAATAAGAACTTTTTTCAAGGGAGGTGGCTATGACCACTGAACCGCGCTCGTTCTTCTCGCATACGGCTGCAATTTCTCCTCTGCCCACTCAGTCCTATGCCTCTGAGGCATCCCCTGCTTTGATGGTGCGGGGCTTAGGCAAGCAGTACGTCACGCCCAAGAGGCGGCTCACCGTTTTTGATGGGATTGATCTGGATGTTCAACCGGGAGAACTGGTTTGTCTGCTAGGCCCTAGTGGTTGCGGCAAGTCGTCTCTGCTGCTGACCATTGCCGGATTGCAATCGGCGGATCGGGGGGATGTGTGGGTTGAGGGGCAGGCGATTCGCTCTCCTCATCCCAGTATTGGCCTGATGTTTCAGGAGGCGGCGTTGCTGCCCTGGCTAACGGTGCAGCAAAACATAGCGGTGGGGCTTCAGCTCCGGCATATGCCGCGTCTGTCTCGACCCGCGTTGCGCAGCCGCATTGATCAAGCGCTCCTGAGTGTGGGGTTGCAGGATTTTCGCTACAGCTACCCGCACCAGTTGTCTGGCGGTATGGCTCAGCGAGTGGCGATCGCCCGCACCATTGCCCGCCAACCCCGGCTGCTGCTCATGGATGAGCCCTTTAGCGCGCTCGATGCGATTACCCGCCTGGAGATGCAGCAGCTCTTGCTCAACATCATTGCTCAGCAGCACTGTGCCGTTTTGCTCGTCACTCACGACATTGATGAGGCGCTTTTGCTGAGCGATCGCATTTTGCTTATGGGCCGCAATCCCGGACATATTTATCAATCCTGGCGAGTGACGGCGGCTCAGCCGCGACTACGCCACACCCAAGATCTGATGACTCTGCGCGCTGAGATCTTGGCAGCTCTCTCTGATGTCATGGCTGAGCCTGCTGCTATGACGGTTTAACCTCCACAATCCTGACAAAATTTCTTTGCAAGTATCATGCTCAATTCCCTGTGCGCCTGCTGCGGCATTAATCGCCGCGACTTTCTCAAACTGGCCTCACTTTTTTCCGGCTCAGCCGTCCTCAGTGCGGCTGTAGGCGGCTGCAACTCTCAGCCGACCGCTTCTGTCGGAACCACTGCAGGTGGCCAGCCCAACACATCCGGCGGATTGGATCAGCCGGTTAAGATTGGTTATTTGCCCATTCTTGATGCCTCCCCCCTGCTCATTGCCCATGCCCAAAAGCTGTACGAAGCGGAAGGGCTGGCCGCCGAGCAGCCCGTATTGTTTCGATCTTGGGCAGCCATCGTGGAAGCCTTTTTAGCGCGTCAGGTTAATGTGGTGCATCTGCTTAGCCCGGTTACGGTATGGCTGCGCTATGGTCGCCAGTTGCCCGGCAAAATTGTCGCCTGGAACCATACCGATGGCTCAGCCCTGACGGTACAGCCCGAAATTAACCAGGTTGAAGACCTGGGGGGACAAACTGTTGCCGTTCCCTTCTGGTACTCGATCCACAACGTAGTGCTACAACAATTGCTCACTCAAGCCGGGTTAACGGTGGTACGCAAGGCTGAGAACGAAACCATTGCCCCCAATGAAGTGAACCTGGTGGTGCTGCCGCCGCCCGAAATGGTTTCTGCCCTGGCTAACAAGAGCATTGCGGGCTACATCGTTGCCGAACCCTTTAATGCGGCTGGGGAAACCTCTAAAGCTGGTAAGGTACTCCGCTTTACGGGCGATGTTTGGCGAAATCACGCCTGCTGCGTCGTCTTTTTGCACGAAGACGACATTACGCAGCGGCCCCAATGGACTCAGGGCGTCGTCAATGCCATTGTCAAAAGCCAGCACTGGATGCGCGATCACCGTTCCGAGGCGGCCCAAATTCTCGCTAAGGAAAACGGTTCCTACACGCCTCACCCCGAAGCTGTGCTGCAAAAGGTGCTAACCGGCTTCGACTCAGCCGCCTATGCCAAGCAAGGAGCCATCCAGCATCCAGAATGGGCCGCTCAGCGAATTGATTTTCAACCCTTCCCCTTCCCCTCCTATACCGAGGAACTGGTGCGTCTGCTTCAGCAAACCCAGGTTGAAGGCGAAACGGCTTTTCTAAAGCAGCTCAACCCTACGGAAGTCGCCCGAGATCTGGTTGATGATTCCTTCGTGAAGCAGGCTCTACAGCAGGTAGGCGGCCCACAAGCCTTTGGCATACCGGAATCTTTGCTACGAGAAGAAACCTTCAAAGCCCAGCGCAGCCTGTCCTTCCTCGGTTAATATCCCATGCCTGACTCCCTCACCCGCCCATCTCAGCAAAGGTTGCGGCTCGCCATTCCGCTTCCCCTTTGGGGTGTCCTGGCGAGTGTGCTGCTGTGGTGGCTCGCCACGACGCCTGTGCTGCATTCTAGCCTCGTACTGCATGACTTTTCGCCTGAACGAGCCTTTGCAGCGACACTGCAACTGTTAACGTCAGGGGCGATCGCCCCTCACATCTGGGCCAGTCTGCGACGAGTATTTGTGGGCCTTGCCACAGCGACCATTCTGGGAATTCCTCTAGGGTTACTGGTAGGGCTGTCGCGCCCGATAGAGCAGTCGACCTCTGTGCTGTTTCAGTTTGTTCGCATGATTTCGCCCCTTTCCTGGATGCCCATTGCGGTAATGGCGTTTGGCATTGGGGATATGCCGGTCTACTTTTTGCTCACCATTGCCGCTATCTGGCCGCTGATGTTGAGCACAGCAGCAGGTGTAGCCGCGGTCGATCGCCGCTGGCTGCTGCTATCGCGCAGCCTGTGCGCTACGCGAGGGGAGACGGTGCGCAAGATTATTGTGCCGGCGATCGCCCCTCACATCCTGACGGGCCTGCGCCTTGCCATCGGGATTATCTGGATCGTGCTGGTGCCTGCCGAAATGCTGGGAGTCAGGGCTGGGCTGGGATATTACATTTTGGATACGCGCGATCGCCTGGCCTACTCCGAATTAGTGGCTGTAATTTTAATCATTGGCCTGATTGGCTACCTGCTGGACACGGGCTTTCGTGCAGCGAGCCGAGCATGGCATCATGAAGGTTGAATCATCACCCTATCATCAGTCCGTTTAGCATTATATTTGTTGCCAAGAACTGGTGTTGCAAACACCAAACTTTGCAACATGGGGGTTTGGGGACTTCGCCCCCAAGAAGGGATTTCACCCCTTCACCCCTTACAAAACTTTCGTTTTGCTGTACTAGGAATTGAGAACCAGGCATGGTTAATCGCAAACGCACACGCGAAGACATTCTGGAGGCCATGCTTGGGAGCGTTCACCAGAAAGGACTCAACAGCATCGGGCTGACTGAACTCTTGAAAGTCAGCGGAGCCTCGTCGGGCAGTTTCTATCACTACTTTGCTTCTAAAGATGAGCTGGGCCATGCGCTGATCGACTTTGATTGGCACCGTCTTAAAAACACTCTCATCGATCCTGCCACCGATCACTCTGATGACCCTATTGCACAGATTCTCTGGATGATTGATGTCTTGGAAGGTAAGCATTTGCAATCCAACGGCTGCTTTGGGTGCTTCCTCGGCAACCTGGTGGTGGATTTAGCCGAGTACAACCCTTCATTTCGAGAGCATTTGATTGCCGTGTTTGATCAGTGGCAGCAGGCGTTCGCCAGTCGGTTAACCCTAGGCAAATCTCAGTTAAAAGCTGAGGTCGTACCCGAAACTCTGGCAGAAGAAATGCTTACAGTCATCCAGGGAGTGTTATTGCTGGGGCGGTTGTATCAGCAGCCCAATCGACTGAAAGCCGGATTTAATCAAGTACGTCAGCTTTTCTATAGCGCACTGCAACAGCCTCCTGTTTAGTGGCGTTGCCAATCCAAGTATATTTTTATGGTGTGAAACCTTCGGCTTTACGTCACAAAAACATATCCCATTAAGTCATAGACCTGTTTAGCAGCCCGTCAATATGGAAACTTTGGTTCAGCAGCAGTATGACAAGCTAGCAGCTATTTATGACAGGCGTTGGAAGTCCTACATCACTCGCACGCTAACGTTTCTTGAAGCATGGACACAGATAGAACCACAGGAATCCGTTTTAGATGTTGCTTGTGGGACTGGAGAGTTTGAGCGGCGAGTTCTAAAGAAAAATCCAGACCACATCATATTGGGAGTTGACTTTTCTGAGAACATGCTGGCTTTGGCTCGTAAGAAGTGCCAGGACTATCGTAATGTCCGGTTTGAGGCTGCCTCTGCGACAGCGATTCCTGCACCTGCTCAAGCCTATGATGTCGTGGTTTGTGCGAATGCTTTTCACTACTTTGAGCAGCCAGAGCAGGCATTACAGGAGATGGGGCGAGTTCTAAAACCCGAAGGCCGGCTTGTCATCCTAGATTGGTGCCGAGATTTCTGGGCCTGCCAACTCTGCGACTGGTTGCTCAAGTTGATTGACCCCGCTCATCAGCGCTGTTACACCCAAGCTGAACTAAACTCGATGCTGGAGTCAGCCGATTTTCATATCCAACAGAGCCGAAGAATACGATTTGGCTTAGTTTGGGGGTTAATGGTTGCAACTGCTGTTCCTCAAGTCATTATGTCGCAAATATCGGTCGTTTATCCTACTAAGGAGATTTCCAGATAAGAACTTCCCCATTATTTGGGAAAAAGGCGCGGCTTCGCCGCGCCTTTTTCCTAAATAATGGGGATATTGTTTCTCAGGAACCTCCTCAGTTCGCATCACCTTAACAGAGACGGAATTGGGGACGAAGAAGGTTAGGACTTTTGCAGATGCCTGCTAGAGGCACTCGGATCTGCTGTTCTAAAAGAAATCACTATCCTTCGGCTGGACCTATGGAAAAACCCGCTCTGAAAATCAGAACGGGTTAGCGTATGGAGAATCAAACCATGAATTCTTGTCGGCTCGACACAGGACTTTAGTTGATCCTTGCGTGTCGGAAAACTTTCGTCTGGGGAGACTATGCTTATAGTCGCATTCCCTAATCTTTGTCTATACCGCAGGTTCACCCGAATCTATCGCTGTGGCCGATGGGTTGAATCCGTATACTCTCGGATGAGCGATCACAGCCACAAGCCGAATCCTTAGTTTCGGTGTGGACAACAAAAAGATAGAGGCGAGACATTTGGTAGGTATTTGAAGAGATAGGGGATTAGAGAGCAGGGAAAACGGTAGAAGCTATCCCCTAAACGCTTCAACTGGTTCTACAAAGCTTCATAGTCGCTCTTATAGACTGTTAGGTAGCAGTGTGTTGTTGAATCTTCAGATTTATGATGAAAGAGGACTCAATTATTGTGCACGACCACCGGACGGTTCAGTTGCAGTGACCCGAACCTTCAGCAAATTCCCCGCAATCAAGGAATGCGCCGTTGCTTTGTCCCTGCACCCCAACACAAACTAGTACTCAGCGGCTTAAGTTTGCCTATGATTAGAGGGTTGCACTGCTCCCTAAGATTATGCCTGGACTCCGCCCTCCAGTTTTGACCCTTAGCCCCAGCGACCAAGCAGCT
>NZ_JAMPLB010000045.1:0-56762 GCF_039962325.1 Leptolyngbya sp. PL-A3
CAATGTTTTTCGGATTAGAGTAATCTGGTTCATGAGGGTTTCGTGGATGAATGTGGTAATTCTCATGAAACCCTCTCCTACTCAATCTTTGCAAGCTTTTGTCCGGTACTTAGATTTGGGGTAATTGCCCTCAAGTAGAAAACCTAACCTGACGAGTTAAGCCTGCATGGCTCTCAGTTTGCTCTAGGAAAAACTATAGCGTAGTGAGTTAGTTGTTAAACGCAGACAGTGTTGCAAGGACTGCATCTGCCTGTTTCTCTGCTAGATGAGGCCCCCAAAAAACCATATCTGGCCTTTCTTTTCGAATAAATTTCAATCCTGTTTCTACCGTAGCAACAGTGACCACCTTGTGGCTCTGTTGCAAAATAGCCTCCACATTGGGGCAGTCACTAAAACCTTCTTCAATAATTAGAACTCTCATCACAGGGCTCCGGGCTCATTTTGAAACGTTACTCTAGCCATAAAGTAGCCATCCCTCATCGAGAGAGGGAGCACTCCATCTCAAACCTGATTGGCATATCAGATAGCTTGTAAGCAATGATGGTTCCTCTACCTACAGGCCGGAGTGCTACCGTACCTTGAGTAATTTCAAGAATTTCGTAGCAAGTACCTTCATGAGAGATCAAACAGGGATAAGTCAACATAGGCGTTTCCATTCGAAGAAGCGGTAAATGAAAGCCCTGGGAGTATCTTTCGCTACAAGAAGTGTACTACTATTTGTTTGAAGATGAAGTCAATGTTAAGAAAAGTACTTAAAGATTGATTAATGTTTCCTTTCTCATAAAGGCCTCACCGTGACCACATTGAAAGTTTAAGGGTGCTACCATCGCACCCTTCCAACATGCATACAGATACTTCTCGGCTATAAAATAATGGAAAAGTACTGTCTGATTGGGACAAGCTCTAAGTAGAGCCAAATTTTGTCCCAAACTTCAGAATGCCCTCACAATTGATGAACATCCGTTGTCGAATGTCGAGAGTGAGCAGCAACCATGGGGCAACACAAACGGTACCTATTACGTTGTTAGTGATGATGGGACCATCACTTCAAGCTAATTTTGAGGTCAAACTCCTCCTTGAGCTGTAGGAGAGCTTCCGCATTTCCCCGAGCATCCTCTAAAGCATTATGGGTATGCTCTGTTTTTCGTAGATGCTTAAAGTTGACAAAGGTATCTTTCACAAGACCTTTATAGAGAGAACCTAAGTTACTTGACGTATATCCAAAGGGATTTTTCCCGCAGAAATGATGGAAATACCAATTAATGAACTGCCAATCGAAGCCGTTGTTATCCGAAATGAAGAACGCTCTCCCTGAACTTTCGGCTTCAATCCATGTAGAAAACTTCTCCATGACGGTTTGCGGTTCCTCAAAGGTGAGTGTGTCCTCACGTGTAAACCCGCTGACTTGCAGGGCTTCAGGAATCCATTTTTCTGAAATGGGTCGTAGCTGCGCGTAAAATGTTTTGTTGAGTGAAGGCTCCACGACGATAGCTCCAAAGGAAATCATGGAATAATCTCCTGGAATGGGGCCATCAGCCTCTACATCAACCATAATGTAGCTCATAGAAATATCCTGTTCTCTAATACAGAAATGTCTGGGTTCTAAGCCGGTAGTGTTCTAGGCATGTGAAGGGGGTACGTCCCACATCCCATCTAAAGATTTGAAGCCTCTAGTCAGGAGTGGATATGAAAACCTTTGTTAGGACTCCTTTTCCTCGAACATAAGAACCTGTGGCAGTGGCCCTTGAGAATCAAGCAAAACGGTCGAGCCAGGGGCTTGAATTGCAAGTCCTGTTGAGGGGCCACCGTCTAAATTGAGAGCCCGCACGATTCCTAAATCAGAATCTGCTAGCCATTGGCCCAACTCAGCCAACGTCCACATAGGCATTTCGCTGACGATCAGCAGAAGGTGACCTGTATCATCGATCGCCACTGCGGTTCGTCTTGCTCGCTGTTCATTATCCAATTCAGGAATGACTTCTCCATCCCAAACGAGGCGAGGAAAAGACTGGATTGCTTGAAGAATGTCTTTACCTGGATAGCCTGAATGATCAATAAGGGAAATGAGCTCAGCTCTTCCGTCTGAGTTGACCGTTAGCATTCCGCCAAAGCCTTGGTAGGAGGCCCCCGACGTAACCCCGTCTGCAATGGTGAGGGCAGTAGCTCTGTAATCGGATTCAAAGAACCCACCATTAATTGCAACCAGGGGATGGAGCACATTCACCCACTCGCTCAACTTTTTAGGAGCCTGGGGGTCGTAAGCAACCCGGATACGAACTTGAGCAGGATCGATGCGAACCAGTGCGATGCTATCAATGCCCACTTGTCTGGTTTGCCATGCCACTCCTGACTGGACGGTTTTCCAATTTTGGGCTGGAACTATAGGCAATGAAGGAGTTTGCTCAACCTGAGGCGTTGGAGAAGCGATCGTTGAATCGGTTCGTTGATTTACTCTCTGTTCCTGTTGGCAGGATATTATGAGGCACAAGCATCCTATCCCTATCATTAGCGGTAGGTAGAGAGCTCGTAATTTTAAGTTCATTGTACAACAGCAAATCTTTTGCCTTTTAATATCGGGATTAGATCGGTTATAGCTTAATCAATCAGCTTCAGTGCAAAACGTATGACAACGGCTCAGCTGAGTCATCATCTGTTATAGCCGTTGACAAGTTGGTTAAACCAACTTGCGGCCAGTAATCGTGATTGAGCTCTCAGGAGATTTCCCATAGCGAAATTACCTCCCTAACCTGAGTGGTTTAGCCGCAAAGTGACCAAATCACCCCGGTGCATCCCAGTTTTGTTAATGTGGCGGGCTTCGCCCGCCACATTAACAAAACTGGGATTTCAATCTGCAAAAGTGGGATGTATCCAACCACCCAACGTCCTATTTGTGCAACGCCTCATCGAAATTTGGGTTTGCTTTGGTGTAATAATGCTGACGGTTTTGGGCAACAATGTGGGGTTCGGTCCAGTGAGTGTCAGGCTGATGAAAGAGATGTAGATAGACAAGCTCAGGACAACGACATAGGTGGCAGCCTGTCTTTAAATACCGTTCAATAACATCTTGATCCTCTCCGCCCCAACCGATAAATTGCTCATCCCACCCTCCTATTTTGAGTAATCTGTCCTTCCTGAAGAAGGGCATGATTCCGAATTTCTCATGGAGAACTAAGTGTTTCCATAAAGCCGTAGGTTGGTCTTCAGGAGCGATGGATGTTTGCTCCAGGACTGAGGCTACTTCTTCAAATGCAATGCTTTCGGTGTTGGACATGATGCGATAGCCGGTGATGAGTAGTTCTGGCGATCGCTCAGCAACCCATAGGTGTTGAAGCAGTACATCCCTTACAGGAAGCAAATCTACATCGTAGGGTACGACGAACTCACCCTGAGCCAGGTTAAGTCCTAAATTTAGAGCTTTTGTTTTATGAAATGTGCCTTTGCAGGGGTAGTGTATGTAGGACAAATTTTCTGATTGAAAAGCTGACTGTATCCATGTTGAGGGAGTTTCGCTAGCTTCTACTAAAATAATTTCAAAGTTATTAGAATAATCATTGTCTTTCTGATGTTTCCACCATTCCAATTGTGTCTTTAAGTGTATTTCTCGCTGCCGATAGGGGATGATCAGCGATGCCTTTACTGATTTGTTCATCTAGCCATTTCCTTAATGCGTATGGCAAATCAATTTGTAAGTTTTGGGGTTCTAAAAAAGGATAATCTAAAGTAGCTAGATTACCTCGAAACTGATGTTGAGCAAGGGCTGCTGCTGCTATCAAAATATTATAATTTCGCGTATCGCCAGGAGATAGAGAGTGATGAAATTGATTGCGGTGATGGTCGTCATGGGATAAATGGATAACTTCTCCTGCGGATGTAACCTCAATGCCCAAAAGCTGAGCCCGGATAAGTAAGTCTTGATCTTCCCATCCCCATCCCCGAAAGAATTCTTTGTATCCTCCGAGGCTAAGCAAAGTTGCTCGTTGAGCATAAAGTAATCCACAACCAGGGCGTTTACTGGGTCCCAGCTCACGAACCGGCTCAATTTTTAGCTGGGTTATGTGAGAATCATGAGTAATGCTGTAGGTATAGCGATCGCGGCTCAAAGCCAGGGTATTTGAGTTTGATTCCTGCACATCGGCAACACAACATATTGTCTGATGCTGAGAAACTGTCTTGCTGTGTAATGCCTCTAGTGTTTCCTGGTTCCAGAGGATGTCAGCATCAGAAATCAATACAAATTCTGCGGTTGCCGCCAAAAGTCCATTATTGATCAATTTGGCCTTATTGAAGCCTGACATTGGAAAGTGGAATACATCAACGTTTTCTACATTGTGTAATGAGACCTCGTTAAGCTGTGCCAGTGCCTCAGAGCCTCCAGAAGCAGAGCCTGCATCGCAAACTAAAATACGATTTATCCACTTGGATGACAATAGACTTTGAATGCACAACACAACACTGGGTCGTGCTTTGACAGGGATAATTACATCAAAGACGGTCATACGTGCGCTTCCGAATAGCTGTGAAAGAGAATGGGACCTGTGATGTGATCCAAGTGAATGGGACCAGAACAGACTAAGGGAGACAAATCAGGCGTTTGGCCTGACTTTAAAGCTGCGTAATTAGCTCTAGCCCGTGCTTTACACTCTTGCAAGAGAGTCAGTCTGGCTGGAGAGTCTAAACTTGTATCAGGATGAGTGGTGAGAGAACCAGGCCGTTTGCGACGAAAGTACGCATAGTCTGGGATGTTGGCAATCCGCGCAGCAAAGATAGCTCGGAGCAAAAATTCAGTATCGGCTCCAAACTGTAGTCCGGTTGCGAATCCGCCAAGCCGCAGGACCAGGTCGCGAGTTACCAAACTGGATGGGTGTAGCAGCCCGTGCCCAGGTTTTTCTGACAGTGCTTGATTAACATCCAGAGGATAGCGGACAGGGAGAATGTTGGTTTCTTCTAAAATGCGAAGTTCCTGGGCACCGATTAGTTCTGCGCCGGTTTGTGTAGCCGCGTGAAGTAAGCGTTCCAAGCGAGCGCAACTCGACCAATCATCAGCATCTTGAAAAAGATAGGCCCAGTAATGGGTCTGTTGAATCACCTGCTGAATCAAACGATAAGGGCCTACTCGTTGGTTTGAGGCCATTAATGTGACAGACGGAAATTGCTCAACGATATGGGTAGGAGGATCGCCAGAACCATCATCAATGACAACAATGCCATCCAATGGATGAGTTTGATCTACTAAGGATTGCAAACATTGAGCTAACCAGCGCTCACAATGGTAGTGGGGAATTAGCGCAAGAACGGTGGGTGTTATTTCCTCATTCCGTTTTCTTTCAGCTTCAACGTTCCAATGCTGAATACTGGCTTTTGCCGTTCCCCAGCAAAAACGAATCTGTTGTTTCTCCAAATGGTGAACCAAATTGAGGAATGTCCAATCTTCAGAACTATAAATAGAATGGGCAGCTTTCAGAAGATGCGTATGGGCAACCCAGGGTAAACCTGCGATCGCCTCTTCGTAAGCTGTTTCAAGGGGAAGTGTCTGTTCTAGCAGCCAGGGAGCGATACAAGAATGGCCGGAAAGGGCAGGTAGTTGAGAAGCCGGTAAGCCACCTGCCGGAATATAGCCGACTAAAGGTGTTGAAATTTGGGCGATCGCCTCATCCATCCCGATTGGGTTTACATACTGCCACTTCACGTCATCTGGTAATCCAGAGTTGGATATGGATTGGCCTGTGATAGGGTGCCTTAGCAATAGGACACACTCAATTTGCTGCCAAAGTGGCTGGAGGCATTTCTTCATCTCCACCGTACTGGTTTCGTCTTGAGATTCGATGATGATGGTTAGAGGTAGAGGAGACATAGCCAAGTAGAAGTTTGTGATTCAAAAGTTTGAGCCAAGCACTACTGCACTGAGAGATCAGAGTTGTCAGGCTGAAGCATAGAATGTTCAGCGATTGAACGTCTAAGAAGTACGGGTTGTTTGTAATTGTTCTCAGATGCTAGTCGTTCAAAGGCCGAAAACCGTGAATTTGGAGGCTTAAATGCAACGAGACAGGCATAGGCCAAATCGTAATGACCTTGAGTAAATAATGGTTTGACCAGAGCCTTCAAAATAGGATGCCAGGGCGTCGGGTCAATTTCATGGTGAGATAATCCCTGAGGCTGCTGAAGAGTCTGAAGCAAAGGAAGCCACTCACCGGGTTCTAGAGCTTTCTGTTGCACCAACAACCCGTAACCTCGTTCCAAGTGAATGCGTTCATGATGTTCGGGTGTGAGCGCTGTTTTTTCAGAACGATATTCTTGCCACTGTTGCAGGCTTGCAAAAGATGCGTTTTGTGGATCACTCTGCAATTGTTGCCGCCAGGTGAGCCAGGTTCTGGCAAAATCGTCAGGAGCTTGCAGCCATGGGGATGGGGGAAGGGATTGTTGGTGCAGCAATTCAAACCAGTAAGCCAGCAACCACGGCCCCAGCTGAGCCGCGAAGAAAGTAAGATCTCCCAGTAGCACAGACACCAGGGGCCGCAAAGCTGGAAGCATGGGGTGCGATCGCTGGTAAGCATGCTGTACGGCAGGTTCAAAAGCGTGCAGAAGATGTTGAATTGTCAGAGTATCAACAGACCACCTGGAAACTGGGCGAATGGGATCGTGATCCATCGTGTGGAGCCAGTTTTGCCAAATTTCTAACCCTGTTGATGTGGGAAGAAATAACGTTGGAATGAGAGTGTCGAGCGTATGGATTGGCGGGTCTGCTGCTGATGAAGGTACAGAGCCTGTTAACCGTCGTATAGCGTTTTGATAGATTTGATGCACAGATGGGTCCTGTGCCATAAAACTACAGGCAAACAGCAGGATTCGGGCGGTAATTTGGGCGATCGCCCCATCTTGGCTGGATGGTTGCTGGAGAACCGTTTGAAGCTGCGTCCACGTTGATAAGGGAAGACGGTTTATGCTCAGGATACCAGGATGGCTCAATTGGTAGAGTAATTGAGCTGTAGCTTCGAGTTCACCCTGAGGCATTCTGGCTTGAGGGTGCCAGGTCTCCCAAGAACCCTGGGTAATGGCATTAATCCAGGCCGATGGCTCACAGGTTTGCCAGCCTGGAGCGGGGGCGAGAGTCGCTTCGCGTATCGTTACCTGGGTTGTCCTATGACCAAAGCTCGCCGCAGCCCAACCCATTAGGGGTTGGAGATTGAGCGATTGATCGGGCACCTCAGGAACAACGTGTAGTGTAATTTGGTTGGCGCTACAGATAGCTTGATAGGTCGAGATACCGGGTATTGGGGGCATCTCGACCTCACCGACATAGCGCTTGCGCCCCTGTGCCGGAACCCAATCGTCCACGCGGCCTAGAAGAATCGCTGTAGGCCCTGGCCGCCCACAGGGGCAGGGTTCAGGATGCAACGTTAAGGCATCACCGCACTGATACCGTACCATCGGCATGACCTGATTGAACAGGTCGGTCGTAACCACCCGATCATCGATACTTTCGTAGAAACAGCGATCGCTATCCAAATGTAACCGCCCAAATTCAGGGCAGCTTAAGCCTGAAATTCCGCTTTCCTGGCAACCATACTCGTTGATGACGGGAGCCCCAAAAACTCGTTCTAACAGATCTTTTTGAAAGTCGAATAGGAGTTCACCTGTAGCAATGACAGCGATTGTAAACGGAAGCTTTTTCCCCGCCACGGCAGTCGCAATATCACAAAGGCGAGTAGGATAGCCACGAATCACTGCCGGACCCATGGAAAGTTGCGCGAGTAAGCGATCGACAAGCTCCCAGGAGGGCTTTCCGGCGATCGCCAAATCACAGGGGCGCACCGGAAACAGCCGACTGGAAACATTGATAATGGGAATAGTATCGTCAATGCCCCACCATGCAAGGGAACGCCGCCGTGCCTGGAGCCGCATTCTATCCCACTGGCTATCCGCGAAGTAGACAAAGTGCCGTCCCTCTGTACCACTGGTCGTGCCGCGATAAACGATGTCGTCTACAGAGGCCAGAAATTGTCCAGGGTTTTGGCGGATAGTGCCCTTATCGACCACGGGTAGATGCAAGAAACGTTCCTGCCAATCCTCCGCTAAGAGGATAGCTCCATTCCCAGTATCGGCAGATAGCAAACCTGCCGCCTGAAAGCGTTTCCAGTTTCCTGGGGTCGTGGCCGCGATCTGCAAAATACGTTGAAGCGATGCAACTTGGCTCACTGAATTTTCGTTTGTTTGGTTCGGACAACCTGAGCAATGCGATCGCCTCTGGCAATCCAGTCCTCTCCGACAACGGCGTCTCGTTGGCCAAACAGTTGAGGCTGAAGCAGGCTCCAGGGTGCGCTTGGTTTATCGCACGAGTATCCCAAATCCGTTAAGAAGGCAGTTGATACCCACCCATTTTCAAAGTTTGGAGCAGACACGAAGACATTTATATCCCCCTCACCATAGTGAGAAGTCACTCTTGTCCAGTTACCCGTTGAATCCCTTTCCTGTACAATCACTTCCCATCCACTTGGGATCGAACCAATCACGCGACCATTTGGAGTGGCACGAACCCTAACATTATCGCCGTCTCGGGTTGTGACTCTAGCGTAGAATCCTTCATAAGAATATTCCGGACAATCGCTCGGGGGAGAGCTAGGGTCGGGCCGGGGTGTTGTTGCAACGCGATCGCGAGCCGTCACCATGACCGTGTAGCGTCCCCGCCCGTTAGTATCATAGGCGTTGGCGACGACCGTATAGGTGCCCGTGACAGATAGGGTAACAGTAATTTCTGAATTGGTACTATTGCCACTATCATCGTTTTCGCCAACCACATCGCCGTCAGGCCCGAGGATGGCTAAATAGGTATCAAACTCGTTACTGGAAAGAGAAACGGTAACCTCTTGTCCTGCTTGACCATCAAAGGTGTATTGGTCATAAATACTTCCATCCGATGGAAGAACGGCATCGCCTTGCTCTAGCCGTCCCTGCTGTTGCAGCAAGACTTGGGAATCATTCTGCTTAGATTCTTGAAATGAAACTGATTCTGCATCTGCGGGGGGTACGAGGGACAACGCGCCAACTGTAGAAGCCAGCAGTAGCCCAGAACAGCTAATTTGCTGATGTGTAAGCTTCATTTCTCCCATACCCAAGCCTCTACTCTTACAGATAAGTTGTTATTTATGACAATCCTGCTGCGGTTTGCAGACACGTCGCCAATATAAAATTCCCAATAAAGCTGATTCAGCCTGCATAGTTTACAAAAAATAAGGCGTAGACTACGCTCTCAAGAGCGTTGATATTTTTAACGGGGAAAATTAGTCCCCAGTATTGTGGACAATTACCTGTACGGCCCTGCAATTGGGTCTATTGCCATTGAACGGTTAATTGTGCCCAGCTAGGGGGGAACACCCAACGAGGAGAAAATCAACAGTGCAGTACCACTTGCTCAAAAGGCGTTCGAGACAATTGAATCTCTCATGGTGGGTAGCCCGTACTTACTTGGCAATCAATTCACAATCGCCGATTTCTACGTAATATTTGTCTTCGCTTATCTCTCTCAAACTCCCGAATTTGAGAAGATAACCGCTCAGACACCCAAAGTACGCACGTGGTGGGAGCAGACAAGCCAGATTCCCAACGTCAAGAAAGTGCTGGCTGGTTAGTATCCGATATTGGGCCGGTTGCTATGGTTCTTTAACCGGAGATCAAATTACAGCTTTGCTCTTTGATTGAGTTCTTTGAGAAAATCCTGAGCGCCCTTTTCGAGAAAACGCAGCTTGAGATTGTGCTTCAAGTATCCAAAAGGATTCCACGTGGTGTGTTTGAAGAATAACCCCAAAGGTTCTAAATGTTTTCCTAAAAACTCTTGCGTGAGAAGAGGAAATCGTTTTTGTTTTAACTGTTCTACAAACCAGACAACATCATTACCATTGCCGTATTTCTCACTGAGATCAGGATTCACCTGGCTACCTGCTACTGAGTCGTAGTCAAACGATATCAAGCCTGTCAGGTTGAATAGTTGGCTCTTCTCAATCAATGTTTGGGTTTGTTGACGGGTTGGTAAAACGCCTAGCTTCAGTGCATCCAGTTTGCTTGCCAACCAGCGCAAAGGGATAGCACTTTTTGTATCGCTGATGTTAGGCGCAATCAGCAATGAAGGCTGCCCTTTGATAGAAATGATTTGTCCGGGAGTGCTGAGCGATCGCTCAATCCGCTCAAATGCATCGGCTCCAAGAGTTGTTTGCAGGAGTGATTGCCACTCCGGATCGCTGAGTAGTTCTAACAGAGCAATATACTTACATCCCAGGCTGTGGCCAACCCAGCTATAGTGTTGAGCATCGTGATAAATATCTGCCTCATAGCCCAGTCGTTTGGCTTCCTCGGCCAGGAGCGATCGCAAGCGCGCTTGCTCACTGAACAGACTGCCCGCAATGGGCCAGTGACGGAAGCTAAAGCGAAAGGGGAATGCCACGATGGTATATCCCTCAGCAAATAACTGACTCAGAAAGAAACGGTAGAACAGGGTTGGAAATGTACCAAAGAAAGCACCTCCAATAAATTGGACCACACCCTTGGGACGGGGATGAAGGGCTACCCAACTATGGGATAAAGGACGGAACTGTAAGGACAAACTCATAGGATTTACGGGTAACGGGGGAGATGAGGGAGTTAGAGGCGAGGGAAGCGGGGGTGGAGCAGGTGGATTGACAGCAGAAGCAAGCAGGTGGGCGATCGCCGCACTGATGCGATGCCCTGTTTCTTGTTGAAAGTAAGTGAAGCCAGGGGAAGGGTTGACCTCGAAGCAGACCCATTCTCCTGCTGGCGTTTGGCGGAGATCGATACCGGCTAAGGGTAGATCGAGCTCTCTGGATAGGGCCAGACAGCGTTGGGAGATTTCAGGTGGAAGCTCAACAGGACGTAAGATAGGTGCTTCGTCTACCGTTGCCGCATAGCGATAATCATCTGCGCTTGAAGTTACCTCGCAGGCAAATATCTGCTCACCTACGACGTGTACCCGATAGTCATGCCCTGGAATGTATTCCTGAAATTGAGTCGGGCACCAGCGAATATTCGCCAGGCGTTCCTGATGGGCTGCACTTAAACGCGACACTCGGCTGCGAATACCGCTGAGAGACTTGTAAATGACATCGCCATGCTGTTGCCAAAAAGCCAATACCGCATCCGGGTCGGTCGTGATCAGAGTGTGTGGCACCCGGAAGCCTGAACGCCGGATTTGTTCCAGTTGGTATGGCTTGGAGTGGTTCGCCATCATTGCGGAAGGACGATTAAGCACCAGGGCAGGAGACAGGTCTGCCCATGTCATGACGGCTTGATTTAATGCGATCGCATGCTGCCATTCAGAGCTGCCAACTCCGGCGGCGGCAACGGCAGCAAGTTGGCTGGCATCATAGGAGCGCAGGTAGACGGCCTTCACTTGCTCCAGTTCAATCTTCTGTGTACCGACTTCGACAAAGGCATGGATGGAGTTTTCTACCTGCCATTGAAAGCATGTTTGTAAGGCAAGCTCCTGATCCACCAGAATAGTGGGCACTCCCAACTGAAGCAGTTCGTTATAAACCGATTGCAGGGGTGGATCCGTGGCTGGCCCCCAAAGCAGGATTGACATTTAGAGCTCTCCTGTAATGTGGTTCCAGATGGCAGTTGCGATCGCTAGATTGGTAATATCGGCCCACGGCTCAGCACCGATTAGGTTTGCAGTGGCTGTAGGATTACTAAAATGGGCTGTGAGAAGATTCACACCTGCGATCGCTGCTAACCGTTTAGCATGAGTGTGCAGATGAGGGTCTGCATCCCCCAGGGTGCGATCGCCAATCACAGTAACAGCAGCATCCCCGGCCGTAGCACAATGAGAAGGTAGAGACCCCAGCCGAATATCTTGATGAATCGGCTGTATCGGAATTCCTAATTGAGCCGCAGCTAGAAGCCAATTTTGGGTTGACCAGTTTGGCCCAAGGAGACAGGTTGCTGTTGGACGATTAAGCAGGGGACAGGACAAGCTGCTGAGCCAGCCGCTTAAGAATGCTGTCATTTCAGCAGAGACATAGGAGCGATCGTGCGGCACGATCTGTGGCAATTCTGCCTCAACTACGGCCGGAAGCCGAGTGAGTACACCCCGAATCTGGTGAACTGCAATTTTCCGTCCACTGACTACTGCTACAGATTCTTGAGGATTGCCGGGTTCATAGTGCCAACCTTTCATAGATAAATCCTGGCTGGTCAACAACCCTACTCCGTGATCAGCCCATTGGTTTACAAAACTCTGGGCAGCCTGGTCATAGCGGCTGGCAACAAGTAACAGCATGCGTGCTACCAACTCCGTTGATTATCGTGGCATTAATTGCAGATATGGTGGGAGCGAGTTTGTCCAGAAGAGTCTTCTAAGACGTGCTTGAAAGCTCGCTGGAAGGGTTGTTTTTTCGCGTGCTAAGCACACGAAAAAACAACCTTCTTAATTTCCGTTTCTGGCTGGCATCCCCACTGCTGGGCGCTCAGAGGGTTGAATAAAGGCCTGCCCCTGAGTCACAAGAGATTCTAATCCTTCGATTCGTTGAGCCATCATTAGTAGCATGGCTTGGATATTGTCGAGTGGATTTGGGTTGGGGGGAACTTCTGGCACCTTCGATGGGGGAGGCACAACGACACTACCATCCGTCACATCCTTCACGATGGATTTAGGCGGAATTGGAAGCGGAAATGGGATAAGTGCGGGAGTAAGGCTGTACTGAGATTTGCCTGTAGCAGTTGGTAGGCTGTATACCAACTGATCAATGTCGGTGGCGGGAGCCGTTGCGGAACCGGAGAAGAAGGTACCTCGATGTTCTGGTGTAACCAACAGCTCGTAGGTTGTGCGAATGAAGCTGGGGTTGGCATTAATCTCCACATATCCCCGCACTTCTAATTCACCGTCTCGTACCTCTGGTCGCGTAACATCGGGTTGGAGAATGACCAGTGCTGTATCATTGGCCGGAATGGTGATGTTATAGTTCAACCGCTTTGGGTCTCCGGTAGGAACCAGATCACCAAATTCATTTCCACCTGTGATGTCTCGAATGACAATAGTAGAGCCTATGTTTAGCTCAGGGGTGGTAGCTGCAAAGGTCAACCGCAAGGAAGCAGGAACATTACTGGTATTAGCGATCGTCAGGAAGTAACCCTGGACTACTTTGCGAGCTAAAGCAGCAGGCCCGGCATCAGGAGGTGTAATGGGTTTGACGAGTAGTTCAAAGGTCGAAACCAGCATAAAGAATAGCCTTGAATTAATTTGATTCCACCATATTCATTAATTAAGGGAGACTGCAGTACCCGCTCGTGTACTTCTATCCAAACGGCTGTTTAGGGTTCTATCACCCGTTTCGGTAGGGCCAGAATAGTTGCACCTTATTCCACCGCAACGAACTCCAGAAAGTTGGTGCAGAAGCATCTGGCTCTATACCCTTGCGTGAGTTCCTAATGGCATTCATCAATCCATCAAGATATGAACAGACCTCCAAGTTATGACTCAGTGCGATCGCCCGGTGAAGAGGGACGTTAAGCTTGAGCAGAATTCACAGCCAGAAATATAGCTTCTGTTAGAGGTCGTTTATGCCAACAGAACCTAGCGTGTAGAAAGGTGAATTTGAGAACGACTATGAACTCTGTCATTCGATTATTGGTAACAGCGGCGCTACTACTGTTTGTGGTCGCCCCATTTGCGGGGCTGGCTCCGCTGCTGCTGGTACTCTTGTTATCAGGTATTGCATGGGTCGCAAACGATTTTTTGAGAGTGCTCTTGGGTAAAGCACCGGCTAAGGAAAGCGACGAAAGCGAGGCTCATCCCTCCTGACCCCTTTATGAGGACAGACGAGGCCTACATTCAAGAATCAGCAGTTTTGGCAAGCATTTGGGGAAATCTACATCTTGCCCAGAGGCTGGAACCGGATATTAGGTACGCGAAATGCATGTAATATTCGGGCTATCACAAGTAAGGTTAAATACCGATAATAAAAAGTGGTGCGGCGCAAAGCGTCGCACCACTTTTTATTATCGGTATTTGACCCGACATGATATTACAGGCTGTTTGTAACAATGGTCGTGCCTAGCTCGTTTCCTGTGCTGCAACCCATTGGTTGAGATCTTGGCGGTTAATCGCGGCTGCCATTAAGTCGGGAAAGCGATCGGGTGTACAGGCAAAGGCCAGAATCCCCAAAGACGCCATGAATTTTGTGTTGCTGTGATCATAGCAGGGCGCACCGTCATCATTTAGGGCCAGCAAAGTGATGAATTGAATGCCTGAAGCTACAAGAGCGCTAATACGCTTTCGCATTTCATCCGAGTTGCCTCCTTCATACAGGTCGCTAATCAACACCAGAATTGTGTCTTGCGGTTGACGCACTAATCCCTGACAGTACGCTAATGCCTGATTAATATCCGTGCCGCCCCCTAGCTGTGTTCCAAACAAAACCTCGACTGGATCTTGCAGCAGGTCGGTCAAATCGACCACTGCTGTATCAAAAACGACCAGCTTAGTTTGAACGGCTGGCAGCGATGCCAGCACAGCACTGAAAATCCCCGCATAAACCACCGATGTCGCCATCGAGCCACTTTGATCGACACAGAGAATGATGTCTCGCAATGCAGAGCGTTTGCGCCCAAAGCCAATGCGCGTTTCGGGAATAATGCTGCGGTATTGGGGCTGGTAGTGTTTCAGATTGGCACGAATCGTGCGATGCCAATCGATTTCATGATGGCGGGGGCGACGATTACGAATCGAGCGGTTAAGGCTACCCAGAATTGCTTGCCGCGTCGGATTTTCCAGTTTACGAATCAGGTCTTCCACGACGCGTCTGACTACAATTCGAGCCGTTTCCTTCGTCTTACCGGGCATCACGCCACTCAGGGACAACAGATTGGAAACAAGATGGACATCGGGTTCTACCGCTTCCAGCAGCTCTGGCTCTAATAGCATCTGCCGTAGATTTAGCCGCTCTAAGGCATCCTGCTGCATCACTTTCACGACAGATGTTGGAAAGTAGGTGCGAATATCGCCCAGCCAACGTGCCACTTTGGGAGAAGAGCCACCCAGTCCACCCTGGCGATCGCCATCATAAAGCGCACCCAGTGTCTGATCGATCGCCTGATCCGACGCTCCCAAGCTAAAGCCATCATCCCCTGTACCATGACTTGAACCTGTAATGCCATCGGCAGCTCCACCCCCGAGGATCAGCCGCCAACGTCGCAGTCTTTCTTGTTCAGGAGCCTCTGTCATGGTGCAATCCCCAGTAATTGAGCAAGAAGTGGGAGAACAGTATCAGCGCGATCGCCATCAAAACGACCAGATTGGGCGATCGCCGGGGTATGGGAATTTCCCTGCCGCACGCGCTCCCCCATCTGACGACGTTCGGGAGCTGCAAAGGTTGAAAAGGTACGACGCAGCAGGGGCAGAATTGCGGTAAACGTATCGCTCGATAACTCCGTTACCCAATCGTCTAACACCTGCCAGAGTGCCGGATTGTGAATCAGCAACAGCCCACTGCCCGTTAGAAACCCTTCAATCCAGGCAGCAGCCTGAGCCGGTTCGATCGCCGTCGAGAGGGCCAATCCCAACCGCCGTGCAGCATCTTCTGACTGGAACACCCCTGCATCAAACAGCAAACGACAGCACCGCCCCGCCACCAGCCCATGTAACCCTTGCTGGTCTGCAAGCTGGAGGAGAACCTGTTGCCACTGCTCTAAGGGGTGGGCTTGCTGAAGCAGGGCGATCGCCCCGTTCACCGCAACAATCTGCCGATACATCTGAGTTGCAGCATCATCGTCCAGGGAGGCAACGGCGATTGGCAAACCAATGCAAACGCGGGTAATTAATCCCTCAACGACATGGCTGACGAGGGTTGTCTCAAACTGACGCACGGTGCCGTAACGCAGCACATTCACCAGCGGCGGTAAGGCATTCATGAGATGTGCCAGATCGCTAGCGAGGGCTGCTTCCGCTTCCAGCCGATTCATCAGGTGGGCGATCGCCTGGGGGAGATTGGCCAGTAGGGTTTGATCGATCAGACGGGTCAGTTCCGGCAGGTTGGCTTTGTTAGCGCGATCGCACGTCCACCCGGTTGCTGCCGTTTCGAGCGTGTTGCCCCAGATGCCCACCTCAATGAGACGAATCGCAAACTCCGGTTGCCACTGGAGCCGCCAGGACTCGCGGAAGGTGCCTTTGGTGTTGCCGGTAGTCTGCGGCTGTCCCCAGTCGATTTGCAACAAGGTGAGCCGATGGAATAGGTGCGATCGCTCCAGGTCTAAAGGTTTGCGGAGATCAAGATCTAGCGTGGTTTGAGCGGCATCCGGTTTAAGCCGCAGTCGTTTTTGCTGCCGCTGCAAATCCTGCTGCAGGGGGATCATGGGCGTTTCGGCGGGCACCTTACCCAACCGTTCACCCACGATGAGCTGCTGGTGAATCAACTGCATGGGCAGCGGATCGCCGAAGCATAAGACGGTTTGTGTGGCTTCATTGAATTCGGTAAGACCGGGGAGGGGGCGATCGCGCAGAGCGGCTAACGTCTCGGCTAGCCGGACGGCTTCAATCACACTGGCCGAAGAGGCATCCAAATCTTGTTTTCTCAGCAATCGTGCGACTTTTGCCATCCAGCGAATGACACTACTGGTCGTGCTTTGGGTTGTGCCTTGGGCGGATTGTCTACGTCTACCCTCATCCCACAAATGTTGATACCAGCCTGGTGACTCAATGCCCGCTCCGTAGCCGCTGCTAATCGCTAGCCGTCCGTGAGTCCAGGGAATCCACGTGGCTTCAGTTTTGACTTTGGGCAGTCCTTTTAACAGCGCAGCATCTTCTTTCGCTGGGGGCAGAGTTTCCAGGGCGGGAGCATGCCACGCTCCACACACGACCGCAATTCTCTGATATCCCTGCTTTGTGGCTTCCCGGATGGTCTTCCGCATATAGGCTTCCCGGTGGGGTTCCAGCAAGGATTGGGGAGTGGAGCGGGGGGATTGGGAATGAGTTTCGATGTGCGATCGCAACGCCGTCATTGCTTCCCCAATAGCAGTAAACAACTGGGTGCTATCCTGCCGTTGTTCAACCAGATGTTCCCACCAACGTTCTCCATCACTGTATCCAGCTGCCTGTGCCAGCAGGCTCAAGGGGTCATCATAGGGATTGGGCAATAGGTGATCAACTGTTGGGGGTTGAGCAGGAGGGTTTGATGATTCTGTCTTTTCTTCCTCGATATCATCGACTTGTTCTTGATGCTTCATCCGCAGGGCAAATCGGTGAGCCTGAGGTAAGTCCATGAATCGGACAGGAATTTGCTGAGTCAGGGCGTAATGAATGGCCTGCCACTCTGGAGAGAAAACGGCAAAGGGATAGTAAACCGCCTGTTGCAGATCATCCGGAGCGTAAATCAGCAGTGCTACAGGTGGACGCATCTGCCGATGAGCCAGCAGAGGTAGGACAGCTTCCGCATCGGGTGGGCCTTCCACCAACACCATATCCGGCTGGAGTTGCGTCAGTGCCTGACAAAGGCTACGGGCAGAACCTGGCCCATGATGGCGAATTCCAAAAACGTGAACTGACATAGTGCGATCGCCCCTAGAGCATGCTTCAAGACTGCCTGAAAGCGTGGTTTTTTCGTGCGCTTCGCACACAAAAAATTCATTAGAACGGCCTAGAGCATGGCTCGACTGGCGCGATACAAATCCTTCCAACCGTCGCGTTCTTTCACCACCGTTTCCAGGTACTCCTTCCAAACCACCTGATCCTGAACAGGATCTTTGACGATCGCACCCACCAACCCCGAAATTAGATCACTTGCGGATAGCGAGCCATCCCCGAAATGTGCAGCTAGAGACATCCCGCTATTGACCACTGAAATGGCTTCCGCAGGGCTGAGGGTTCCTGTAGGAGATTTGAGTTTTGTTTTGCCGTCCATCGTCACACCTTCTCGCAACTCTCGAAAGATCGTGACGACACGCTGAATCTCTTCCAGTGCCGGAACTTCCGCCGGGAGTTCCAGGGCGCGTCCCAGGCTGGTGACGCGTTGCTGCACAATGCTCACTTCTTCATCAATTGTCTTAGGAACTGGCAGAATTACCGTATTAAATCGGCGTTTTAGGGCACTGGAAATTTCGTTTACGCCGCGATCGCGGTTATTCGCCGTTGCAATCACATTAAATCCCTTCGTGGCCTGCACTTCCATATTCAGTTCGGGAATCGGCAGCGTTTTTTCCGACAGAACGGTAATCAACGTATCCTGCACATCCGAGGGAATGCGCGTTAGTTCTTCGACCCGGGCGATCTTGCCATCTGCCATGGCCCGCATCATGGGACTGGCGACCAGAGCGTCCATGGAGGGGCCATCCGACAGCAACCGAGCATAGTTCCAGCCGTAGCGAATGGCCTCCTCGCTGGTGCCTGCCGTCCCCTGAATCAATAGGGCCGAATCGCCTGAAATGGCAGCGGCTAAATGCTCTGATACCCAGGATTTTGCGGTTCCCGGAACACCATACAGCAACAGGGCGCGATCGGTTGCCAGGGTAGCGATCGCCACTTCCATCAAGCGGCGATTCCCAATGTATTTGGCTGACACTTCAAAGCCGTTATCTAGAGCGCCACCCAGCAGATAAACACAGACGGCCCAGGGAGAAAGCTTCCAGTTCGGAGGGCGTTGGCGAGTATCTGCTTTTGCCAGTTCATCGAGTTCATGGGCAAATTGATGTTCAGCATGTTCACGAAGCAGGGCGAATTGGGAGGGCATGGGTTGTGCATCAGAATTCTTAGATTTTGAGTTTTGGGTCGCCATAATTGTTGTCTTACTGTTCGTGAACTATTAATAAAACTGTTAATCGAATCGATACTGAGTGCTTATCAAAGCTATCTTGTTGATTTTCTATTTTTCATTTCTCTCAAATGCTCGTATCATTTCCCGCCGAAATTGCATTAGCGACAAAAGCGCTTCTACGCTGTGATGCCAGGGTGAATTTGCCGGTATTTGATTTTGTAATTGCATAACATCAGGTAAAAATTGGACTGGGATAAAATGGGCGAATTGGTGCAAGTTAGTCCGCAGTTCCCACGCAATACTGCGGAGATCAGAAGTATTAGCAAAGTATCGTTCCAGACTAGTTAGAACGGTTTGTGTCAGTTCAACACTCCATTGATCAGAGCTTTGAGACAGCAGCGAGATCGTGAAGGACTGGGTAATAACGTCTATCCCCGATCGCATCCAGCTCAACAGAAATGCGTTTTGTTGATCGGGTGATAAGAGCCTGAACAACGTTGCAGCCTGTGACTGCTCTAGAGCATGATTTAGAACCGGGTTTTGCTCTGATTGGGCCGTGACGATCCCACCGTGGAGTAAAGCTATCATCCAGGGGCGATCGCCCTGTCGTTGCGCGGCAATGGCCCATCCCTGAAAGAACACCGTTTGCCATTCACTCTGCTGCGCAAGTGCCACGAGTTCTTCAGCAGTCATGCCCCATCGATTCCAGAAAGACAGTGGTGTTGCCGCGATCATTTGCAGAAGCCATCCTGCTTTTTCGCCCAGCTTCAAGGACGAGAGCCGCGATGGCTTTGCCTCGATTCCGAGTTGCATCAACTCAGGGGTTAGGGCATCCGGCAACTGAACATTGATCGAGGCAGGTGAAGGGGAGAAGAAAATGTAAGGCTGGAGGAGGTTTGCCATTTCCTGACTGAGGCGGGAATCAGGCAGGCTTGCCAGCAAATCGGCGGCAACCCGTCTCACTTCCTTACTCCGACGATCGCCTAATGCCACTTCTAAAAACGGCTCATCTGCCAGACTTAACCCAACCCGAAAAGTTTCTAAGAATTGGGTGCGATCGCCCGCTGCTTCCTGACTCCAGGTTGCTTGCAGCAAATCCCTGGCATGAGCGGGATGGTTGGCTCGCAAATTTTGTAGCAGGGCTAAGCGTGCTTCTGGCGTCCCCGTTTCCCAGTCGGCTTCTCCAACCAGAGCGATCGCATAGCTCCAATCTGGATTTTGTGCTGCTAACCATTGCCCCCGCTGGCCCAAAACGGCTGAGATGGCGGGGCGTAATACTCGCTGCGATCGCCCTTTATCCATCAAAGCAGGCAAGAGCATTTCAGGCACACGCAGTCCGTTGATTTGGGCCTTCGTTAACCATTCGCCCAATAATTGGGGGAGTTGCTGTGGGAACTGCCCTTCCAAAATTCGTTGTAAACAGCGGGCCGCGTGAGGACTGCATCGGGGTAGATCCGTAGATGCACAGGACTCAACTTCAGCGATCGCCTGTGTTACAGGAAGCCAGCCAACCCGCTGATGCAGCGCCACCATTCCAGCAGCACACAGGAGGGCAACTTCAGGAGGGCGATCGCTCAGTTGAGACAAACATTGCACCAAATTGCCAGAGGCATTGGGTATTTGAAACGATTGGCGGCCTGTACCCAACAAGGCAGCAGAACCAATGGCCTGCCAGAGAGAATCCGTGGAATCAGTTGCCGAAGCCATAGTAAGCATCCTCCGCCCAAACGCTGAATACCGATAGAGAAGCCCCATTCCACTCACCAAACAGGGTGAGGGGCTGTCCGCCGCTCAGAGCTAGAAGTTGCCATCCCTTATTTGGCTCCATGCGGGGGGAAAGGGGTAATACGGCACCCTGTCGATCCTGAAGCAGCCAGCTCTGGGCTTCCCAGCGGGGAGTCACATCTGCCAGCAACAACGGAAACCGTTCGAGCCAGGGGCAGGTTGCCAAAGCTTTGCTGTAATGGGCGATCGCCTCCCCAATCGACTCACGACCCGGTGGAGCTTTTGAGAGCATCACCGCTTCCTGCCGCGTTTTCATCAAGGCACGCACGGGATAAGCACTGGGATAAAACACTAGCTCTGCTTCTAGCCCCGTTCCCGGCATCAGGCTTTGCTCAAATGGCTGCTGCCCATGCGCAAAATCCAGCGATAGGGCAGGCATCTGGCTGGTAATTCCATACAGCCAAGTGCGGCGCGATCGCAACCGTTCCTCTTCTTCCGTGCGTTGCCCAACGACAAGCCACAGGTCTGAGTGCGCCAGCCCCGCCAGCACCTCATCTTGACCCAGCGACCAGCCAATCTGAGTTCGGAGGTCTGACTGTACAGCGGTGGGCAGCGTTTCAATGCGCTCAAAACCTTCGATGATAAGATACAACCGCCCTAATCGCTCCAACACGCGATCGTGCCAGTTTGCCCCAGAGTGAACAATTCCTGCCAGTTCACGCAACTGCCGTGCCAAACCGGGAGCCTGAGCATCGACCATCCGAGCGGCGATTCCATCCCACATCCCGTAAGGCTCCTGGGGCAGCGTAGCTAATCCCTGGCGCACGCGGTCTTCCAACCACAGGCGCAACTCCTGAATGCCGGCACTCACCTTTCGCTGTCGTTCTGCGACTCGCTTTGCCTGGGCAACGGGATCGGCGGCCTGTTCCTGCCGTTTGGACTGCTTTTCTGCCTTCTTTTCGGTTCGCTGCGATCGGCTCGCAATCCAATCGGCAACCCAGCTCGGGGGATCTGTTTCAATCAGCTCTTCCGGTTGCTCTGCCAGTAGCAAAAACAGCCCTAAACCATGCTTGCAGGGAAATTTACGACTGGGGCAGCTACAGCGAAAGGCCGGCTCACTCAGGTCAATTTGCGTCTGATAAGGATTCTTGCCACTACCCCGACATTCCCCCCAAACCACAGATTCCTGACAACCCAGAGAAACCCATTTCTGACGGGTTGCTAACCCACGCCCATTTTTTGCGGAGGCTGCATCGGGTGCGAGGGCCAACACCTGGTCTACCGTCCATTGAGCGGGCATAGCAATTCCCTGTCAATCTCATGCAACATATCTATGCTGTCGTAACGTTTTCCTTTACGGTATGTCATCCGTGTCTCTATCCATCACAGAAATAATAGTTCAAATGTACTGTAAATCATCACAAAAGTAAATTACCTGCACTGAGCATTTAGGCTCTACAGTCCACGACCCGATAGAAGCATCTACTGGTTGGGGAGTAGAGTTTTGGTGCTCATGATTGATCAGCAACCTCATGGATATTGCTAGACCGTGCTTTAAAGCCCGCTAGAAAGATTGTTTTTTCGGGTACTTTGCACCCGAAAAAACAACTTCTAAAACAGACTCTATTACTTCATCACACTAATTCGGGCAGGTAGATATAGTGCGTGTTGTACAAGCTTGTAAAGCGCAATGTGCAGTGCACAGCCGTGGTACTAACTGAAATTAAACATTGTTGATGTACCAACACCTACATTGACAGCGATATTGGTAGATGTGAATCCAGTCACCCCTTTAAGTGTTAACAGCAGTGCACCAGTACCAAATCCACTGTTTCCTTTCACTTCATCCCCCAGGCGGAACTGAGTGCCCGTGCCAGAGGTAACGACATCAATAGACCGAATGCCATTGAATTGTAGTAAGTCTCCCCCTCTACCGCGCGCAAACTGGTTAACGGTATCACGACCATGGCCAATGTTATACACTACTGTGTCAACGGCTTTATCGGCCCCCAGGTTCAGTACGTCATTGCCATTGCCGCCCAGTAGAATATCAGCACCTGCATTGCCTATCAGCACATCGTTGCCGCCCCCACCAACCAGGGTATTACGGCCACGGTTGCCGGTCAGCCTGTTACTCAGGGCATTACCTGTGCCATTAATGGCAGCGTTACCGGTTAGAAGGAGATTTTCCACATTCACTCCTAACCCCCAGGTAATGCTCGATCTGATGGTATCAACTCCCTGGTTCACAGCTTCTACTACACGGTCAGTGCTGGAATTGACACCATAACTATCATTCCCTACGCCGCCTATCAATGTGTCATCACCCGTTCCACCATGAAGGCTGTTGTTCGCACTGTTACCCCTCAAACGATTATTTAAGGTGTTACCTATTCCATCAATAGCCGCTGTTCCTGTAAGGGTTAGGTTTTCTATATTGGCGGCTAGGCTGTGGGCGATCGCGACTTCAACAGTATCCACTCCACCATCAACTTCCTCTATAAGGGTATTGGTTGACGTACTGATTATGTAAGTATCATCGCCTGCGCCACCCACCAATTGATTGGTTCCAAAGCCACCATCCAAAGCATCATTACCTGCGTTACCCATCAGGGTATCATTACCATCATTGCCATTGAGAATATCGTTACCGACCCCAGCAATGATGGTGTCGTTGCCTGCACTACCGATGGCATTCAAGGCTCCCTGGAAACCATCAAAGTTAAGCACTTCAAAGTTTTGGATCACCGAACCTGGTATCCCGCTCACTTGATTGGTGGCTGTCCCTAAATTTAGAGTGAGAAGGGTAGATGCGCTTCCTCCAGACATCACGAGAGTGTCAACTCCAGTTCCCCCGTTAAACAGGTCGTTTTGCTGGGCATTGCTAACCGTGGAGGTTACGGTATCGTTACCTGCATCGGCCAAAATCTGATCCTGTTCGGGGGTTGCTGTAAGGCTATCATCATTGACCGTACCCGTGATCACGTTCGGGGTATCGTTTGTCAGTGGCAAAACCCATAATTCACGTCCGTTAACGCCGTTGTCAGCAGAGAGATAAAGTTTGCCATCCTGGTAGCCCAAAATAGATGGGAATGAGCCATTGGATCCAGGATTAAAATCTGCAACCAATTCTGGATTACTTGTAACCGGATTAATCCTCCAGAGCTCATTCCCATTAATGCTATCTTCAGCGGTGAAGTAGAGAGTGCCGCTGATATTAGTTAACTGACTCGGAAAGGACGACTCAATACCCGGTTTAATATCAAGCATGACTGGGTTGTCTGTATCTGGATCAACTCTCCAGAGTTCGAAGCCATTATCGGTGGTGTAGGTTCTGAAATAAAGTATGCCGTTAACGTTAGTCAGCTCATAGGGACGCGACGATTCAGGGTCAGGATCGATGTTAAGTACAACAAATTCGCCCGTATTGAAGTCAATCTTGCTGAGTTCGTAGCCACTAATGAACTGCATCGGAAAATAAATTGTCCGACTGATCTGTACGGGTGAATTCAGCGTACGATTGATCTCCGTCAGTTCCTGGATATCAAACTGGACATTATCAAATGTAGTATTTGTCAGTCGTATGGGTATCCTTACGCTCGGGTCAATCCTCCATAATTCTTTAGCATGACTGCTAGTGGTTGCTGTGAAATAGAGCGTACCATTGCGATTGGCTAGGGAATCAGGATTCGATGAAGCAGGACCCGATTCAATTTCGAGTAGAACAGGATTGCCTGTCGTGGGGTCAATCCTCCACAGTTCATTGCCATTACCGCTTGTATAAGCGGTGAAGTAGAGCGTGTCGTTAATGTTGGTCAGATTCCAGGGACTCGATCCACTACTAACGGGTTCAAGTTCGATGAATTCTGGATTACCCGTCGTTGGATTAATCCTCCACAACTGCCTGCCACGATCGCTGGTTTCAGCCGTGAAGTAAAGGATACCGTTAATCGAGGTTAGGCTTTCGGGGTTGGAGGGGCGATCGCCCGGTTCAACATCGATGAGTTCTGAGTTGCCCGTTGTTGGGTTAATTCTCCACAGTTCTCTGCCACTGCTGCTATTTCCATCCGTGAAGTAAAGCGTACCGTTAACATTAGTTAAAGCAGGGGCAAACGACGCATCATTACCCGATAAAAGCTCTGCCACACGAACTGGATTACCCGTTGTGGGTTCCACTTTCCACAATTCAGCGACTCCTGCTCCTTCGGAGTTATAAACCGTGAAATAGAGTGTACCGTTGACGTTGGCGAAACGGGGGAAGAACTCGCCTGTAGCTATTTCTCTAACACGGACTGGTTCTCCTATCGTGGGGTCAACCTTCCACAGTTCGTTCACATTATTGCTATTGGTCGCCGTGAAATAGAGCGTACCGTTGACATCAATAATGTTTCCCGGATTAGAGCCTCCTTCCGGATTGAGGTCATACTGAATCGGGGTGTTAAGCGTTGCTGAGTAGTAATGATCCATTACATTTGATGATGCGAGAGGTACAGGGGTAAATTTGGAAGCAATAACGTAACCAACGTTATCAACGTTGCCACAATACAAAATTAAGATCGATTAGGAATTCGCAAAGGCACCTCAGAAGGAATTTACTAATTTGGAGAATTCTCGAGAAGTTAATTTTTTGTACACTGCGCGCAAAAAATCAACTCCTTGAGAATTCTCTCCGATATTTTCCTAAAAACTTTTACCCCGCAGCCAGCTTTAACGCACCTTCTTCACAAGAAGTTTACCGAAACTGCCCTAACACCCAGACTTGCTGGGTTTCATAGAATTCTCCCCTTTGCTCGATCGCAAATCCCCCCAACAGCAATGCCAACCATAGTTGAATCAGTGGCATCCCAATGGCCTGCTGAAGCTGCACGAGAGGAATCATCTCAATCTGTTTTTTTCCCATCCATTGGCCGATCGCCTCCACCCAACTAGACACATCTTCATCATGGGCGATCGCCAACGCCTGATTAAACGCCTCCACCTCTGTCCACTCGGGATGCTCTTTCATCTGCTCATCCAATGCTTGCAGGAGAGCTGATTGGTCCAATCCACCGACGATAGAAACAGCTTCAAGCGAGTCCGCCCGACGTTCTGGCAACTTTCGAGGCAAGCTTTCCAATGGTTCGATGAATTGATCAAAATCTACTTCCATCGTCTGTCGCACGTAGCGATCGAACGCGTCTTCAGGCATGGTCGGTCCATCGTCGCTTGCGGTCGCCTCCAATTCTTCAAACGCCAATATAGAGCGATCTTGAAACACTTGCACAATTTGGGCGATCGCCTCTGCGGCTACCTGTAACTGCCCAACCGTATCCAAGTCAGCCAACGATTCTTCCAGCACATTGAGCAGTTGCCGCACATCAGCGTCATCCGGGGCGATCGCTGCTTCCCTCAGCACCTCCCATAGAGGCAACTCCAGCTGCTCCACCGGCCCCATTCCTACACCTCCACCTTCAACGGGCAGGGCCGAAGAGGGCATCCCCCTGGATCCAAACGAATTTGGCTCGCAAACTTCCGAACTCCGTAGCGCTGCTCCAACATGCTCAGCATCTTGCCCACATAAGTATGCACTTGGCTGGGTACCATTCCCGCGCAGTGGACGGGAGGTACGATCGCAACCTTCTCTTGTCCTTGCCAAATTTCAGCGGCGATCGCATGCACAGGCGTATCGGCTCCTACCTCGCGATACACCACCAGCACCCCAAACACCAATTGGCTCAACGGCTCAAATGGAACTGTAATGTGCTCTGGTTCTTGTTCCTTCCGCTTACGGTTGCGGGTTTGATTGATGCGATCGCGATGCCGCGCATAAGATCGCCGACTATAACAAACAGATGGATTCCAACACCCATCCCCATCAGCCCCATGCAAAGCCTGTGCTTGTTGAGCCGGCAGCATGGCACACTTGCGACATTTTTCCGGTAACGCTTTAGCCATCAACCCTTTCTAGAACGCAGCTCTACCCCTTCAAGCAACGAGTGATCGCCCCTCAAGTAACTGCCCTCTCCTGCGACGCCAGCCCATCACGCTCAAAACGCAATCCTCATAAAGCCATTAAGGACGCCAAAGGTTTAGGCTGCCGTCATTATAACCCTCTTTATCAACCTAAAGTATAAACTCGTCTGAGATCCATCATATTCCGGATAATAGTTCTCTGAAGCCACGTTGAGGATAGAAATACGACCGGGTGACTATCCTTTGCACTCGCGATCAGCAATTCTCAGTATGGAATTAGGCCCGAAGACCGCTTGCCGAAGGCAAGCGGTCTTCGGGCTTCAAAGCCAAGATTGCGCGCCCGTCGGGCGCGCAATCTTGGCTTTGAAGCTCATAATGAGAACTGCTGACTCGCGATCGCTCGATTTGACCGAAAACTCTACTCATGCCTGGCACCGTTCTAAAACCAATTTTCGAACCCTTATTTTTCGTCGTTTCGCGCGAAAAATGAGGGTTCGGGGATAGGCACAAGATTTGCGTCTATCTTTGTACTATTGCTTATCGATCGCCGTATGAATCGTCGCAAGTCCGTTCCCGATCCGATTATCCTTCCCCTTCAGACTGTTCCGGGGGCAGGGGAAGTTCATCCTAGCCAGTCACTTCAACCCGATCAGTTGAGAAAGCTACGGGTAGATGAATTTTTACAG
This sequence comes from Leptolyngbya sp. PL-A3, assembly GCF_039962325.1. NCBI lineage: Bacteria > Bacillati > Cyanobacteriota > Cyanophyceae > Leptolyngbyales > Leptolyngbyaceae > Leptolyngbya > Leptolyngbya sp. PL-A3. Next base: position 27,110 of record NZ_JAMPLB010000045.1, read on the forward strand.
GCGCGATCGCTGGCCCCTAAGAGCCAGAAGGCTTATCGGCAAGACTTGCAATATTTTCTGAACTGGACCGATAAGGGGTGGGCAGACATTACCCCTCGCAGCATTGCCCAATTCAAGGGGTATCTGCTGCGAGATGACACTCAATCCGGACGGCGCGTACTATCCGATGCAACCGTTCGGCGTATTTTGGGAACGCTGAAAAACTTTTATGGGTGGATGGTGCGATCGGGCTACGTGACGGTTGACCCTACCGTAGAAGTCCAGTTGCCCAAGCTAAAAGAGCCTGCAGCCCAGAACCTAACCCATGATGAGGTTGCCCAAATATATGACGCAGTCGCGCTCAGTTCTCTGCCTGAACGTAACATGGCTCTAATTTCTGTACTGCTGCATGGGCTCCGAGCCGAGGAGGTATGTGCATTAAACTTGGATGATTATGACGGACAGCGCTTGAGAATCCGCGAAGCAAAAGCAGATAGCAAAGGATTTGTCCCTTTAGCTCCTCAAGGAAAAAAAGATCTAGACCTTTATCTCCAATGGCGACGAGACAGTGGAGAAACCCTGGCTCCGGAGTCTCCTTTATTCATTTCCTACTCGCGCCGGAATGGCGGACAGCGTCTCGGGTATGACGGGGTTCGGAAGTTCATTGATCAGATTGCCGAGCAAACTGGGATTAACTTCCACGCTCATCATTTCCGGCACACCTTTGCAACAAACTTGGTTCTGAGAGGGATGAATCCTCATCACGCAATGACGCTAACCCGCCATCAATCGGTACAAAACTTTCGGCGCTATACCAAAGCGGCAGATCAGGCTGCAGCAGAGGCTGGAAAAAACGACCCCTAAAGCAGGCTCTCGTCGTTTACTACAAGGGCTTTGGCAGGCCACCAATCTTGATAGGTGCGATGTAATGTACAGACCCAAGGAGCCAGATCAAGAACGTTTTTGAGCGCTGCACAACATACGGCACTCAAACGCAAAATAAAGCGCAGTAGGGATATTACCCTACTGCGCTACTTCACCGATCAATTCTCAGCAATTCTCAGTATGGGCATCAAAGCCAAGAGTTCACGCCCTACGGGCGTGAACTCTTGGCTTTGATGCCCGAGAACCGCGCGCCAAAGGCGCGCGGTTCTCGGGCCTGATTTCAAAATGAGAATTGCTGATCAATTCTTAAGCTGGATAAATTCTCAGGCGACAGTTCGGTTCGGTGCCAAAGCTACTGGATTTGAGGCGATAGCGCTCAATCAGCTCGTGCTGCATGGCCCGAACCCGGGGCGATCGCGGCAACAACTCCACAGGTTGCCCCTTCGGAATCACGACCTGTTCAACAGCCAGCCGAGCTTCTTCAAGGGCATCTAACTCATTCTCTCCATCACCGCCCCCTTCAACCACATCCCCTACTCGGTCATACGAGTGGGTCTCTTGGGTTTCCATTCCCAATGCTTGCTGCAAGGTATTCGCAATCTGAGCAATGGTATTGGCCTTGACGGCATAAATCGGCACCCCAAACCCCTCGGCCATACTCCGCAGATTATGATGTTTCCGCAGGTTTGCTCTCAGGGTGAGGATAGCATCAGCTCGTTCTACCCCACCAACAATACGGACAGGTAGGTTCAATTGGGCGATCACTTGTTGAACCAGATTACGGCTCATTTGATAGGGATAGATTGCCAATCCTCGCTCTCCCGTATCTTGAGCAGGCGGAATTGCTTCCCTCTCCCAATCATCCCAACGCTCAGGGGAAGCAGATGGTAACGTTGGGCTCTGCCGTTCCGTCAGGAACTCGACTTCTCCATGCTGAGGAAATTGCAGAACTCGTTTGGGTGGTTGAGGCCGGTTGGCTGAGAATGGTGTTGTTTGAGCCGTTTGAGGACGCCGCTCCAGGGGTACCTTTGGTACTTCCCGCATAATGGTGACGTGCCCCTGCTCATTAATGCTTCTCGTTTGTAGATTCGGTTGTTGTCCTCGCAGGAGGCGATCAACGGTGTCGGCCACACTTTCATGTACCGTCCACGTCTGTCGCTCTTGCATTTCGACAGCAATCTCAAAGGTTGGGGGTGCTTTGCGCTCCAGCACGCTCTTTTGAGAACCACGTCGCCGGGCTTCATCATCACCCAGAGTGACAGACTGAATACCACCTACCAAGTCCGAAAGTGTTGGGTTTTTGATCAGGTTCTCCAACTGGTTTCCGTGAGCCGTACCAACCAGTTGTACACCTCGTTCGGCGATCGTCCGTGCGGCTAAGGCTTCCAGTTCCGTCCCAATTTCATCGATCACGATGACTTCAGGCATGTGGTTTTCCACAGCCTCAATCATCACCTGGTGTTGCAGTTCGGGGTGCGCTACCTGCATCCGTCGAGCTCGCCCGATCGCCGGGTGCGGAATATCGCCATCTCCTGCAATCTCGTTGGAGGAATCAATAATGACCACACGTTTGTTAAGGTCATCGGCTAGCACTCGTGCAATCTCACGCAAGGCAGTTGTTTTACCGACTCCGGGGCGACCCAACATGAGAATGGATTGGCCAGTTTCAACCAGATCACGGATCATGGCGATCGTGCCCAAAATAGCGCGGCCAACCCGGCAGGTTAAGCCAATGACCTGCCCCTGGCGATTCCGAATGGCGCTGATGCGATGCAGAGTTTGTTCAATGCCAGCCCGATTGTCAGCTCCAAAGTGTCCCACACGCTCAATGCAATACTGCAATTGTTCATGGGTCACCGCGTCTTGAGACAGGTACTCGGCCTGCCCTGGGAAACGGGCCTCTGGCAACCGGCCCAAATCCAGCACGACCTCCACCAGGACATCACGCTGCGGATGTTGTTCTAAGCGTTGCTGGATATCGTGAGGCAAGATCTCCAAAAGCCTTTGGAGGTCGTTAGTGTTGTGCATGGTTGAAGAATAACGCAACGAATGACAGTAAAGAAAAACTGAAAACTTACTTTTGTGTAGCTTTTTTAGCTCTCTTCACGGTGTAGCGGGATTATTAAAGCATGACTTCGTTGAGTAAGATCGCAATGCTTTATTCGCACACAATGCAACGCTAAGGTGTTCTACACCAATACTTATACTCTAGCGGTTTAAGCCTTAAATGAAATCCAGAAAACCGATGTTTTTGATCGGTTCTAACCACCTATCTCAGACTTGTTTTACCCAGAGTCACTGTTCTGTGCGCTTCATGCACTAAAAAATGATCCTGGGTAGGTAGCTTTATCAAACAGCAATTCCCATTTTGAAATCAGGCCCGAAAACCGCGCGCCAAAGGCGCGCGGTTTTCGGGCATCAAAGCCAAGAGTTCACGCCCTACGGGCGTGAACTCTTGGCTTTGATGCCCATACTGAGAATTGCTGTTTATCAAACGCTCAGCTTGCTAAACATAACTTTAGACGAGTAGCACTCCATCCCGTATTTGACCAGCACCCATAGCATAAGGCTCTAAAAGAAAGCTCTATTTCTGTAGATCCTTCATCAGATAGAAGTCTTACATCAGATCTATTGTTAGTCTTCGGGCAAGAAGATAGGAGCCGCATTCATGCAATTGAAGCCAATTCGGGATCAAGTCGTCGTAGTTGTTGGTGCAACAAGTGGAATTGGACGTGCAGTGGCTCTTCAGTTTGCCACCGAGGGAGCCAAAGTGATGGCCTCGGGTCGTAATGAAGCAAAGTTGGCTTCGCTGGTAGATGAAGCTCGCAGCCTGCAAGGAGAAATAACTCCTACCATCGCAGAGGTGACGGATTTTAATCAGGTAAACGCGATCGCCGATAAAGCCGTTGCCACTTACGGGCGGATTGATACCTGGGTGCATATTCCTGGAACAGGTTTGTTTGCCCCCTTCGATCAAATTACACCGGAAGAATTCAAGCGCATTATTGAAGTAGACTTGCTGGGGCAAGCGTATGGAGCCATGGCTGCCCTGCCCCATCTGAAGCGGGAAGGCCGCGGGGCACTCATCCACATGTCTTCCATTGAGGGAAGGCGATCGCTTCCCCTACAAAGCGCCTATGGAGCAGCCAAACATGGTATTGAAGGCTTTTTGGAAGCGCTGCGGGTGGAGTTGCAACATGAGAAGATACCTATCAGTGTTACCAGCATTCGCCCTGCGGTAATCAACACCCCCTTCTGGAATAACAGCATGACTCGCCTGGGCGTTAAGCCTGCCGGGATTCCACCCTATTACGATCCCCGCCTGGTCGCGGATGCGGTGCTGTATACCGCCACCCATCCCACCCGCGATTTTCTTGTGGGGGATGCAGCCAGAGTGATTGATGCGTTGCAGCGGCTCTCGCCTGCACTGGTGGATGCTATTCTGCTTCAGATTGGTTTTCCGCTCCAACGCTCTGACGATCCCAAATCAGAGCATGATCCCAATAACTTGTACGAACCGGTGCCGGATCAAACTCGCATTGATGGGGATTACAGCAACATGGTGGTGCCAAGCATCCTGGATTGGGTGGATAAGAACCCAGTGCTGAAATGGGGGGCAGTTGCCGGGGTTGCTGCCATCTTTACCCTCACGCAAGGGCTACGGGAAGGTTCTCGATGATTCCCTTTTTCCAGCACCCGGAATTGGGTGATAGCCGTGAACTGAGCTACCAACTATGGCAGAGCGTGGAAGCCTGGTTTCATTGGCAGCAGGCGAGTTTTAATTATCAACGGGTTCTCCTGGAGGTTTGGATCAAAACCGCTGAGGAGTTTTTGCAGATGCTCGCCCTAGGTAAAGAAGGGGCAGCATCCATCAACCCACAAATGATGCAGCACTGGCAACAATGGCTATCTGTGTGGAGCCAATCGTTCGATCGCAAGTTTGCTCAAACGTTTCAATCCGACGATGCCCTCCAGATACGGGGACAGTATTTAACGGCTGCTGCCACCTTGAAAAAGCAGCAGCAGCAAGTGCTCGATGTCATTCTCAAATGGAATGACCTCCCTACACGCAGTGAGATAGATGAAATTCATCGCAATATTTATGAGCTACGCAAGGAGATGAAACAACTCAAGCAAGCCTTCATAGAACCCCGCTCAGATTAAGCACAGCGATAAAGGTTAAAGGTTGTTTTCCCGTTTCTAAAGTCTATAGATAATAACCCTTTAACCAGCTTTAAAACACCCTTAGTCGTTGAGTAATGAGTTTTTACAAGTCATGAATTAATGGAAAATCCGGTGACTCAGGCTAATTTTGCAAGAATACTCAAGGGCTTTCAAGCATTCGGAAATGTAGCGGAGGAGGATATTCAGATTGGAGTGACTCCGAAGGAAGTTATCTATCAGGAAGATAAGGTTACATTGTACCGCTATGTTCCAGAAACGGAGCCTTCTCAAAGAATCCCCCTATTGATTGTTTATGCCTTAGTGAACCGTCCTTATATTGTGGATCTCCAGGAAGGGCGATCGCTTGTGGCGAATCTTCTCAAACTAGGTCTTGATGTTTACCTGATTGATTGGGGATATGCAAGTCGTGCTGATCGCTGGTTAACCCTGGATGATTACATTAATGGCTATTTAAAAAACTGTGTGGATGTACTGTGCGATCGCCTGAAATGCGATCGAATCAACCTGTTAGGCATCTGCCAAGGGGGTACTTTTAGTCTATGTTATAGCGCTCTACATCCTCAGAAAGTCAAAACATTAATCACCATGGTTACCCCCGTCGATTTTCATGTGGGAGGGGGTCTTTTGAACCTCTGGGGCGGTTCCACTCTGGGCACACAGGCTTTTGATGTGGATTTATTAGTTGATGCATTTGGCAATATTCCCGGTGAATTTCTGAATTCTGAATTCATCATGCTCAAACCATTTCAGCTTGGGTTTGAGAAGTATCTGAACCTGTGGGATATGGCAGAGGATGAAGACAAACTATTGAACTTTTTACGCATGGAAAAGTGGATTTTTGATAGCCCAGATCAGCCGGGAGAAGCCTATCGACAGTTCATTAAAGATCTATTTCAAGAGAACAAATTGATTCAGGGAAAATTTGAAGTGGGAGGACAGATTATTAACTTACGAGATATTCATATTCCTGTTTTTAATATTTGTGCGGAATATGATCATCTGGTTCCACCTCAATCTTCTAAAGCACTTGAACATTATATTGGTAGCCAAGATTACACAATACGGTCTTTTTCAACAGGGCATATCGGAATTTATGTGAGTAGTAAAGTGCAGAAGGATTTACCGAGGGCGATCGCTGATTGGCTCAAAGATCGAAATGAGATTATCGACGTTATGCCCGGTTAAACTCCTTCATTCGATAGATGGTTGGGGAAAACCAACGCTTTAGTATTTAGTCGTGAGTATTAGCAAAAATTAAAACAAAAGGAGGAAATTTATCAAGTTATTCTTGAAGAGGCTGCATTAAAAAACCCTCCAAGAAGATTTCCTGGAGGCTTTTTAGAGATAAGTAATTGCGCTTACTTATTCCGCAACATTGAGAAGTAATTTTGCCAAAATTGCTTCTGAGTTTCAAGGGTTAATCGAGCTAAGTTCTCCTGAAATGCCAAAGTATCATTCACAATTTTTTCTTGGAAACTCAGGCTGTCGTCAAGGTTTTTCCGCATACTTTCATTATTGAAGCCTGACATACCTGGAATGTTAGAGGTAGCTCCTTGAAAAAACTGTCTTTGTGCTTCCGTAACCTGATCCAGAAATTGGCTGGCACTGGTATACCAATTCATAAAGATAGCTCCTTATTCTAAGGATAAAGGTCATCCGGCGTTCACCCTCATATTAGAATAGCAACCCATGTTCAGCAATCCTTCTCGATAGGAATTATGAGTTGGAATAGGAGAAATGTTCACACTGAAAATAATCAAATTGGGGTAGTCAAAGCATTTAAGAATATCAGTCGCTCGCTCCAATTTCCATAGCTCCTAAAGGGGGACTAACCCCCTTATCTCCTAAAATTCTCGTGTTTGCTAAACGTCTGTTTAATACTTACAACAGACAGGCTTTATCTATTCACAATCTAGCCCGTTTCCAGGGCAACTGTATCCCAAATCATTCAACAACAGCAGGGTAAATGTGAATGCAAGAAGCCTACATTGTTTCAGCCGTACGGACACCTCTGGGTCGGTTTGGAGGAGCTTTAGCCGAATTCTCTCCAGTGGAATTGGGGGCGATCGCGATGGAGTCAGCCCTGAAGCAGGCCGGAGTTCCTAAAGAAGCCCTCGATCTCTACATCCTGGGTAATGTGTTGCGGGCAGGACATGGACAATCTCTGCCGCGTCAGGCGGCCTTTAAGACAGGAATTCCTAACACCGTCAATGGCTATGCCGTTGATATGGTCTGCTCATCAGGCATGATGAGCGTGATTAATGCCGCGACCGCTATTCGGTCAGGAGATGCAGAAATTGTGTTGGCTGGGGGCATGGAATCAATGTCTCAGGCCGGCTTTTTCCTCTCCCATCGTGCCCGTTGGGGGTACAAGACCTTGATGGGAACGCCAGAACCTGTCACAGATATTCTGCTCTACGACGGCCTCACCGATCCCACAACTGCCGAAGGCATGGGTACTCAGGCAGAACGTCTTGCCGCTGCCTATGGGGTCACACGGGCAGATTTGGATGAAGTGGCGTACAACTCGCAACAGCGAGCAGCGATCGCCACCGAACAAGGCTGGTTTCAATCTGAGATCACACCCGTTACGGTAACGAGTAAAAAAGGAACTCAGGTGATTGACCAGGATGAAGGCATTCGTACTGAAACAACTCTGGACAGTCTGGCAAAACTGAAACCGGCCTTTCAGGAGGATGGCGTATTTACCGCAGGCAATAGCAGTCAGATCTCTGATGGCGCAGCGGCTCTGGTGTTAGCCAGTCGTACAGCGGTGGAACGGTATGGCCTGAAGCCCATCGCCCGATTTATTAGTGGCGCCTGGGTAGGGGGAGAAGCGTGGCGGTTTCCAGAAGTGCCCATCCTGGCTGTCAACAAGCTGCTCGAAAAACTCAATTTGCGAATCTATGACTTTGACCTGTTCGAGAACAATGAAGCCTTTGCTTTGAGCAGTGTTTTGTTTCACCAAAAGCTAGGCATTCCCCATGAGAAGTTGAATGTCTATGGCGGCGCGATCGCCCTTGGTCATCCCATCGGGGCCTCCGGTGCGCGGATTATTGTGACCTTGTTGAACGCGCTGCAACAGCGGGGAGAAAGCATGGGATTAGCTGCCGTCTGTCATGGTACGGGTGGCGGAACTGCAATCGCCGTTGAGCGGCTTTAAACCATCATTAGTTATTTAGATGCAAGGGTGTTTGCAGAATGAAATTCTTAGGTTTAGAAGACAAAGTCATCCTGGTAACCGGCGGAAACCGGGGCATTGGAGCAGCGATCGTCCATCTATTACAGAGCTTAGGGGCAAAAGTTGCTTATACCTATCGCAACGAACCTCATCCTGAAATAGAAGCCTTTGCGGTACAGGCAGATGTTACCGATAAAACAGCCATGGAGATGGTTATTGAACAGGTTGAGCAGAAGTTAGGCATGATTTATGGCGTTGTCGCCAATGCAGGAGTAACGTGCGATCGCCTCTTTCACAAAATCACTAGTGATGACTGGGATACAGTAATTGACACGAATTTGAAAGGTGTTTATCACACCTTTTCACCCATTATTCCTAAACTCTATGAACAGGGTGAAGGTTCTCTGGTATCCATCACCTCTATTTCTGGAGAACGAGGAAATCTGGGACAAACAAACTACTCGGCCTCTAAATCTGCCCTTATCGGATTAACGAAATCTCTGGCGCGAGAAGCAGCTCGCTATGGGGTACGGGTTAATGCCGTTTCCCCTGGCTTCATTGAAACCGAAATGGTGCAGGCAATCCCTGACAAGGTAAAAGAGCGAATTTTGGCTGAAATTCCTCTCGGTCGATTTGGACAACCGGAAGAAATTGCCTGGGCCGTCGCTTTTCTACTCTCACCCATTGCCAGTCGCTATATTACGGGGGAAGTATTGCGGGTGAATGGTGCCCATCATACTTAACTCTTGGGCGGAATATTCGCCTCTGCCACTCCAAAAGAATTGCCCCATTCAGGTATTCAATACCCTGTCTTGTAGAAATAATGTCACTCCCACTGCCGTAACCAACCATGACCGTTCAAGAACACCACATCAACTTAAATGGCATCCCAACCCGTTTCTTCCAGACTGGCCAGGATGGGTTGCCTCTGGTACTGTTCCATGGAACCGGTGAGAGCGCTCTGGATTGGTCCTGGGTGCTGCCAAAACTGGGCGAGAGGTATCGTGTTTATGCCCCCGATTTACCCGGCACGGGTTATGGTTTAAAACCAATTCGAGACTATAGCATTGAGCTTTTCACGCAGTTTGCCAAAGACTTTTTGGATGCGATCGCCCTGGATCGCGTTGTCATCGGTGGCAACTCTCTGGGTGGATTGATTGCCCTAAACATTGCCCTGGCCCGTCCTGAGCAAGTGGCAGGTTTGATTCTGGTGGATAGCACAGGACTAGGAGAAGAGGTCAGTCCATTCCTTTCATCACTAACCCTGCCGTTATTCGGGGAGGTTGCTGTGGCTGGCTGCCAAACTCCGGTGGGAGCTGTGATGCGATCGCGCTCCCGTGCCGCTTTACAATTTGCCCATCCCGACCAAATTCCCAGGGAGTGGTACGCCGAGCAGCAACAATTAGCCCAAAACTTTGGCTTCCTGGAAGCAACCCTATCCGCCCTCCGTGCCCAACTTACTCCTACGAACCAACGAACGGTCATGCTGGAATCTCTGCCCCAGCTCCAAATGCCAACGCTTCTAGTTTGGGGTGAGCAGGACTTGATTTATCCCAGAACTCAGGCCGAAGAAGCGGTCAAACACATTCCCCAAGGTTACCTCAGCATCATTCCCGATTGCGGCCATGTAGCTCCCCTGGAGAAGCCCGACCACTTTGCCACCGTCCTCGACGAATTCCTGAGCAAACTTACTTAATATCGATGCTCTACGGGTGTTTTTCGTGCGCTTTGCACACAAAAAACATCTCAAGGCTTGTTGGGTGTGGTGTGCTTTGCACACCACACCCAACTTTAGTATTGCGGTACTTTGTGCTGCGATACTTCTCATACACAAAGGTTATGGCTTATAAAGACTGGAAAGAGCCACTGCAAAGTCTTAGAGAAAATCTTTCAACTCAAGAGTTACGCATTTTTCTTGTGTGTGGTGTGCGAAGCACATCACACACAAGAAAAATGCATTAAATATAGAGCTTCATAGTCCTTACTCAAGCGTCGAAAGCGATTAAGCCAACCAAAGGTACGTTCCACAATCACCGTTTCGGTAAACACTCAAAGGTCTTGTCTGTTCGCTCAATTACCTCCACTCACACCCCCTCTCCACACACTTGCTGTACAGCCTTGGCAAAGTTCTTCCCTGAATACCCTTGATCCACCCAGAGCACTTCTAATAACAAGTAAGGTTAAATGCACACAACAAAAAGCAAGGTGACGCTTTGCGTCACCTTGCTTTTTGTTGTGTGCATTTAACACGACATGATATAACTTGGAGAGTTTCTCTTTGGCCTGATCTAAAACAAGGACGGCTCCCAATCGCTCTGAGGTGTTAGCCTCTCACCAACAGTCCAATCACCAATCCTTGAGAATCGACGACGATATGCCGCTTACGGCCTTTAACCTTTTTGCCACCGTTTCAACTCCTTCTGATCCTCAAGTAGCCTCATGATGACAGTTAGTAGTTGAATGGGTTCGATAGGTTTCGGAATATGCATTTGAAAGCCGGCCGCTAATGCTTGTAGGCGATCGCCTTCTCTAGCATAGGCAGTCAATGCAGCCGCAGGAATTTGCCCACCACAGCCTGGAGGGAGCGATCGAATACGACGAATGAGCGTTAGCCCATCTTCATCGGGCATTCCCACATCACTGAGCAATACGTCAGGTTTATAAGTTTGCAGTAACTCCCAGGCTTCAGTAGCAGACGCTGCACTCGTAACCCCTGCGCCATATTGCTCCAAAGCCGCCTGTAAAAACTCGCGCGTATCCACTTCGTCATCGACGACCAGCACTCGGATATTAGATAGATCAAACGGTGCATCAATGATCGTTTGACGATACAGCCCCTGGTAACTCGTTGGCTGATCCTGAATAGAGGCTAGAAGGGGTAATTGAACCGTGAAAGTTGCCCCTTGCCCTTCTCCAGCACTATCAACGTAAATGCTGCCGCCATGTAATTCGACTAAATTTCGCACGATCGCCAATCCTAATCCCAGCCCACCCTGGGTACGCGTCGTGGTTGCATCCTCTTGCCGGAACCGTTCAAAGACATACGGCAAAAAGTCTGGAGAAATTCCCTTACCCGAGTCAGCGATTTGAATCTGAATCGTCTGATGAGCAAGACCAACACGTACATCAATTTGACCGCCAGCAGGGGTGAATTTGACAGCATTCGAAAGCAGATTCCAGGCCACTTGTTGTAATCGATCAGGATCACCAGAAACAATGACCAGATCGCGGGTCGAGTGAAATGCGAGGGTAATGGATTTGTTTGCGGCAGCCGGACGAATGGTATCCATCGCTGCCTGAATACAGGGGATCAAATTCGTTGGACGGAGATCCAGCCGAATCTTTCCACGAATGATACGGGAGATGTCGAGTAAGTCTTCAATTAACTGAGTTTGCGCTTGAGCATTTCGCTCAATGGAAGCCAGTGCCTGCTCTGTTTTCTGGGGGTCAAAGGCACGGGTACGGAGCAGGCGAGACCATCCCAGAATTGCACTGAGGGGCGATCGCAACTCGTGCGAAACCACCGCCAAAAATTCGTCCTTCATCTGGCTAACCCGTTCCAGTTCCATACGGGCTGCCCGCTCACGGTCGAGGGCTCGGGCTCGTTCTTCGATTAATAATTTTTGATCATGAATATCAGTCGAAGACCCAAACCATTTCACCATCTGGCCACTCTGATCGCAAAGCGGCAGAGCCTGGGATAAATGCCAGCGATACTCCCCATCGCTTGCTCGACGTAGACGATGCTCGGTGGCAAATAGCGTACCTGTTGCCAAAGCATCTTCAAAAGCTTTGATGGTATTGGGAACATCATCTGGATGCATCATTTGATGCACCCCAGTGCCATGGGCCTGTTCTAACGACAATCCAGTGTAGTCGTACCAACGCTGATTGCAATAGTCGTGATACCCATCTGGCCGAATTACCCAGAAGAGTTGGGGCATCGTGTCTACCAGGGTACGGAACATAAATTCGCTCTCTTGTAGAGCCGCTTCCGTTTGTTTGCGATCGCTAATATCAAACAGGATTCCTAACATACGCTTGGGTTGCCCATTACTGCCGTAATGAAAACGACCATAGGACGATACCCAATGCACACTTCCATCGGGCCAGATCACCCGATATTCATCCGAATAGTCCCGCTTTTCCTCCATTGCTTGACGAAGCGTGAGCTTAGCAGCCGATAAATCCTCGGGGTGTACCCGCTCGCACCACTCCTGATAAGTTCGTTGTGGGGTTCCCGGTTCATATCCCAAAATCATTTCATGGTAGGGCGTCCAAATAACTGCATTGGTGCGTAAATCCCAATCCCAGCAACCAATACGAGCCGCATCAAGGGCGAGTTCCAGACGTTCCTGGCTTTCCTGCAGAGATGCTTCCGCTTGTTTCCGGATCGCTTCGCTCCGTTTCAGTTGAGTAATATCTGCTACTGTTCCTGACATCCGATACGGTTCTTTTGCGGCGTTACAGAAGCATTGCCCCCGTGCCAATATCCATCGCATGGTGCCATCTGGCCAAAAGGTGCGATACTCTTGCTCAAATTCACCGCTGTTACGTAACGCATCCAGTGTGGCCGCAATAACGCGCTCACGGTCGTCTGGATGAAGGGCATGGATATGCCCTTCATACGTAATGGGAAAATCGGATGGAAAGCCAAAAATTTCTTTACAGCGGTCGTCCCAGGTTAACTGTTGTGTTTGTAAATTCCAATCCCAAATGCCTTGTTTTGCGCCTCTCAAGGCCAGTTGTAGCCGTTCCTCACTCTGTTGAAGCGCAGCTTCTGCCTGCTTGCGGGATGTGATGTCCAGAAATGCACCAATTACGCCACGAATTTCTCCGGATTCATATCTGACAGGAACAGCTTTGCCATAGAGGGAACAGACATCACCGTCTTCAAAAACAAACTCAAATTCCCCTGAAACTAATTGTCCCGTACGTCCTGCTAATTGCATTGGCAAGTCATTCGGACCAACGTCCTGGCCAGCCTGTTGAATTTTGAACTGGAAAGGATATTCACCATCGGATGGAGTCGCTGTCATCACGGAATCGGGCGATCGCCGCATCATTTCATAAGCAGCTCGGTTTGGCGTGACATGATGACACTGAGGATCATGAGCAATCCAAACACCCGCTGGAACTGCTTCCATAAAGGCTTCTAGCTCTGCTGCCCTGGCTCGTGCTGTTGCCTCACTTTGCCTCAGAGCCGCTTCTGCCTGTTTCCGTTCACGAATGTCGGTCGTGCTACCCACGACCCGCACCACTCGTCCCGTTGCATCCCGTAGGATCAGTCCCTGATCATGCACATCGATATACTCGCCCTGCTGATTGCAAACTCGATACTCGAGGCTATAACGTTCGTCCTGCTGGAGAGCCTGCTGCAATTTGTGTCTGGTAGCCTCGACGTCTTCTGGATGAATAAGCTGCATCCACCACGCGCTTTCTGCACCGATCGCCTCTTCCGAGAAGCCAAACAAATGACTCATCCCCTCACTGCGGTCTACCCGGTCGTGTTCCAGATCCCAGTCATACACTGCCGCATTAATGGCTGCCATGGCTAAACGAAACCGCTCATTGGCTTGAGTCAAAGCCTGCTCAGTTTGTTTGCGTTCTGTCACATCCACCCCAACACCCCAGGTTGCCCATCCGGGTACAGAACATGCGGCTGCAATATTCGACCAGGCAATTGTCCGAGTACTGCCATCCTTACAGGTCAGATCCCACTCCCAGTTACGGTAGTCATCTCCGCGTTGATTCCATTGGGCAGTTTGCTGCTGACAATATTGAGAATTCGGATAAAGTTGCTCCATAATGCCAACATTGCCAATGACCTCTGCTGCGGTATATCCAGTGATACGCTCACATTCCTGATTCCAGGCAATGATAGTGCCAGCGTCATCAAAGGCATCAAGCATAACGGGCATATTTTCTAGAATGGAGCGCAGACGAGCCTCACTGTGGCGCAATTCCTCCTCAATCTGCTGGCGAGCGCTCACATCCCGCCAAGTCGCGACAAAACCATCTCCCAGTTTTGCAACTCGAATGTCAAAGGCTCGGGCTAAACGGCATTCTCCATCCTGATCCTCATAAAACAGAGCATTTTTCACGAGTGGCTGCCCAGTCTCAACAACCCGACAATACTCGTCAAATAGGCCGCTGCCTCGATGGACGGGTAGCAGTTCACATAGCCCTTTTCCCACTTGCTCCTCAAGCGTCATTTGATGATTCAAGCAGGCCGACTGGTTCACAAACTGGACTCGAAAATCCAGGATCTGCCCCTGCTCATCCCGGATGGCAGTGTAAATTCCAAAGCAATCCAGCATCGTCTCAATGGAGGTGCGAAATCGCGCCTCACTGTCCTGGAGTTGCTGGTTCACAGACAAAAGCTGATGGCTCAGGGACTGTACCTTTTCATTAAGCACAGCAGGTGGTGTAGGAGCAGCGCTTATGCGACGTAGAAGCAGTATTGTTGTCACCAGGCCAAACAATCCGATCGCGCCGACTCCACTACTTAAGACAATTAGCCAATCTGATGAGGAGCACCCAGAAGCGATCAGTTGTGATAAGCCAAGCAGCCCTGTTCCATAAATGAGGAGCGATAGGAGGTTCGCCAGGGAGACGAAACGGTTGTTTTGAGCCATATTAAGGGGCGCAATCTAGTGAAGAGACTTGATTGCTTTAGAGGGAAAAAATAGAGATAAGGGATAATTTATGACTTTAGGCAGACCTACAACGACTACCTAAGGAGAGATATCGGCTTTCTCTACCCAGAAAAAAGTACTCTACTCACATCTCGTATTCTAAAACCCAAACTTAGAACCGTTGTTTTTTCGTCGCTTCACGACTAAAAAACAACGGTTCTGAGTTTGGTGCAAGATATGGAATCACCTGCCATTCCTTTTAAGAAGGGGGGCGGCTTAGCCCCTCTCCTAAAAAATGACTTTTAAAACCCTAATACGCTGAGGCGGAAATCCATCACCTATGTTTTGTGTGGGGTGCTTCGCACCCCACACAAAACATAGGTTGTGAACTTAGGCCGCAGCCTACTAGGCTATTGAGTTGCACTGAGAACCATCAGGCATGGTGGCACCAAGCAGAAAAGCGTCCGTCAGGTTAGCCCCGTCTAAATTAGCCTCAAACAAGAAGGCATGACATACGTTAGCTTCTAGCAAGATGGCACCTGTTAGTCTCGCTGCACTCAGTTGTCCTTCCGTCAGGTTTGATTTCAGTAGGACGGCACGTTCGAGATTTGCTTCCGTAAAATTAGCTCGCGCCAAATTGGCCTCCCGCAGGTTGGCCTGGGTAAGATTGGTACGGCTCAGGTTGGCATCTGCCAAGTTTGCACGGCTCAAATTAATTCCTGCCAAATCTGCGCCTGATAGATCAACCCTTGCCAGGTTAACCGCCTCAAACTCTCGTTCTCCAGCGGCATATCGTTGTAATAACTCTTCCTTAGTCATGGATCACTTGCTCCTTGCACCTACATATCTTGGCTTTGTCTCGCGATCGCTCCAACCATCATGGCCAGATCCTCTGCTGGGCTCTGCCGTGAAAGACACGCTTGAAAACCTAACGCTAATGCCTGCGCCCGTTGTTTGCTGCTACAAGCGGTAAGGGCGATCGCGGGCAAACAGTTACCCCGCTCAGCGGCAAAAACTTTGGTCTTAGCCAGCAGCTTCACTTCCCCAGGCCCAATCGTTTGTCGTAAATGAACCACGAGAACATGAGGATTAAAGGGTTCTAAAATCTGTATCCCATCAGCTGCCGAAGCGACACCCATCACCTCAGCTCCATCCTGCTCCAGTTGCATAAAGAGATCATCCTGTTGGAGCTCGTCATCCAGCAGTAGAACGCGAAGACCCTCCAGAATAGGAGATTCTTCGGCTAGCAGCGGCTCATGGATTGAATTGGCAATGGTCGTTACAGAAGCCTCAGGAATGGCGAGATGGCTTATAACAGGCAAGTTGACCACAAATGTAGCTCCTTTGCCGTTTCCTTCACTCCATGCCTGAATTGTTCCTCCATGCAATTCGATGAGATGCTGCGTTAATGACAACCCCACACCCAACCCTTCATAGGAGCGCGTTTTGGAACTATCCGCTTGTCGGAAGGGATCAAAAATATACGGTAAAATATCTGGAGAAATGCCTTTGCCCGTGTCGCGCACTGTCAACTGTAGAGCTTGTTCCACGGGGCGTAGACTAATTTCTATATGACCTTTGGGTGGCGTGAACTTAATAGCGTTAGATACAAGATTCCAGATCACCTGACGCAAATAACGTCCGTCTCCTTGAATTGGAGCCAATTCTTCATCAATATCACTGACCAACTCAACCCTTTTAACGGCTGCTGCAAGGTTTAGGGATTGGAGGGTTTCTTGAACGATGTCGTCCAATTTGACCAAACCGGGCCGCAATTGCAATTGGCCAGTCACAATTCGGGAAAGGCTCAACAGGTCATACACGAGTTGGGTCAGTTTTCCTGCCTTCTGCTCAATCACCTCCAGGGCTTGTTCCGTTGTTCTTTGACTCAGTTGGCGATGGTGAAGCATCTGCGCCCATCCAGTAATTGCGTGGAGAGGCGATCGCAGTTCGTGGGAGAGGGTCATCAGGAACTCGTCCTTGAGTCGACTGGCCTCCTGGGCCTGCTGATACAAATGTGCATTATCGATGGCGATCGCGGCCCGCTGCGCTAAATCCCCTGCCACGGCCAGGTCGAGCATATCGTATTGGCGGTCTGACTCGGCCATTGCCAGCGTCAGGGTACCAAATTTTTGCCCTCGTGCAATGAGGGGCACGATCATCAGCGATTGTGGTGCAAGTTGATGATAAATGTTTAAAGTTTGAGCATCATGCGCCAATAACTCCAGGTCCGAAAGGTCGGAGATTAACAAGGGTTCTCCAGTTTGCAACACCTGTTTCATGGCAGTGCTGCAATTTCTAGAAGAAACCAGGCCAGGTTCCAGGCCATTAATTAGGGATTGCTTATACTCATTACTGTGGCAGGCAACGATAGGATGCAGGTTACCGTCATCCTCATATTTGTGAAGAAGGCAGAAGTCTGCCAGGAGGGGAACTGTCAGCTGTACTACATTCGTCAGCGTTGTCTCGTAATTGAGAGAACTGGCCAGGACTTGGCTAGCACGGGCAAGAAATAGACAACGCTGATGGGCGAATTCAGCCTGGCTACGAGACGCTTGCGCCTGTTGCAATAGCTTGCTCCGCTCCTGCTCCATATGTTTGCGAGCGGTGATGTCCTGAAAAAAGATGGACAACCCCCGATTGGAGGGATAGAGGGTAACTTCAAACCAACGATCTAAGCCAGGAAACACAGTTTCTACCTGCAAAGAGGTAGCCTGATGAACAGCCTCGTAACAGCTTTGATAGAATTCTGAATCTATTAGAGACGGATAAACATCCCAAATTCCTCGACCGAGCAATTCACTGGCATGCTTCTGTAATAATTGTTCAGCCCGACGATTAATATAAGTGAACTTCCATTGAGTATCAACGGCATAAAATCCATCGGTAATACTTTCTAGTAGGAAAGCAAAGGCTTCGTTTGTCGCTTGTAGGGCTTCTTCTGCCTGCTGTCGTTGCAGAGCTTGTTTCTCTAGTTCTGTGCGAGTGTGCTCAAGTTGAACCACTTGTTCTGCAATTTGCTGGGATAGCACATTACAAGTTTGCTGCAATTCGGTTTCCTTCTGCTTCCAAGGAGTAATGTCCTGGTGCAGTATGAGAATACCTTCGGGGATAGGATATGCTCGTACTTCTAAATACCCCGAGGACATATAAAAAGACTGAAAACGAACCGCTACTTGCTCTGTTAAAACCCGATTTAATTCATGAAAACAAGCTGAGTTTTTCGCTTCTGGGTAGACGTCCCACAGAACTTGATCCAAAAGCTCCTCAGGCAGACGACCAATGATGTTAGCTTCTCGCTGATTGACAAACTTTAAACGCCAGGTGCGATCGCAGATTGCAATACCATCTGAAAGAGCATCAAGAACATGGAGTATCATCAGACCATACAGTTTACTAATGAGAAGGCATTCAGTAAAACAGAAAACCCCTGGCAACAGCAAATAACGTTAAAGAACGTTAATGCTAGTTAATTTAGCGAGTGTCTTTAAAGAAAACATCTCCCCTTCTCCATATTCTTTCACGGCCAAAATGTTCTTCTGGTCAGCCTTGAGAGCGACCTGAACAAATAGCAAAGGCATACCCCACTTTTTTTTCCAATTCAGTGCTCCTCCTCCCTTAGAGGTATCCAAATTGAGTTAAAAGCATTAGAGTTATCAGCAAATGAAACGTATTTCGATAGGATAGGGGCAGTAACGTTTTCTGAAGTGGTGCCAGATGACGGATCAACCTTCCCTTTTCCTCAAGAAGGAGTGGCAGGACATTACGGTTGAATATGGTCTGCTCGAGAGCGTGGGAGATTTTGAGTTTGCCATGCCCAAACACGCGATTAGTGTGGCATTTATCCCGCACGATCGCGTTACATGGTCTGTTGATGGCAGAAAACAAACCACTGCTTTGCCTGCGGGGAGTGCGTTTTTGTATAGCGATCGCGAGTTTGTATGGCATCATCGGGAGAAGGCGAGTGAGTACGTCACCCTTTACCTTGATCCGGATTATTTGAAGCAGACGGCGGTAGAAAACAATTTGCCTTCTGAGACAAGACTGACGCATCGGGTGATTTTTCCCGACCCCACTATTACACAAGTTACTCACTGATTCAAAGGTGAACTGTTGAATGAGGGACTGGGCGGAAATCTTTTTGCGGAATCGCTAAAAAACCTGTTGACCGTTCATCTGTTACGCAATTGCTGTGAATCCGGAACACCGCAGAAAAAGCTCGTTGTTTCAGGCCGAGCGCTCAATGCTATAAGGACATAGCGAACCCAACTATCCAGAACAAGTGACAAAGTTAATTCTCAAATCTTTGGGAGTTAATAACGATGATGCGAATGTGATCGCGTTCAAAGCTCTAGAACCTTTTCCAGAGGAGTAATCTGTTAATCGCCAATAGATTTCAACGATTCAATTTGTTTTCCGTGTTTAGATGAGCAGCAACCTTCTGTGTCTGAACCAAGAACGTATCCAGAAGCGGTTTACCAAGCTGTATGAGCGATCGCACAACCTCCTCACCTGCTGTCTCCGGAGTACCCGCGTTAGAAGGTGGTTCAGGGTGGTATTCCATCATGAGTTGAGTCATCTTTGCAACTTGCTCTCCGCACAGTAACCCCAATAAGGTCAAGCCAAAATCAATCCCTGAAGTGACTCCTGCCCCTGTGATTCGGTTGCGATCGATCACCACTCGTTGCGGGACAACCTCAACGCCGAGCATCGCCAGTTGTTCTCGAAATGCCCAATGACACGTAGCTTGGTAACCTTGCAGTAGACCCGCCGCCGCTAAAATCAGTGAGCCTGTACAGACGCTCGTAACATATTGGGCTGTGATGCTTTGTTGCCTCAAAAAGTTTAAGATTTCAGCATCTTGCATCACCTCGACTTGCCCAATGCCACCCCCAGGAACACAAATCACGTCTAACGGTGGACACTCCGCTAGAGTCGTCGTTGGAGTCAGAATCAACCCTTCATTGCTGACCACAGAAGCCAATGTTTTCCAAATGAGATGCACCTGCGTATTGGGTGGAAATGCCAGAACTTGATAAGCACCCATCACATCCAGCTGAATGACTCCGGGATAGATCAAAAAGCCGATTTGTAGCTGATTCATGATTCCACAGTTGCCTAAGGTGTCTTGATTGTGAAACATTGTAGGGAGAGCTTCTCGGCTTAGATAGTCCTCAAGTGGGTACACTTTCAGTACAACAATGGCGCGTTCTCTACACCCTTTGTTTCAAGCGATCGCCACAGCCTCTACCGAGGCGGCGTTGCGCCATCAATTTATGGATGGCGTTAGCGACTATTTTGGGGTGCAACGATGGGGCATTTACCTTCTAGACGATGAGAAGCATCTAGCCAGTTTTGATGTCGTTGGGGTTTCTGACGCTTTTGTAGAGCGATATGAGCAAATTGGCAGAACCGTTGATCCAGTATTGCAGTACGTTCTGGAGAATCACGCTCCAGCCCACGAGGAGTTAGTGTTACCAATAGGGATGTGGAAGCAAAGTGAACTATATCAGCGATGTTGTGCTGAGTATGACCATGAGCACATCATGACAGGACCAATCGTGGGAAATGGTCAGTTGATTGGTACAGTTCACTTTGCTCGTGTAGGGCATACACCTGCCTTTAATCTTCACGAGTTGGCAAACTTGGGAGCTGTTTGCACCCATCTCTCTACCTGTCTTGCTGGGCTACGAAAACCATCCTTACCCCCTTCAAGCTTATCCCACCGTCTTACGCCACGCGAAGTTCAAATTGCCAAGCTGGTTGCTAAAGGGTTAACCAATGCTGAGATTGGGGCAGAACTTTGGATTACTCAGAATTCGGTGAAACAGGCGTTGAAGCGGATGTTTCGGAAGCTAGAGGTTTCTGCCCGTACAGAAATGGTCGCAAAGTTGAGAGATATCCTGCAAGAATAAGTTTACTGCCAACGCCAACCGAATCCCAGTGCGATCGCTCCCATTGCAGCCATCAATCCACCTGCCAATCGATAGGTCACATCTAAACCAACAACGCTGCTCAAAGGTTGGCTGAGAATGGGCGAAACAAACTGACCGAGAAAAAATGCTGTCGTTAATCCGCCCAACACTCGACCTCTGAAACTTGCAGGAGCTACTGAGGTTAAGCAAACATTGATATTGGGCATCAGTAAGCCTAGCCCCGCTCCAGCAATGGCTAATCCCACTAAAACCATTGCGTAGGTAGGCGAAATGCTAATGACGAGGTAGCCAACCGCCATTGCCAGAAATGCGATCGCGTAAATGCCTATGAATGACAATCTCGCCTTGATTTGTTTGTAAGCGATGGCACTGGCCGCACTAAGCAATGTAGCAAGGGCGATCGTCGCTCCTGCCATGACTGTGAGGCTACTACTCAAAAGCAGCGTTGCTTTGACAAGAAGAGTGTTTGCTTTGAGGGGCATAAATGGATTAACTTGCTAAAATGCCTGCCATCCATTTTTCAACAGCTTTCGGGTTTTGAAGTAACTGAGCCTGCATCTCCTGTGCTTGTTCACCAGGATAAACATCCTCAACCTCATCAATAACTGCCTGAAGTGCTGCCCGCACGACCTCTTCAGGCACGACTTTGGGCGGTGGAAAATCCTTGCTCATCCCGGTGTCTACTGTTCCGGGCATCACCCCAACCACCAATGTTTTTTGTGAGGCAAGCTCAGCTCGAAGCCCCTGTGTTGCCAGTAGAGCTGCTGCTTTAGATGCACAGTAAGACGCATTCAACGGAAAATTAATCTTTGCCAGGATGGTGAGCATATTGACGATCGCCCCACCCCCGTTAGCTCTCAAAATTGGAGCGAACGCCAAACACATTCGCAATGTACCGAGGTAGTTGACCTCAATCTCCGATCGTACCTTGTCAAAGTTAATATCCGCAACTAACCGCTGATTGAACCCCACTCCGGCATTATTGATGAGAAGATTCACATCCAAGTACGTCTTAGCTGCGGTCTCAACCGAAGCTTCATCCGTAATATCGAGGGGAATGGGAATGATGCGATCGGGGTCTGTTGCAACAATGTCCTTCAAGCTATCTGGATTGCGTGCCCCTGCATAAATTCGACTGGCTCCAGCCGCTTGTAAGCCTTGGATGTAGTATTGCCCAATGCCACCGTTTGCACCGGTCACTAATGCGATCGCACCTTGAACTTGCATTGTGTCTTATCCTCATGGGGATGTTATTTGTCATTGGTGATTTGCCATCCTGAGCAAGCAAGACCCATGACCAACGACCATGACCAGGGTATACTCCTACTAACTTTTTCGGAAGTACTTACTTTTTTGTAAGCTCCCTTAAGAAATCGGAAAGTAGCCTAGATGACCAATGCACCCACCCAAGGCACTGTGTTTGTACAAACCACCCTAAAAGTGTTAGGTGGAAAATGGAAAATTTTGATCCTGTGGCATCTCAAAGATGAGAAAAAGCGATTTAGTGAACTCAAACGATTGATGCCAGAAATCACAGAAAAGATGTTGATTCAACAATTGAGAGAGCTAGAAAAAGATGAAATTGTGAATCGCAATGTCTATTCAGGAGTGCCACCTAAAGTAGAATACTCATTTACAGAGTATGGTCTGACGCTCAAACCTGTGCTGCAAGTACTTTGTAATTGGGGAGAAAATCACTTGAAGCGTAGTCAATAAAGCAATACTATCAATCCGAGAAATGGTAATTGTCGGGGTGAGCAGTGCTATCTCTGTAGCGCTTGTGGGAAGCAATTTGTCGCTCAATAACCCAATAGCAGTTAGAACTATGGCAATGTGTTCTGCTTGTGACAGGGGCGATCGCTCCATTTACAAAGAAGCAATACGCCGCAATATCTTATCTCCGATCGCAGCATACCGTGGGTTACCAACTAATCCCGTATCCAGTAGGATGGCACCAAAGAATACTGCCCATCCTTTAGCACGTTGCAGAGTTGCTTCAGAAGCACTGTATTCTACAGTAATCTGTTGACGCACTTTTGCATCAGCAAAGAGCATCCAGATTGCCGCCAAGTCTGTTGCACAATCTCCTGCTGTGATATCTCCCCAATCAATATGCCTGTGATCACGCCCTTTTCAACCAACACATTGCAGGGATGGAGATCGCCATATATCCAGGTTACTTCAACATCTATTGGTGCATCTAGCGCTTGATTTCAAACGTGTTTAATGTGTGGAGTGATCAGATTTGTGTTCTGTTCAAGTTGCCGCATTCGTTCCCCAACAGAAGTGGCTCGCTGATGCAATGGTACGCCCCGGGACGATCTTTCAGGTCATTTACTACAACGCTTGCACCGAGAAGCGATTAGCACAAAGCGCAACTCCGAAGGAAGCGCTGAGGGTGAAAGCGAACAATCCAAAGCATTACTGAATGAGTTGATGAGTTATCCCGGCATTGCTGAGGTTTGGCATCCTTCCGCTCGAACAACTCAAAATACTATGCTGTTAACCGTTCATCTCAAACGAGGGGATCTAGAATTAGAGTTTTTCTCAACGATCGCTACTCTCGGCACTCCCTATGACATTACCTTGCAAGAACTGAGGATTGAGTGTTTGTTCCCAGCTAATGACAACACAGAACATAACTGGGAACAAATCTTGAAATCTTAAAACTTAAATCGGTTGATCGTGTCAAGGGTATCTTAGCGATGCAATGTTCCTTCTGTGGACATCTCAAAATTCATAAGCTCGCAATTTATCCCACACTTCTTTGAGGCACAACCGATTACTAAGCTCAATAGATTCATGTTGGAGCAAGCAGAAATCTCAATCGTTGAACCGTGTTTCAAATTGTTGAACGTCTTTAAATTTCACACCCACCGCTATCTTTCCCAAAGAAATTTGCGATCGGATTCTTTAATGGGAACATCGTTAATGCTAGCGAAGCGACGCATCATGAGACCGTTTTCAGCAAACTCCCAGTTTTCGTTGCCGTAGGAACGATACCAGAACCCCGAGTCATCATGCCATTCGTATTCAAAACGCACCGCGATGCGGTTATCCATGAAGCACCACAGTTCTTTCTTCAGACGATAGTCGAGTTCTTTGGCCCACTTGCGCTTGAGAAACTCGCGGATAGCATCTCGTCCGGTAACAAATTCGGCGCGGTTTCGCCATTCAGAGTCTTCAGTGTAGGCTAGAGCGACGCGATCGGGATCGCGAGTATTCCAGGCATCCTCGGCAGCCTGAACTTTGGCTTTGGCTGTTTCCAGGGTAAAGGGAGGGAAGGGAGGTTTACTTTCCATAGCTAGACTTTCTGCTTGCGATCTGGAGAAGAAATAATGACGAAACAAGCGGGATTATTCTTCAAATCAGCCCTTATGTTTGGTGGTATTTGTTTAAGGGGCGAATTAGTAGAATACTAATATAGTATGCCCGGCCAATAAGGCTAATTTGGCGTTTACGTTAAATTGACGATCGCTTCATTCTGAAATTTCTCAATGCTTGAGAAGAACGTGAAATGGCATGAATAGTTGTGTTGATAATGTGTACAACTATTCATGTCCTTAAGTGTCTTACCACTTTTTATAGGGAAGGAATTTGCCGTTCATAGTGACTTTGACGCGATCGCCCTTGGGATCTTCTACTTTTTCCACATCTAATGTGAAATCAATTGCACTCATAATGCCATCGCCAAATTTTTCATGAATAACATCTTTTAAAGGCATTCCATACACTTGCATGATTTCATAGAAGCGATAGATCAACGGATCGGTTGGGACCAATGGTCCTAAGCCTTTCGCAGGATATTCCATTAATTCAGAAGCTAAATCGGCACTCAAGCCTAAAGCTTCTAGAATTTGGGTAGCTTCTTCCATGGATGCGCTAGCCTGCCGGTAGAACACTGCTGCGATCCACACTTCATCGCGACCTAATTTCTTTTCCAATTCGGCAAAGGTAACACCCGTTGCTTCCTTGGCGGCAAGTAATTTCTTCGTGATTTCGGGAATTTCGATTGCAGGCATGACTAATCTCCTTGAAATACAGACTGTGTAATTCGCACAACTCGAAATTCATGCAAACAACTTATCAAGACTTTTTAGAAAAGACATTGAAACTTCTTTGGCAAGAGTAGGACTTTCTTTTGATGCTTTTAAAAAGCATCTTGTTTCATATAGCTATAAAGAAATTTACTATGTTCTAGAAATACAAAATTTGTCAAATTGAGTATTTTGATACAGAATATTTATTTACCATTAGTAGCCTTAAAAGCAGTGAGATGGGTACGGTTGACACTTACCCATGATGCAATCCGCATAATCCGCATAATTCATCAGAGATAATTCAAGTGCTGGTGTTCTTGTGTCAGTAATGTAGCATGCTACATTACTGACACAAGAACACCAGCGTATTAGCAAGCCTTAAAGCGGAGAATAAAGCGTTTACGACATTGCAACCTGAACTTCTGTCGCTATTCGCCAGGCTTGAGGAGATGCATTATGGAACTGCCGAAATTGGCGTACGAAGTAGCTGACATCGGCATAGCCTACGGCCTCTGCAACGTGATTGACGGTTTGAGCAGTGCTTGTCAGGAGTAATCGAGCTTGGACCATGCGCCGCTCAATAATCCACCGTTTGACAGTGCGGCCTGTTTGCGTTTGAACCAGGTGAGTCAGGTATGCTGGGGAGTAGCCTGCTGCCTGAGCTACGTCTGTGAGGCTAATGGGTTGGGTGTAATGAGCTTCGATAAAGCGAAAAACGGGATCGAGTTTGGGGTTACTGGGAAATATGGAGGGTGGGCTCGACGTCGTTTTTGATAATTCTTCATTCGTCTGAGGATTGTTTGCTGACCAGCGTTTTAGCATTTCCTGGCGAGCTAAGCGGGTATTAATGGCCGCCAGCAATTGCTCCACCGTACAGGGTTTGGTCAGGTAATCATCGGCTCCCAGTTCCATACCCTGTCGCAAGTCTGCCATCGTTACTTTCGCCGTCAAGAAGATGAAGGGAATGGCGGCTGTTGCTGGTTTTTGATGCAGCGTTGACAACACCTGATAGCCATCCAGATCCGGCATCATGATGTCGCACACGATCAAATCGGGAATATATTTCTGAGCCAACTCGACTCCTACAGTGCCACTTTCTGCCGTCAAAACGTGAAAGCCCTCAAAGTGTAAGCATCGCGAGAAAATCTCGCGGGGTTGTGCTTCATCTTCAATAACCAAAATGGTTTTCATCGCGGCTGTTGGTTTGCTGGACAAATGGATGCTGGAAAACTAAGATTTTTAGGATGAAGGCGATCGCCCAACCTTGTTACCTAAGATATAGAACCTATCCAAGACTAAGAGTACTTATTGACAGGAATAGGCCGGGTTTTAACTGAGCCCTTATCCTTGATAATTTTTTTAGAGTATGTCTGTGGTGTAGGAGACTACATATTTTTCAAGATTCGTCTCGAGTTGTAATTTCATTAGTGCGGACAGTTTTTCTAAAACCTTTGATTTTGCGTGCGCTTCGCGCACGCAAAATCAAAGGTTTTAGAAAAACTGTCCAGAGTATTGTAATTTGAGCTTACAGCGTCTGTCGGGTTTACCCATGGTTCTCGCGTTCACACCAACGGTACTCATGACTCAATCTCTTCTTTGGTAGAACTTATTGGCGATGGTATGCGTTCTTCACCTCAAAAGTTAGCCAACCTTTCAGATTCGTTGCCTTTCTCATCTGTTCTACCGGCCAATGATGCACTTCTTGCAGAGGTTTCCTTGACGATTCATGACCTTGTCCCGCAGCTTCCTCTAAAAACCTATGCGGTTTCAAGCCAGGCAACCTATCGAGATTTAACCCGTCATTTTCGGGCTCAGCACGATGCAGCTGGTGTGCTAGTTCATGGGGAGACAACCGGAGTAGCCCTGGCCATGGTATCGCGGCAACGGGTTATGGAGTGGCGATCGCACCGCTCTATCTGGCGAAGCGTACTGGAGCAATCCCTGCCGCAACAATTTCACTGGTGGCAGATTGCCAGGGATTATATGCAGATGGATGAGCGATTGCCCTTACAGGAGGCGATCGAGCAACTGCTGATGCGAGATGCCAATATGGCTTCAGAACCCATTGTCATTTCAACTTCAATAGGAGTGTATCTCTGCGATAGCCAGCAATTTTTACTGGCCTACACTCGATTAACGCAGACCGAGCAGATGATTTCAACCAGGCCTGCGATCGCGACTCTACGTCGGCAGCAGCAGCTTATTCTCAATGCCATTGGGGAGGGGGTATACGGGGTTGATTTGCAGGGAAATGCAACATTTGTGAATCCGGCTGGGGCTCAAATGGTGGGGTGGGAACCGCAGGAGTTAATTGGTAAGTCAATGCACCAAATCTTGCATCATTCCCGTCCGGATTGTTCGCCTTATCCCCAGGAAGAATGTCCGATTTATGCGGCGTTTCAAGATGGAATTGTCCATCGGGTCGCAGAGGAGGTGTTTTGGCACAAGGATGGTACGAGCTTTCCGGTTGAATATATCAGTACGCCGATGCGGGATGAGCAGGGAAAGCTGGTGGGAGCAGTGGTCGCGTTTCGCGATATTACCCAGCGCAAATGGGCTGAGGCTGTTTTGCAGCGTACAAACGAGGAATTGGAACAGCGGGTGTGCGATCGCACCCTTGAGCTACAGCAGGCGAATGAGCAGTTGAAGGAGTTGAGTGAGTTGCGATCGCGTGTGATCACAATGATTTGCCACGAATTCCGCAATCCGTTGAACAACATTTCTCTATCAGCATCATCACTTGAACGATATAACATGCAGCTCACAGATGACCAAAAAGAAACCTATCTGGCAGGCATCCAGAATAATGTTGAGCGCATGACTCAGATGATTGATGCCATTTTAATGATTGGCCGAATTGAAACGAAAGGGATTGAAGTTCAACCCAATCAATTTGATTTAATTCCGTTTTGTCAGGAACTGGTTGCGGAAATTCTGCTAGGTGAAACAGAGAATGCTTATGATGATCAGGACAAGCGAATTCAGTTTAAGTGTCGCTTCAAACGATTGCTCATCACACTTGATCCACGGTTGCTTCGCTCGATTCTGACTAATATTCTTGCGAATGCTTTGCGTTACACTCCTGCACCAGGTTGTATTCAGTTCAAACTGCTCAAGCAGAAGGATCAGGTGACCTTTTGTATTGTGGATCAGGGCATTGGTATTCCGCCAGAAGATTTGCCCTATTTATTTGAACCATTTCATCGAGGGCGCAATGTGAGTAATATTGCGGGAACAGGTTTGGGATTGAATATTGTGAAGCGATTTGTGGATTTGCAGGGTGGACAGATTGATGTAGCAAGTCAACTTGGCAAGGGAACTACATTTCGGGTAACGTTACCGATGCATGGCAAAAATTCTGTGTAAACCTGATCCTAACCCACCGATGCGAAGCGCCACATTCACCTCCCACCGACAACCCTTTAGCGTAAGGGGGACTGGGGGACGGCGCCCCGTTCCCCCAGTCTAGGGGTTTGGGGAGCGACGCGTCCCCAAGCAGGGTATCCAAAGCCAACCCCACTTTCCAGATAGAAATACCTACCTCTTGCACAAAACCCCTATTTTCGGTCACAAAGTGACCAAAAAATAGGGGTTTTGGTGCAAGGTATAAGAATACTAAAGGGTCTTCAACCCCTCAGTATTCTTAGTCAAGCTGGCGATCGCTACAACAAGTTTGCAACATCCGCGTGCGCTAACACAACATCGGGGTTACGTTGAAGGGCAGCATCGTACTTCACAGCAAAGTCACTACCCAGGGTGTCGGGGGTGAGGAGGGTACGAACATCACCGATGAGGTCGGCGATCGCTTCTGCTGTCACAGGTTCGTCGGCATGAAGTAGATCATCCATTTGCACAATCAGTTCGGATAGCCGATGGAGCCAGGCGAATTGATCATGGTTGATGGCGAGATGGAGTAGCTCCCGTGGAGAAACTTGCCCGCGTACTTGTTCGTAGGTGATGCGCTCGGTATCCAGGAGTTGTTTGTGAAGATGCAGCAGTTTAATGCGTAACTCGCTCAGAAGTTGATGTTGGTTGATCCGGTTTTGCAGGGTGTTAGGCATAAATTCGTCCCATTTTTCCAGATTGATAGTCGCGAATAGCTTGGAGGATTTCAGCTTCGGTGTTCATGACAAAGGGGCCGTAACGTACCACGGGTTCGTTGAGGGGTACGCCTGCAATCAGCAGTAAGTCCAGTGGTTGTTGAACTTCGGGAGGGTTGGCGATCGCCACTTCATCGCCATCAGGTGCAAACATTACCATCTGTCCATCCTCTCCCCGTTCCTGGTCGGCACCAAACAGGCCAGAACCTTCCAGAACATAAGCGAAAGCATTGTAATCGCGGGGTACAGGCTGAACGAGCTTTGCTCCCGGTTGGAGCGTTACATGCAGGTAAATAATAGGCGTGCGCGTTTCAATGACCGCTTTTGCGCCTAAAGACTCACCTGCGATTACGCGCACGGTAACGGAACCATCTTTGGTGCGCCCCACAGGAATTTGAGAGGCTGGGATCTCCTGATACCGGGGTGGAATCATCTTGTCACGTTGGGGCAAGTTGACCCACAACTGAATACCATGCAAACGACCTCCAGTACGCGCAAACTCATTCTCAGGCATTTCAGAATGGACAACTCCAGCTCCGGCCGTCATCCACTGCACATCCCCAGCTTGCAGGAGCCCTGCATTGCCTTCGGAATCCCAGCCCTCTAAAGGTCATTTGAGAGCTTCTTAATATTTTCTATCATCCCTGTTATCACTGGCTTTCAGGCTTCTATTCTAAAAGCTGAACGTTTAACACCCACGTTTGAGCCA
>NZ_JAMPLB010000046.1:0-55566 GCF_039962325.1 Leptolyngbya sp. PL-A3
GGCTTTGATACGATTGGGTCATTGTTGTTTCCTCCTACGGAGTTGGCTCATCAAGCCACCGTAGGAGTTACTTTACTGCCGCAACGCTCAAAACTCTTCGAGTCACACTGGTCGAACCAGTGGCTTACCTCAGTTGTTCAGTTACCAATCGAGATGAAGCTGACTCGGTCACGCACGGTGTTTTCGTTAGCAACAGCTTTTAGAAGCACGTGGTACCGGGGTCGGCTGAAAACTTGATAATCAGTCGCTCAGCAACTTTTATAGCGTTTGTTGCAGTACTAATTTCCAGCACTTGGTGAGAGCATTCGGCTATGTATTGGCTAAGTGACTCCCTTAACGGATCTACTAAAGCTTGGCATTCCTCTAATGCCTGTCGGGCTGCAACATCGTCTGAGTTCTCCCTCAATTTATCTACGGCAGTAGAGGTGCGTTCTTTGGTAGCGTGGGCGGTCCTGCCAATCTCTTCAATGCGAACAAGGGTATCTAAAAAAAGCGTACAATGCCACTTTAGAAGGGATTTTGACTCATCTACAGTTCTCTTTAAGCTTTCCAAGTCCTTGTTTAGATTAACGTCTTCCATACTCTTAACGGACGGTAGCAATCTTGTATTAATTCCGTAGCAAAAAAATAGCTTTTGTGGGAAATTATATAAGAACGTATAAAACTTATCGCCTGCCTTCTGGGGCAGGTTTTTGTTGGTTTAGTTCCAAGCTTAGCATTGTGAGAGTTGGCGATCGCAATCTAGCCTCTGAACTTGGCAACCTCCAACTCTCATCACAAACCTTATCTTGCTTGCGATCGCAGTTTTGTAACCTTGCTTTAGTGGCAACCAAATCAATCACTTTTGCTATCCTCCATACTCTTTTGCAATACCCTTTGCAAACCAGGAAGCGCTGCCGCTGCATGAGCGAACAGCTGTCTCAACACTGCTTGATGCGCTTCATCCAGTTCTTTAATGTGCCGCGCGTAGGTGGCTTTGCGCATTCCCTTTGGGCGTGGGGGCATAGCAAACCACGGGACCGTCCCCGGGGGATTGACCCGAATGGGCGATCGCATTGTTCGGTAGAAATTGGGTAACGTCACCTCAAAAAAGTATTTCCGCAGTTGCCCGCTGACCTGCTCGGAGTGGTAACCCAGGTCAGCACACTTGCGACACTCGATCACACCACCAACCCGGTAAAGCTTCCGCACCTTGCGATCGCACTGTTGGCAGATCCACCACGGACGCATTCCCCCATAATTGCAAGCGGTCCATGTGAGAGGCTGCCCACAATACTCACTCATGCCTGGGGTGATGAGCCCACCATGGGCAAGCGTTGCCACGTCCAACGATGGCACCTCGTCAACGGTCTGCCGTCGGTCAAATCGTGCGCTGTAGTTGCCAGAGAGGAGGCTACCCATGAGGTTTTGATTTTGCCTAAATCAATAGAGTTTCTGGGACTTTTTCCGAAAAATAGCTTTTGAAAATGGCCTTAAGTGTTTGCGTTGTGAGGGTTTCAGCTTTCTACATTCTTGCGGGGCACTGTGACAACCCTAGTTTTGACCAAACGAACCCATGGAACCCGCTCTGCGCCGTTCTTGAAGCATTGCTAAACGGTCGATCGCGGCCTCCATTGAGCGCATAATGTTGCGCTCATAGCGGGCCAATCGATCGGCATCCTGTGGGATAGCTTGAACTGCGATCGCGGCCTGTTGCCGTTCCTGTTCAATGCGGGCCAGGTCATCAAGTTGGGCTTGGACTTCCGCACGCCGCTCGTTCACCTCGGGCTCTATATCTCGGATTAAGTAGCGCAGGTTAGCACCTGGCTTGATAGCTTCAGATTCCGCTGTTGACTGCCAGGATATGAGTCTCATCCAAATATGGCTGTGCTCCATTCCCCGATCCACATCACGCGCCCTGGGGATGAACTCACGGGGATATTTTCTGATGGCTTCCCCAAGTAGCTCATGCAGCCTTGCCAGCAGTGCGATCGCTTCCTCACTGTCGTTCCACTTCCGTAAACCGCGCTTTGGTATCTCCCATTGAATCTGGTCGTCGATACCGTTAATCAATGAGGTGAGCACAATCAGCTCTACTTTTAGGATCACCTCTGGGCTATCGTCTCCACCCCCAAGTAGTTCTTCGTGTGTCCTGAGTTCTGGGGTTTTGGCCTCCTTCTCAAGCTTCAGTTGTTCCAACCGCGCGATCGCCGCTTCCGCACCCCACAACCGATGTAAGCGGAGGTGAGCCATTGCCAACTGTTGAACGAGCAGGAATTCAGTCGGGCCTTGCGGTTGGTGCTCGTCTACCAGGGATTGCACCACACCTCGAAACGTCTCCAGATCCTCACCCACAATCAGTGGGGGTGATGCTGCCAGTAGCCCATGCTTTGTGGCATTGAGACTGGCGATCGCCTTCCCTCGGGCCGTGCGGGGGCCAGTGGAGTGCTGTGCATTCTGCCGGTTTGCTTGAGGGTTGGCAACCATCGTTTTTTTATAGGTAAAACGTTGTAACACTTGGGGCGATCGCAGGTTTTTTTAGGGTGACAAATGCCGCCATCTGCCACCCATTGGACCTGTCTATGTTCCGGCAATCTTCCGTTTGGTAATTTGCGGTAAGACTTCCACCACTTCTGGGTATTGCCGCCTGTAGGTGTCAGCATCTTTCATCTGCACTTCTGAGATCGGAACCATCAAAATTCCATCCATGCCTTCTTTGAAAAGGGCAACGGGTAGTTTGTGAAGATGGTTCTCAAACTCATTCCAAACCTTTACCTTGGGCAAGTGCTGATAGGAGTCACGCAAGTTCTGGTAATGAGTGATGAGCATAGCAACACCGGCATTCAGTTGGGCTGCAATCTCACGGGTTGCCTTTAACTCTGCGCTGATCTTTTCCTCGCGGGCTTTAGCATCAGCATCTTCCTGGGCCTGTTGCAACTCCAAACGCGCGCGGGTTAATTCCGTTCTGGTGGTGCTCAACTTGGCTTTAAGGGCTTCGGCCTCTGTCTGGGTGTCGAGGGCTTCGGCTTCCAGCTTCTCTACCGTTGCCTGTAGCTGTGCGATCGGGTCTACTTGGGTATTTTTTGTGGGCATTTCAGGAGTCTCCAAAAGTGTTGGGTAAGTGCGATCGGACGGGCTTAGGCGGGAACGTTTTGAGGTTGGTTTTGGGGATGCAGAAATTTTTTGTGCTGCAGTTCCAGTTGGCTTGGTAAGTTGTAGGCCTGCTTCCAAATTTGAGACCCACATTGCCCGACATAAGCGGATCGAGTCTCACCCAACCCATTGCCCCACCGCTCTGGGAATTTTGCGACTACTAGACGGGCAATCTGTAGTGCAATTTCCTCTTGCAACAGTTCGCTCTCTTCCGTCTGTTGCATCGATCGCAGCACAGACAGATCCCACGTTCCGCGCACCCAATGAACGCGATCGGATTCCTGACTCAGGTCTGCTACTCGCAGGGCCCCGGCTTCAATGCGGGGGCGTACCACTGGGTGTGTTTGCATTTCTTTCCAAACAGAGTCAGGAATTTCGTTGCCGCCTGGAAAAATCGTGAACTTTCCACAAAAACCGAAAGAATTAAATTCTTCCGGTCCAAGAACGTGAGGCAGGAACAAAACTTGAACGGTATCGGGGGTCTGATTGGTGACGGTCTTTGATTTACTAACCATTTTCAGGAATCTCCATTAAGTAGGTCATTCGCGTAACAGATCTGTAACGGTGACGATCGGGGGAGGCTCCCCACGTTTGATAGGCGATCGTCTGTTGGGGGCACATGGAGGTTTGTAACCGTTGATTGTCCTCAAAGCATCCAACGCCGCTTTCAGTAACTTGAGGTTCAACCTTTTGCGCCGCATTACCTCAATAATTCCGTGCGCCTGGGCTACAAGGAGATCGGCTTCTTCCTGCTGCCGGGTCGTAGTGGGGTCGCGGTCGTGCTTCATGCTGCCACCTCCAATACTGTGATCAGTCGATTTGCGGCTCCTAACTCTGCGCCGTCGGGGTATCTGATGAGGCAGCGAGGGATGCCGACTTCCAGCACGGTGCCCAACTGCCAGGGCAAAGCCACAACATCACCAACCCTAATCGGGGTACCGTTGCGATCGCGGGCAATTTCGGGATGGGTCATGCAGCCGCCTCCTGTTCCAGCAGTTGCACTTCATCGGGGTGAAACGTGCCGTAGAACGTGAAAGAGTCCTCGTCGCCGTCGCCACGCACCACAGGTTCACTGTAGGGATTGATCCGCTGGATGGTGCCAGGTCCACAACGGGTGAGGACGCGATCGCCAACCTGGAAAGCGGTCATGATGCCACCTCCCGCAATGAATTGAGCACATCCAACAAAGCAAGCCGTCGATGGTCTGTGTCGCATTGCAGCCATGCAGCCCGGTACATTTCCACCTCATCCGGTGGCAACCCTGCCCAATCTGGCTCACCCCTTGTTCCAACCTCTATGGATACTGCACACGGCTGCACACATTGCACATCAAAAGCCTTAGATAGATCTATATGGCTTTTCGTGTGCAGCACTGGGGCTGAAACGCTTGATTCTTCGATCGCGGGCAATGCCTCGACGGGGGCCAAGGCGATCGCTGTACTCACACCCACTAGCACGGGGGCAGGGGCAGGCTGCACCTGAAGTTCATGCTGTACCCCTTCCTGCTTTGCCTTGTCCCGTGCAAGCCATGCGTCCATGACCTGTTGCCGCCCGTCGAATGGATGCCAGTATGGGGCATCTTCACCTGCTTTCTGGATCAACTCTGCTGTGGGATAGCGATAGATCCAAATCCGCTGCTTCATCGGCTTGCCTTTGTCATCAAACACTGGCCCACCATCTTTGCTAATCAGATAAACCGTGCGTTGTCCCGTGCGCATGAGACGGAAGCCTAGAATCTGACTGAAATACTCCTGCACCGTGGCGATCGCTGTGGGCTGCACCTCAACCCTTGTAAGTTGTT
This sequence comes from Leptolyngbya sp. PL-A3, assembly GCF_039962325.1. Classification (NCBI taxonomy): domain Bacteria; kingdom Bacillati; phylum Cyanobacteriota; class Cyanophyceae; order Leptolyngbyales; family Leptolyngbyaceae; genus Leptolyngbya; species Leptolyngbya sp. PL-A3. The sequence goes on from NZ_JAMPLB010000046.1 coordinate 4,934, forward strand.
TGATACTTTGTCGGATGCCTTGCCGCCGCTTCTCTTCATCGGATGGCGACAGCTTTGGAAGGGGGCGATCGTCGCCCTTTAGATTGGCATTACCCAAAACTCGCTGAAAGAATAGCTGCACATCTAGATCGAGATCTGTCAGTTCATCGCCCGCCATCACCCGATGTAATAGATCCTTGAAGCCAATCCTCTCAAGGGCTTCCATCTTCCCGCTTAAGCAATGCTTGTTGATGTCTGGAACCCATGCAACACCATCAACCGCGATCGCCTGGAAACGTTCTCTGTCTCGGTTCTTCAGATGCTGTGCCCCATCCGTCAGGTAGTAATGATTTTTGAAGAAGCTGTGAGCACCTTCTGAGTCCCTTTTGACCAGATCAGCGGTGATGTCTACCAGATACTTTTGATTCAACTCCCAATGGCGACAAGACAGCCGTTCTGCTGCTGTTTTGCTCCGCTTCAGGTTGATGGCCTCATACTCTTCCTTGTTGGCTGGAATGGGTTGTTTAGGTACTGCCTCGCAGTAGGCTTGATGGCTTGCGTTCCTTACCTCTGCCATTTTCTGGGAAATGACCTTAGCATCTGCTTTGCTGAGCATTTCAACTTGGGAAACAGAGTGCCCTTCCATCTCCAGTCCTGCATGAATTGCTGCTTGGTATTGGTGCATTCCCTGGTTAATGCGAGCACCCATCTTTCCCCACGTCTCTAGAGCCGCTGGGTTACTAGATACATTCCCGTCCACGTCAATTGAGAAGGACGCATCCTTGATCAGATTTAAGTTGACGCTGCCGACCTTGTGAGTTGTCTCTAATAGCGCTTTAGGCCCATGCTCGCCACTGGCAACAAAAGCAAAGTTGCAGCCTCGCTCAGCCGCATATAGATGCCGTGGCACATCGTTATCACGTAGCCGCGCCATAAACTGGCGGACGCTATTTTCCGGAATTACTCCGGGGGCAATAGTCCAAACATTTTGGAAATATCCAAATAACTCAATAGAAACGCCGCTTTCCAGTACAGGGGTACAAATGACAATTTCGTATTGGGCTAGGGTTGCATTGATGTGGTCCACACACCCATAAGCGGGATGCTCTGGATCTGCGACCGTATCAGAATCAATCCGCAAGATGGAAGCACAGGGAAACAAGTCTTTTAGGTGCCTTTCAATGTTCTGGGATGACCACTTACTATCTGTTTTCTGGGCACAAGTCTCTATTAGCTGCCGCCCCCCTGTTGCGATCGCCTCTTCCATCGCAAGTACAAGAGCTTCCACTTGGGGGTAGCTGAGCACAGTCCAGCCCTTCCCCTCGCGCCATTCATTGCAGACGATATAAGGCTTCAAGTGAGGTTGCTCTGCCATCTTTAGAACAAAGTCTATCGACAGGTTTGACAAGTCAGCGTCAGCCAGTACAATCTGCCCTGATGAATGAGGGGATAGCGCACCCTTCATTAATCCTTGGATCTGTTGAAGAATTGCCCCGCGCCCGCCTTTTCCTTTCTGCTTCTTCTCGCTACAGGTTGAAGCATCTAGAACGTGCCAGCAGCCAGACTCAGATTCATCAATGATAATCAGGGCATTTGTCCAGTCAGCCCAATTGAACCGTGCTTCAGAGTCAGGGTGTGCAGAGTCAAAACAGATAACTAGACCCAGTTCGCGATCGCCCTCACTACTCTGAAGGCTCAATTCGTCTTTGTATGCAAGGCCGAAGCGGTTAGCTAATTGATGCCCTAGCTGCCGCCGGTGGGTTAGCACTAGCACCTGCTGACCTTTGGCCAGAGCATTTTCTACCATACGTTCTAGGAGCCAGGTTTTGCCGCACCCCTTGCGACCTTTGAGCCCAATAAGCTTTTGATCTCGGGGAATGGCAACGTCACCTAAATATTGGGAGTTCAGCAGGACTGCGATCGGATAGGTCAACTCATAAGTCGGCAATGGGATCGGATGTTGCCGCCCCTTGCCGCAGCGCTTGCCCTCCGGGAACTGATGACCCGCAGCCTTAGCTACAGCCAGAGCTGCATGATAAACAGCTTTGTCGCTGCACTCCGCATGGCATTTGAATGCGCCGGTTTCTAGATTGATATGCAGGGAGTTATCAGATTCCCCATTGTGAGCGGGACACTTACAAGTTGCCCACCCACGCTTACGCCCGTTCGGATTAAAGCCTTCCAGGTGATGAGCAAAGTTCCGAATATCCCACTGATCATCCCCTGCATTAGTGGGAATGCGATCGCCCCCCTGGTGGCTTTTCTTGCCCCATCGCTCGCTGTCCCATTCAGGCAGAACGAGATCGAACTGGGCCAGGGTAAAAACTGAATCAGTTGCCTGCGCGATTGTAACGGGGGTTGATACCAGTTCGGATGCTTCCTTATCCCACTTCCAATGGAGAAACCCTGGAAGTCGCATAAGCCGGGAAGGGTTCCAGATTGACGGGTCGCTATCCTGGCACTGGATCAGACGTTGCTGCATCCTCGTCCATTCTCCAGGAGCCAGAGGTGCTTCTAACGTGAAATAGCAATGCAGCGATTTAGCTGTGTCGGTAACATCGCTCGCCGGTTTCCCAAGTATTGTTTCCAGCCGTCGCAGCCGTGCCCACTGCTCATCCTTGCTGCAATCGTCGCACTCATAGAACAGGACTCGTCCGCTCGTAACCTGCTCGTCATATCGTCCGCCAGGGTTCACTACGTTGTAAATCCCGTATCCCTTGCGATTTTGACTGGACAGATACGATAAGCCGTCAGGATAGTGCTTTTCCCTGCCATCCCCATAGATGCGGGTGAAGGAAAAACTGCCGTCTATTAGCGTTAGATACCCGTCAATGGGGAGCCGTGCAATCTCCCCAGGCTTTGGCTCAAACGCCATTCTCTTCCGTAGTGCTACATCAAGGGGAATGTTTTTAGGCAGGAGCAACCGAGCATAGACACGATCGCCCGCCTGGTAGCCCAACAGACTCAACTGTTGAAGTGTGGGGTGGATCATCGCACCAGCCCCCCACGCTCAAAAATCCCCCAGGCTAATTCCTCAAAGGTCTTAGTCTGGAGTTCTTCCCAAAGTTTTGCCTTAGCCGGATCAGCAGCGATCGCCCGCTTGATAGATTCAGGGGCATCCACCACCGACCCGACGGTTTGCCGGGTGGTGGTCGTCATTATGCTGCTGCCTTTTGCTGTTCAGGGGTGGACTGTTGTTGCTGCTGCCGTTGGGCTGCTTCCCAGGCTTTGAACTTGGCAATCAATCTGCGCTCGCGCCGGTCTGGATGTCCGCCTCGCTTTGCCTTCTGAAGTGCCCGTTGTGCCTGCTTCTTCCAGCGGATTTGATAGCTAGCGTTCCGCGATCGAATGGGTGCTGTAGACCCACTATTTTTGGGGGGAGTGACGGATTGATCCTGTTTCGCTAAACTCATAGGTAAGTAGGTCACCCCTCTGGGGTGAGTGAAATGCTTGTTAGTTGATTCGCTGTCGGCTAACTAATGACCAAAATTCAAAAGCGATTCGATCCGGGGTGAGAGCTGGTGTCGAGTCGCTTTTTGATTTGTAAGGGTGGATCTTTCATGGTGCTCCTTTCTTTTTTTGGGGCAACCGCAGACTGCCGGGTTGTGAGAGCAGGTCAGTCCGCGGTTGCCTTAACTTAAGGCTATGAAAAATGTTCAGAGAAATCTAGAGCGTTTTTCGGCACAAACTTAATACCTTGTTTTTCGCCTACCTCCTTCTAAAACAACCAAATATTCGCCTTCAGAGTACTCACACTTCAGATCCTCTGGCGAATCATTTCGTAGATAAGACCCCCACCATCTAATGGCCTGACGGTATGCCTCAAAAGCGTCCCGGACCGCCTTTCTTTTACCCTTTATCAGTTGAGTTTCTTTCTCTGGGGTACGGCCCATGTCTCGGACCAAAATTAGCCAGCGATATTCTTTTTCTGAAAAGTCACTAGGGTCTATCCCGGAAGTAAAAAGCGTTTTGAGGTCTTTTGCTTTTTTGCATATCTCATCAGCAAGCTTCCTTTTCCCTGATTCTCTCCGAATATTTTGCATTGCTTCTGTCATACCTTCCTGGAATAGTGCAGCCCAGTGATAAATAAGTTTTTCGTATGGCAAGCAATCTGTTTCGTCTAATTTCTCGGCAAGCTCATAAAGCTTTTTAGTTAATTCGTAGGCAGTGTGCATAATCTCCCCTGGCCTCTCAAGCGCTTTAACGTCAAGCCTTTTGAAGAACGGTGTCTTGCTATAGCCGCTATTTAAACAGCCTTGCATTCCTAAAAACCAAAGGGCGATGTAGGTGAAATTTTGAGACTGACTGCTGATCTTTAAAGCATCACCTTTTGGTATTTCTATCAAGTACGGAGGCACGTTGGTTAAAGCATTAGAGTACTGCCGCTGTATCAATCCCAGTAAGGTTTCGATTAATTTCACTTTATCCAGATCTTTTGTCTCAACCGGAATACTGACGGTGAGATCATCGCCAGTAACAACATTTATTCCAACGAGGTTTGGCTTACTTGGCGCGATCGCTCCCATCCTTACATCACCTCCTGAATCCTGCCTCTACAGTAAACTTGTTCTAATTGGATTTGAAAGACTAGCTAAGCATCACCCCCTTCTTCCTCGCTTAGGAGGGCATGCATCTCAATGCCGTGTTCCTGGAGGAGTCTCTTCAAATCGTCATTTTCGCGAAATAACTCGTTATTTATGCGCTGCAGGTCTGCGATCATGCGAAACAGGTCTTTCATCTCCCCCTGCAATTTTTTCAAGCCAGGACCCAGCAGGTGTATTTCTGCAATTGTGTAGACAATGAACCAGGATGCGATAACCGCGCTAGTTACGCGTATATAAAGGGCTATTGCATCTGCAGCAGGGGCAAATAGCATTAGTCCTGCAAGGACGATGCCTAGCGTTAATGAAAAGAGTTTTACAGCTTTTTCGTAGTACATAGCGATCGCCATCACTCCACAAAGTTAACTGTGGGTAAACGTGGCCCACAAGACTAGTTATTCTCACCTCCTTCCTCTGTAGGCAGTTCGTATGGGCTGTACCCAGTTTCCTGAAACCACCGCTCATACTGTTCCAGCCGCCTCAAAAGCTCATCCTCCATCGCCATTCCCTCGCCGAGGTAGCGCAGCGCCCGCTCTAATTCAGCATTGCGCTCACTCAATCTCTGGTTTCGTTCATCCTCACTACGAGTAACGCCAAAGGCAGCGTCGAAGCGCCGTTCCAGAGTTTCACGCATAAGGGCCATGCATAAACTGCGGGCTTGCTGGTTTCCTCTAAAAGTCTGCTGCAACCAGAATGTGCTGACTATTTCTAGCGGCAATCCTCTGATCCGCCCCTGCCCTCGTCCCTGCTCTGGGTCACGCTCAATCTCAAAAGTGTCGGGCGTATAACCATCACCCAGCAAGGCTTTGATGGCCTTTGACTCTAAAAAGCGTCGGGCGTTAATTTCGTTCTCACCTATCAGGTGCGCTGCCTGAGTTTGGCTCATGACATAGGAGCCATCGGGCAACATAAACCCCTCAATGGTGACGCTACCAAGCGGAATTTCGGCGCGTTGGGCCTTATCACTCATGGCGATCGCCCTCACTTGCCCTTGTTCTTTTCAAGCCAGAGCTTAAGCGCCTCTTCCAGTGCTTCAGACTGACTTGTTTCGAGCATCGTGCATTGCGCTTTAAATTGCAGTGCGATCTCTTTGGCGACGTATCCACTGACCTGGGCAAAACCAGGATCAGCCCTTCGACTAGCGGCCATTGCATCTCTCATACGGGTTGCTCCCAATATTGGCACATTCATTCATGAGTGGATCCTTTTCAAGAATTCCATCTTTCCAGAATTCATGAATTCATGCTAGCATGACCGCAACTGACAAGGAACGGCAAAAGCTGCCAGATTCCTAAAAAGCTTTCAAAAATTCGCAAACCTAGAACTGACAAGGAGTTAAGCCCGATATGCCTACTCAAACCCCACAAGCTGCAACCCCTCGCACCCGGCAACGACTGACAGAGGATGCCACCCCTAACCAATCCCTACCAATCGGTTATGACATCGGCAACGGTGCCTCTAAGCTCTACTGCGGCTTGGGTATGGTGCTGCAAGAAAGCTATGTGCTCTATCTCCCAGAGCCCGCAACATTCGCCAATCAGGGCTATGTGGAATACCTGGCCTGATTGAAGCGACGCTGTCACCAAATGCAATTAGCCCTAATTCGGAGCCTGAAACAACATAAATTCGTTACTTGGCCGAGGCTAATGTGGAAAATGACGGCATTTTTTAGTACAAAACAACTGTGATGTAACCCTTATAGGATAAAGGTTACAGCCTAATTGCACTTTATGACAGCGTCGCTTCAATCAGGCCAGTTACTGCACCAAAAACTGAATCAGTGCGATCGCCCCATCTGAGTCAATGCCCTCAAGCAGTTCCAGCGCGGTCGCCATATCATCCGAGGTTTGATCCTCATCCTCGGAGATGGCCTGCTCTGCGGCTTCCCAGATGTCGATAGGCTTCTGGATGTGGTCGTGGTAAATCAACCGGGAAAGGATGAGGACCAGAGCTGTTTGGTCAGTGGGCGAAAGTTTGCCCAAGTCGCGGTCACCAAACTTCTCAGCCAGGGCCAAAGCCTGCCGTGAGTCGGTGAAATTGGCAATGGGCAGGAAATGACTGTTATCTGTGAGCGTTTCAGTCGGGACGGCATTTTGAGCCATCATGGGGGAGCTCCTTAAGCTGTGACGGTTTAAGGGGTGGACAGGGGGCGATCGTTTGCGGGCGGGAATCCGGGCGATCGCTCTCCTTATTGGTTACAAAACTTTCGATTCAAAGGTTCGAGTAACTTTCGCCGGATAACCAACGGTTTGCACTGGACAACAGCGGTTAGCTTGGCCAATGGTGCTAGGGCAGTACAGGCAAATTTGGGCATCATAGAAACAACCTGTAAAGCGGGAAACAAACAGGGTGCGATCGCTCGCCCCTCATCATCGAGCGGTCGCTTTTTTTACAAATACTGCGGGCAAACTTGGGCATCATAGAGAAGTCCTTCTAGACAAGGGACAGGGGGCGATCGCAGTACAACCACACACCACGCGGTCGCTCTTCCTCACTACACAGTTAGTAATTTTTGCGACCAACAACAAATGGATTAATCAGTGGAAACGCTGCATACTGGTAGAGTCCTTGCGAGCAAGAAAGGGCAATAGGAGACGGTTGCTGGGGGCAAACTAAGCGGTCGTCTCCCTCACAAAATTGCAGTAGGGTTTACGGTGTGGGCGTCTCCAGCCTCGGTGTAGCTAACGACCTTCGTGATCTCGATGTGCCACTGGCCCCCAACCTTTACGAGGCGATCGCCAAACTGTGGGCAGTAGTTCATTCCCTCGGGTGTGCTCCATCCATGCGGGGCATCAGGGTTATGAACTGCGGGGTAATAACGTGGGTGAGACATCTGCTGAAATCCTTATGAGGTAAAGGGTTGAACTGTAGACGACACTTTATTAGGTCAATCCCAGGAAGCCAGAGCTTCGATATCTAAGTCACTATCAGGGGATGGGGCGATCGCTACTGCTTCGACATCGGCGGGAGTTGCAGGAGGAACGACTACGGGCTGTGAATGGTAAGGACTGATCCAGCAATTGAGGACATGCTCAAGGGCATCCTTTGGATCGTCGGAACGTAGCTGGGCAGCAATCTCTAGCAACAATTGACGGTGCTGAGGCTTGGTAATTGAAAGACGCATCAGTCAAACCTCCTACACGCGGCTGGTGAGACGGAGGGCAATTTCATACAACCCTTTGGCGTTCTGCCAGCGGGGTTGGGTAGGGACGGCTATGTTCTTCTTGGCCAGCAGCGACCCGATACCCGGCAGGCAAGCGCCACCACCAACCGCGATGATTGCGGTGGCAGCAGGGACACGGGTTTCTGCTGCTTTGACAAAAGGCTTCAGCCCTTGTGCAAACCACTCGGGTAACGCCTTCACGTAGGCTTCCTTGAAATTCCAATCAGGGTGCTGGGTGCCATAAACGAAGTCACCCTTCTCAATGCCAGAGCGGATCAGGTGGAGGTCAGCCGGACGCTTGAGATATGCCCGCACTGTGTCGGAGGTGGCGATCGCATCGATCAACCGCTCCACACCTGCGGTAGGCGCATAATCCCGAGAGGTGATTTGGAGATTGTTGAAGCTGGAACAAATCGTGGTGCCGTTACCGATGTCGAAGAGTAGAGCGCTGGTGAGGTCGTACTCCGCTCGCATTGCATAGGCGGCTCCTGCTCCCTCTTCCAGCACTTTTTCAACCCGGATGGTGATGGTGGATTCATGCCCCATCAGCCGTACTTTGTGGGTACCGGTGAGTGCCTGGGCGATCGCACGTCCGAACACCTTGCCATCATGTACACTGGCCACCACCGACAGTTCCCAATCCCCCCGCACATTGATCGAAGTCAGGGAGCTGAGAAGCAGTTGCAGCGAGAGATCTACTTTCCCGTCGGTCGAGTCAGTTACACGGTAGATGCCAGAGGGAGAGCTGTAGTAAGCGTTCAACCCACCGATCCATTGCTTACCAATGAGGTCAGCGCGATCGCCTTCCAGGTAGGCCTGATTGAAGCGACGCTGTCATAAAGTGCAATTAGGCTGTAACCTTTATCCTATAAGGGTTACATCACAGTTGTTTTGTACTAAAAAATGCCGTCATTTTCCACATTAGCCTCGGCCAAGTAACGAATTTATGTTGTTTCAGGCTCCGAATTAGGGCTAATTGCATTTGGTGACAGCGTCGCTTCAATCAGGCCTATCAGAAGCGCGGACATAAGCCTTAAGTCTGCGGATTGGTTTAGAGAACGTATGGATGCCAGCTCGTTGAAGCGCGGCGATCGCCTCGATGCCGTCCTTCTGTGGTGCAGGTGGGGATAGCGTGATCAGTGCCCTATACTCAGTCCCTTCTGGTAGCGTCGAAACAATTTGAGCCAAGGCATTGAGTGACAGCGGCTCTGGGTTGGATGGGAGGATCAGCAGATCACACCCTTTCGCTAAGCTCACAATCTCGTCTTGTGCTGGCCTTGCGGGTGTGTCGATCACCACGTTGCGGTAGGTGCCCCTAGTGAGTAGCTTGGGCGCTTCGGTGTCAGTGCAAACGGTAAAGGGTAGGGTGCCCTTCCTGGCCCATAGCGAGGCGCTACGGTTGGGATCTGAATCAATGAGCAGGGTATCACCCAACTCATGCAGCAGATCGGCCAAACAGATGGCACAGGTAGTTTTTCCCACCCCTCCCTTGAATTGGGTAAGAGTGATAATGGACATAAGACATATTGAATCTATGAGGGGGATTCTACGCCCCCTCATTTCATTGGTGCAATGATTACTCAATCACTCACTCAATTGAGTAACTTATCACTCAAGCCTCACCGGATTAGCGTCCTTAAAGCCTGCCGCCCTTCCTCCACTGAATCAAGGCGGCGCTCGATCGCCACCAGGCGGGCAGTGATACTTTCCTAGCTCACGTCTCCCAGGTAGACGGTGATCGCCCCAATTTAAAAGCCCTCAGCTTTTACTAAAACTGGGGGCTATCTACTCTCAGGTAATTGCAAGACGAGAGATTAACAGGCTACTTTTTCTGCTGAACAGAGGGCTCTCTGAACTACAGCAGCTCTCTCCTCAGCTAAGTTTGGTTCCCAGAATACCATCTCCAATTTTTCTCTTTGAATAACGCTTATTCCCTCTTCTACTGTGGAAGCTGTTAGCACCCTGTAGCTTTGCTGTAAAACAGCCTCAACATTAGGAGAGTCATTAAAACCTTCTTCAATAATTAAAACTTTCATCACAGGACTCCAAACAATCTCGGTACTCTAGCCAAAAAGTGAATGAAACTTAGCCTGAGAGACTGCAAGTTATCTCAAACCGGTGAGGAATGTCGGCTAACTTGTAAGCAACAATAGTTCCCTTGCCAAACCGCCGGAGAGAAATAATTTCTTGAGTGATTTCAAGAATTTCATAACAAACACCTTCATTAGAAACTAGACAGGGACACGACAACATAAGGCATTTCCACTTGAAGAGTAAGTAGATGCAATGCCCTGAGAGTAGTTATTGATACAAAAAGTGTACGACTACCGGCCTGAAGATTAAGCCAAAATTAAGGAATGTGTTTAAAGATTGTTTAATGTTTGCTTTTGAGAAAACTTGTTTTTAATGGCATGGATACTTCTAATTCAGTAGCTTATTCCAGTCTGGTAGCTTGCCTTCAATGGCATCCAAGCGTTCAAGGATTAGGGCGGCATCGGTGGGAGCGAGCGATCGCCAGTCCCTTTTGAAGCAGGGCAATGATCACCTCACTCCGGTTCTTTCCATCCACACCTACTCGAGTATCGATCGCCATGAGGAGCGGGTCTGGAATTCTAACGGCAACGCTGCGGGATTCTGGCATACTTCACCTGTCGGGCAACTGTCAAACAATTTCGCCTAATAACTGGCACATCACCAAGGGGGTACGGGCGATCGTCTGACACTTCTATTTTGGCTGTTTAGTCCACGATTAGTCCAAGCAAGTTTTACAGTAGTGCAAGCCTTTTACTATCAGAGCTTTTAAGTGTTTGAATAGTTGCTCTCACAGCAACTATTCATTTCGAAACCTAGATTTATCAATGCTTTCGGCGTTTGTGCCAGTTTTTGACTAGTCCAAGGGGCGATCGCACTATTCGTTCCGGTCAGATTCTTTCTGGGCAGTATAAAGCAGGTGTCTGACACCCCCTACCATTGCCCCAGGAATTTAATCATGCAGCAAGAGACTGTCCGGCTTGCGAAACAGGGCGACCCTAGCGCGATCGCTGCATTGATAAATCAGAGCCTTAGACCAAAGGGCATTGTTGCTAAGGTCGTCAGAAAAAATGATTGCCTACGAATTTTGTTAGATGCTTCCCCACCCCCTGATCAAGTCGCTTCAGTCCGTTTTGTAGAGAGTGGGATTACTAAGCTTGAGATTCCAGGGATTACAACCCTTCAAATTTTGGGGCGGCAAATGGGACAGAGCTTGCCTGCCTGGAACCAGATAATTTTGCTAGGGGATGAGAGCGAGGCTAATCCTTTTCATGAAGAGCATCCATTGGTAGTGGCAATACAGGAAGCTAAGCCAAATTTTACAATCCCAAACTACACCCCTCCGGGCAACAAGGCTTTTGGAGTAGTGTTTGGCATTTTTGGGTTAATTGGAGGCATTGTATTTTTGGCAATTCCCATTATTGGCCTGATTGAAGCGACGCTGTCACCAGATGCAATTAGCCCTAATTCGGAGCCTGAAACAACATAAATTCGTTACTTGGCCGAGGCTAATGTGGAAAATGACGGCATTTTTTAGTACAAAATAACTGTGATGTAACCCTTATAGGATAAAGGTTACAGCCTAATTGCACTTTATGACAGCGTCGCTTCAATCAGGCCAAATAGTGTGGTGCAATGCTGGAGTGGATACCGAGCTAGGGGTGAGCACATTTGCTTCAACAGGGCCACACCCAAATAGTGTGGTGCAATTTTCGTTTCTGGCTTCCGTTTGGGTATTCCTGTAGCTTCAACAGGGCCACACCCAAATAGTGTGGTGCAATATCGCCGCTAATAATTCCTGCTTTTCAGAGCCACTCGCTTCAACAGGGCCACACCCAAATAGTGTGGTGCAATGGTTGGGCGACGGCAGCCGTAACCGCTGTTTCCAGCTTCAACAGGGCCACACCCAAATAGTGTGGTGCAATAGTAATTTTCGTATTGACTATCCACAGTTTGTGGATGCTTCAACAGGGCCACACCCAAATAGTGTGGTGCAATGCTATGGGAAAAGCTGTTGGCAAGGCAATTCTAAGGGGCTTCAACAGGGCCACACCCAAATAGTGTGGTGCAATGTTACGGCGATCGCCTTCCCTACTGGCGGCACTGCTTCAACAGGGCCACACCCAAATAGTGTGGTGCAATGCCAGCTTCCGCCTCTACTGCTGTGGCTACCCAGAGGCTTCAACAGGGCCACACCCAAATAGTGTGGTGCAATGTCGAGAGATGCAGCATCAAAGAGCGTCTCAGGTGGGCTTCAACAGGGCCACACCCAAATAGTGTGGTGCAATGCAGCCACTACAGCAAGCCGCGGCGCAAACATAGCTTCAACAGGGCCACACCCAAATAGTGTGGTGCAATAAAAATGCTGATGGTACTCCCAGTGATTTTTTGAGGCTTCAACAGGGCCACACCCAAATAGTGTGGTGCAATGCTAACACTTCGTTGGCCTTGTCGCAAATGTCTTGGCTTCAACAGGGCCACACCCAAATAGTGTGGTGCAATACAGGGGGGAATGCCGCGATCGCTCGAAAAGTTTCAGCTTCAACAGGGCCACACCCAAATAGTGTGGTGCAATATCGCGCAACTCCTCAAGGCTGACCCCAAGATTTCTAAGCTTCAACAGGGCCACACCCAAATAGTGTGGTGCAATGCTGCACCAATGCCCACCGTGAGAACCGTCTGCCTTGCTTCAACAGGGCCACACCCAAATAGTGTGGTGCAATGATGTCGTACTGCACCCCATTGATCCAAGCTGTATAGCTTCAACAGGGCCACACCCAAATAGTGTGGTGCAATCTCATCTGTGAAGCAGCCCTATCTAAAAACCTCTGGCTTCAACAGGGCCACACCCAAATAGTGTGGTGCAATCAGTTTGCTAAGGGCTTGGCCGTTGCTCAGATGATGGCTTCAACAGGGCCACACCCAAATAGTGTGGTGCAATCGGGAAAGACGCGATTGCTCGGTAATGACCACTAAGCTTCAACAGGGCCACACCCAAATAGTGTGGTGCAATCGCCGATATCATCCCCTCACAATTGATGAGGTGATCGCTTCAACAGGGCCACACCCAAATAGTGTGGTGCAATGAACAGCTTTTGATGGTTTGGAATGAGTTTAAGCCAGCTTCAACAGGGCCACACCCAAATAGTGTGGTGCAATGCTGGTGCGGCTCAGGATCTGCCTGCTTCCTTCCATGCTTCAACAGGGCCACACCCAAATAGTGTGGTGCAATACTTAATTGTTGAGCCCCAAGATGAGGCCGCATATGCTTCAACAGGGCCACACCCAAATAGTGTGGTGCAATGAAGGCGATCGCCTTGCTACGTGGGAGGAGTACATGGCTTCAACAGGGCTACACCCAAATAGTGTGGTGCAATGCTCGCCTAGCAAGAAATCAAGAAATGAGAAGTTAAATGCTTCAACAGGGCCACACCCAAATAGTGTGGTGCAATACCGCTTACGCCTTATCCGCTGCTCACATTAAAATGCTTCAACAGGGCCACACCCAAATAGTGTGGTGCAATGGTGGGTTGCTGAAAAGCTTACTATATGCAATTTTCAAGGTTCGATTGCGCGGATAGCTATCGTTAGCTAATTCTAGCTTTTCTACATGTATGAATTTAACTTCAGAAAAAACATCTAAAGCTTTTGAGCGCAAAGGTTTTAGCCCTTGCGCGAATAGAATTTTTCTAAAATTTCTCAGATTACCCATACTGCAAGGTTTGTGGCTTAGAGAAAAATGGTTTCGTTATTACACCTACTGATTCGCGCCGTAATTAGCAGGTGCAAACACGCCTAAACCAAAATGCGCTGCGTAGCCTAGAGCGATTGGGCCTGTTTGAGGTTCAGCGAATTCTAATTCCAGCCAGTAGCCGCGATCCGACTCCTTTTTCCCTTTGCCGTGATAACGCCGACGCTGAAACGCTTGCCAGCGATGACCACTGAAGCGCTTTCCTGCATCTTCGTTCAAACATCTGACTTTTACCAGTAATTCGCCGTCTTCGCTCTGATACCCTAACCAATTGCCGTAGTCGTCACCTGAATGTTGAACTTCAATGCATCTGTCCAGCGGTAGTTGATGTTTCAGATGGGCGAATAATTGCCGTAGCAGCCGTAGTGCTTGATGCTCCGGTCCATCAATTTGGAATAAGGTGCCAGCAATGTATTTGATGTTGCCCCGGCGATCGCACTTTGGATGACGTGGTAGAACCATTGGCGTGAGAGTTTGCCAACGACAGCTTTTGCTAAGTAATAAAGAAGTTCCTGGCTGTTGGGTTTCACTGCTGTAGTTCTCGGTTTGCCCCAGCGAGACTAAGACAGTTTGTACGTCGAACCCCTCTGTTCCCCAAACCTTCGAAAGTTTATCAAGTGCTCGTATAGCTTGCTCCTCAAAGCCTCCAGCCGCATAAACGATGATGTGACTGATCTCCCCTCTGGAGTTCACTTCAGGCAAGTACCAGGCGTGCTGATGGCCCTCCGCAGGTTTGGGGTTGCCTTCCTCATCTATGTCGTTTGTTTTGCGTCCAACAAAGACAGGATCGGGTTGTCCTGCTAAATCTTTACTCCGTGCCATCAATGCCTGACGGAACCGTTCTCCTAGCGAAACTGCCTCTGTTAGCTTGGGCAGCACGTTTGAGGAAAGCGCGAACCGAGCAAAGTTTGGTTTATCTAAATCATTCGATGGCGATCGCGTAGGCTGGTATTTCGCCTGTTCCAATGTATATGTAACCCAACGGGTTCCCGGAATACCGTTCCAGTTCTGCCCATGTAAATTAGCGACGTCAAGTTCCAACGCTTCCAGGACATCAGCCGGAGCTTTCCATTTTGCTTTGCCCTTCTTCGGTTGGGGGAGAATCGCTAGAGCCGCTTGAAATCCCTCTAATCCCTTTTCGGTCAACGGTGCCAGCACACTCACCCGCTCTGCCCCAGTACTCGCATCTTCATCCTGAAATGGTTTTGCATTACAAGGTTTGTGGGCTTCAGCTATTTGCATTTCAACCCAGGATTCTGCCCTTCCCAGGTAGCTAACCTGGTGGCAAAGCTGCTGAAGTAATTGCTGCTCAGATAGGGTTAAATCTACATCGGCCCACACCACTTGGATAGCTGCATCTTCAGATAATGCCCCGCCTGGTAAAGCGTAGAAGGTGTCAAACACTTTCGTTGTTGTTGCCTTACCCTCCTTTCGGATTGGCATATAGTGCCGGGTATGGGCAGCGGTATGTTGGGGTAACGCGTAGCTAGGTGGATGATTAGCGAGTTTGTTGAGCAACTGGAGCATTAGGGTGCGATCCGGTTGCTCTGGCATCCGGTAGTAGGCCGATACTAGCGCTCGTAGAATGCGCCAGGGTGATGGGGGCCATTCCACCACACCCTCGTTAACCTGATGCTTCCAAGGGGTTGCATGATAGCGGCCTGTGAGAAATTGAATGGAAAGTCCTACGCTCATTTCTTCTTCCCGCTTTCCTCAGCCTGATATTGAACAATGGTGACAGGTGGATCGGCAAAGGCGGATGATGCTGCCGATACCAGACCAGGGAGAGCTTTGGTAAGCTCTGAGGTACTGGGCAGTTCAAACCCTTCGGGGCGTTTGACAGTTATCTTCACTGCCTCCAAATCACAAGCCGTCCGCAGGCGTAGTCCACGGTCGAGGAACCGTTGGATTTTGTAGAGGGCGATCGCAATCAGCAGGTTCTCCAAGTCAATTCCCAGGCGATAGCCACGAATTTGGGCCAAATCCAGGCTGAAGTAAGCGGTGATTTTCTCGGCGGTGTATTCTTCACGGTGATAGGGGATATTTCCGCCGCCCTTCTTAGCGTCAGCCTGGGGATTCACACGGTCATTTTTCACACCGCCAGAGCTAACTATGGCAACGTTGTAGGCTTCAATAAAGCCCGACAGTGCCCGTGCCAGCTTGAACCGTCCTCCGGCAATCTCCTTTTTCGCTAGAAAGATGCCATGCAGAAGGGAGTTGAGGTCGTATCGGGCAAGAACCTGAGCTAGTTTGCGGAAGTCTACGGCTCCTTCTGCTGGGGCATCCAATTCCATGCGTAGTTGGTCGAAAAAGCTCTTGTCTTTGCCTTCCAGAATGTAGAAGGAGTTGAGCCGATGCGCCTCTAGCAGGGAGTTGGTCAGCACCTTGTCATCTTGCTTCACCACTACATAGGGAATACCCTTCAACGGCGCAACGACATCCTCATTCGCGTCGTCCCAAATGCTGCTTTCTAATCGATTGGCAACGCTTTGCGCCGATTCTAGTAGCAACATTTGTGTGTTACTGCTAGGCAGTTGATAGGCTGCGGCTCCCAAGTCTGGAAAGCCTGTGGGTTGAAAGCGAGTGCCTTGTAATGGTGTAAGGCTGGCTTCAATTAACAATCGAGGGTGGTCTTTCAATACAGTAAAGTCCATCATTTACTCCTTGGGGTCATGTTTACGGATCTGTTTCAGTAATCGTGCTAGGTCCAGGTTTGAAATCGGAAAGGCTAACGCAGAGGCAATGCGGAGGGTGCGATCGCGCGGTTCGTACACTCCCTCGCTAAGGGCTGGCTCAAGGCCGCTGGCATACAGCCGTCGAATTGCCAGTTGCGTTGCGGTGTAGCAATCTCCTGCCGCCAACTTTGTCAGTAGGGCTGGCACTCTGGGTAGAGTCAGGTCTTGACCCAGAATGTAGTGCCCAAAGACCTTTTGACACGCTTCCCTTAAAAGATGACGGTGATGGGTGATGGTTGTGAGCGCATAGGCGGCGGGAATAGGTAATTCAGGCGGTTCTGATAGTCGAAATGACTTGGATAGATCGACCAGACTTAAGCCACGGGCGATCGCCTCTACTCGCTCATCATTAACGTCGCGGTTAATCCAGCGCACTATGTCATCCAGATCTGTAAACGGCTTATAGAGACTGATGTGTTCAGTAAATTGATTTTCTCGCTCATCTTTCTTTTCCCGCAGTTGCGATTCAATCTCCTCCCTTTTCAGCACAGCGATCAGGTTGCTAGCCAGATCCCCGTTTTCCCAAGTCGTGATGCCGTCCTCGTTATCAGCCCAATCCCAGTAGTAAGGTTGTGTTGGTCGCGCCCGTACCAGGCGTGGACGTAGGTTGTTGCTTGCTAAAGCCAGCCCCAAACGGAACTCGGTTGAGTCGTTTTTACACGCATCAACCCAGCCATGTTTTAGCAGAGGGAGAGGACGCAAGAACTTTTCTTGGGCGAATTTAAGAGAACGATCCAACGCTGCTTCCGCTTCCCCTAGTGCAATCAGTACATTCAGTAGAGTTGCCTTTTTCCGGCTCAGGTCGATAATCGCTGTTTCTAGCTGTCGTTGTGTCCGTTTTATGGAGGCGGGGGCATTGGAGTCCTGAGCAGCCCGTCTAAAACGATCAAGCCAGGGGTCGATTTCGGTGAGCCAATCAACCTGGGGATTGGGCTTGGGTTGAAAGCGATCGAGGGGAATGGCGAAGTAAGATAGCCCGTTACGAACCTGAAAGCTATAACGAACAAATTCATCAATGCCTCGATCTCGCCCAAGGTTGGATACGGCTCTGTAGAAATCTATGCCATAGCGGGCTGTGCGATCACCCACCTTGGCCCGTCCCTCACTGAACAGCAGTTGTAGCTCTTTCAACCCCGTCGGTGCTGACCATAACGGTGTCCACAGTTCTGCCCTGGCTTCGTCTCCTTCAGCGGCGCTGCCGTACCCCACGTTAGAGGGGCGTACGGTGAAGGGGTAAGCAAAACCACCCTGGTCTGACTGCTCATAGCGGCGGGTGGCTCCAGCCGTGAACAACATAATCCCTTCCAGCATCAGCACGAAATCCCAGGGGTTGACTCTGGAATCGGCGTCGTAGCCTGGTGCAGCGTTAGCTCCCCCAGCGGCGATCGGGTTGAATTGCCCAATCTTGCCACTGAAGGGTAGTGCTGGCAGGGTAGCACCAAAAACAGCGGCTTGTAGCAATGCTGCAGCGGTATCATTAGGTTCCCCGGTCGCAAAGTCAATCAACTCCTGCAACTGCTGCATGAATGTGCGGCTAAATTCAAAGTTGCCATCGTTGCCGCCTGTTCCTGTTAATGGAGGAAACTTCAGGTCATCGGATGTCACTAAGGCACAGGTATCTAACCACTTCACCGCTTCATCGGGCAGGGTATTTCGCAACCGCTCCAGCAGTCGCCGTTTTTCGTCTTTCTCTTTGGGTTGAACGGTCAGTCTTAGTGCATTAACCTGCTCTTGAGCCGTGGCAATTGTCTCACCGTAAACTTGGAATCGATCGGTTTTTGCCCTCTGGATAGCGCTGAGTAAGCGTTTTTGAGCCGTATCTTTCGGGTAAAAACCCGTGCTGCCGTTCCACGGAGCAACCAGGGGTGTTGGCTTGTAACGATGCAGAAAGAACGTTTCCAGGTCATCCTGAGTCAGGTTTGTGACCAGAATAAAGGCATCGTTGTGCCAATAACCTTTTGCTTGAGGGTCTTGCTTCTGTTCAACGACGAGACGCAAAACACCCAATGCCTTAAGGTAGTTGGACAACGGTTCTGGGGTGCAGCCTTTCAGAGTAATGGTTTCAGGCATCCGTCTTCTCCAAAATGTGAGGAGCATATCGGGCAGAGCCGCGCCAATCTGCAATCCGGATCAACGTTTCCAGAAATGCCAGTTTGAAGGGGCCGTATTCCTCCAGAAGGGCGATCGCCTGAGCCGCCCATGATTCCCCATGCTCCCCATCTCCCATGCCTATACAGTCCAGAGAAAGCTCCTGGCTCTTGATGCTTAAACCTCCTCCCAGGTCGATTTCGGGAAGTTGCTCGTGAACGCGGTCGCCATGATGCACGCCCAAGGCAAACCGTTCGACCCCAATTACCTTTTCTGTAGGACGGGGTTGAATGGTCATGCGAACTTTTCCGTGGTGACAAGCCACCAGGTAGCACAGCAGAAAATCTTGCTGCTCTTGCAATGCCAGCAGCGCACTGACTAATTCATGGCGGAATCCGCGCCGCTCGTGAGGTAAGTTGCAGCGATCGTCTGGGTTCTTGAAGTCGTGGTCTGACTTTGCCCACAATGTCTCGCCCACCTGTTCAGGGCGGTTATGTGTTAGCACTTTTTGAAAGATTGGGTGCGCTTTCCCGGCATCATGCCAGTGTCCTGCTCGAATCAAAATCTCAGCGGGCAGATCGAGAACTGAAAACTCCTTACAGAGGGTTTCCACTTCCTCTGCAACATCCTGGGAATGTACCGACAGTTGGACAAACTTCGTCGCTCCCTGACTTAAATTGTCTCGTTCGTCCTGGTCGGGGGCTATCCACTCATCGAGCGGAACGGCTGGAGTTTGGGGTGTGGTGCCTGTGAAGCCTAAAACAGGGTCATAGCCACCAGCAGAACAGTGCAGCAGCAGCGTCATGCCAGGATAAAGGGTTGTGGCTTCCTGCCAACCACGTAAGCCATCTCGCACCCAGGCTTTCTGGTTTTTGAGTTTGCTAAAAAACTCTCTGGCTCTGCCAATGCTGACGCGGCAAAGTTCCTGCTGCTGAATAGCACTCATATCTGCAGGTGGTTTATCATCAGTCCACTCCCGCCATGCGATCGCCACATTCGTTTCATCGGCTTCTCGAATGAAAGATGAGATGTCGATGTCATGCCCTGCCAAGTCGGTTGAGGTATCAAACAGTTGCAACAAATCATGTTGGCGTGGAATTAGTCCCTCAATCTCTTCCTTCGGTGCTGGAATATTTTTCAGAGCCTCCGGTCCAACCTGTTCCAGGTTTTCTAGGAGCGATCGCGCTGTTTCAAGCTGTTCAGGGTTATAGGGACTTGCACCCTTCTTCAAGTCAGGAATATCAATCCAGTAAACCGTTGCGGTATCAGAACATTCCCCGTAACGATTGCAGCGCCCAAACCGCTGCACCAGCGATGACCAGGGAGCTAGTTCTGTGAATAGTGTTTGAGCAGAAATATCAACCCCGGCTTCGATCGCCTGAGTCGCTATCAGTATGCCTGAAAGCTTTCCTTCTCTTAGCTTCTGGTTGAGAGCCAGTCGTTCTGCCGCTCGAAAGCGTGAATGAATTAGCGTTAATTCTTCGCTGGTTTGCTTTTGCAACACCTTGTAGAGTTCTTGGGCACGACTGACCCGATTGCAAATTACCAGCGTCATAGTACCCGGTTGGTGAGCAGCAACTGTCTCTTTTGCCAATGCCTTTGTATAGTCAGTCTCTTTTCCCGCGCACTCCGTTTCTGCCTTCACCAGCCGTTTCTGTGACTGCATCCGATCATTCAGCTTCTTGTTCTGATAATCGGCATCGGTAAGTGCGTGGGCCTGACTCAGAGCAGGCTTGTAGTTAACTGTTCGTAGGAGTTCTGGGTCAAGAGTTGCGCTCATCCAGAGCGAACGGGTGCTTCCGTAGGTTCCAAATAATTCCCGAAACCCTTGCAGTTGGGCCGTTGTTCGGAGTCCAGCACCCATCAACTGCACCTCATCCATCACCCACTGGCAGTCGTTATTCAGTAGGGCAAAGTGAATTGGCCACTTGTAGCGACTCATGCCGTATCCCCGGTTCAATACGCGACTGAGCAGCTGATCCTGCGTGCCGATGAGCACACAATCCTTCTCTGGGTGGGCTTCCCAACGGGGGCTCACCACCCCACCCATCAACTTATGCAGTCCAATTTCGTCGCTCAATCCTGCTCGTTCTAGCCAACCTTCTACTTCGGCATAGGTTTGTTCAACCAGTGTTCGCATGGGCAGGCAGTAGACCAGGCGGCGAGGTGTTCGCTGACGCGTTCCTTCATCAACATAGCGTCTACGCCAGAGCCAGCTAAGGACGGCAGCGGCAGTCTTGCCTGCTCCGGTTGGTACGTTTAGCAGTATTGGTAATTCTGGTACTGTTGCCAATCGCTCTTGGTATGGGAACGGCGGCTTTTGCGTGATCGCAGCGAACCATTCAGCGAAGTTTTGCATGACAAAGTAGCCGCGATACAGCGGTTTTATAATTCGTCAGGAGTTGTGAGTAATTCCAGACAATAAAGGTAAACGTATCTGCTAGCCGTTTTGAAATCGGCTTATTTACAGCAGTAGTAGAATTGTTCTTATCAAGATACTCTGTGATAAATTGAGCGTCAATAAGTTTTCGCTAAACGTTCAAAACGTTTTATATTACTTAAACCTATAAGTATGAATGATGTAATTTTGCTGTAATGTTTTCACTCTTTCCCTGTTTTTTCACGTATAGCGACAGAGTTATTTGTAGTTGGAGTGATTGAAGCGTAGCTGTTATAGAACGTAATTAGGCTAAAACCCTTCGTCAGGGCCAGTAATTTTAGCTTGTTCTATTACCTGTACTGCCCTAACAGGCTCCCATGTGCATCAACCTAACGCAGGTAAGTTTTACAAGAGCAGGTATTTTGCTTAAGCAATTAATCGATTAACTAGCTAATTGCTTAATTGGCCTGATTGAAGCGACGCTGTCACCAGATGCAATTAGCCCTAATTCGGAGCCTGAAACAACATAAATTCGTTACTTGGCCGAGGCTAATGTGGAAAATGACGGCATTTTTTAGTACAAAATAACTGTGATGTAACCCTTATAGGATAAAGGTTACAGCCTAATTGCACTTTATGACAGCGTCGCTTCAATCAGGCCATCAAGGCAGAGTTAGAAGACATCGGCGGGGAAGCATACCGGGATTGCTGGTTAGACTCCACACCCGGCCGCACGGGCAAAAAGCACTACACGCGGCTGCGGTGGTTCATTGACGTGGCAACCAAGAAAAAGGGCTGTAGGACGCTGCGAGGGGATGAAGTGGGCAGAGCAACGAGGGCGATCGCACTCTGGTCAGAGCTGACCCAGTTGGAAGTTGACCTGGCTCGCGTCGGTGAGGAGCTGGGGAAAGTTGCGGTAATGGCAGCAAGGTTAGGTCTGGAGGTGGCATTAAGTCAGAATTACCTGAGATAGGTGACAAATTGCTGATTTGATGGCAATT
Organism: Leptolyngbya sp. PL-A3; assembly: GCF_039962325.1. Lineage (NCBI taxonomy): Bacteria > Bacillati > Cyanobacteriota > Cyanophyceae > Leptolyngbyales > Leptolyngbyaceae > Leptolyngbya > Leptolyngbya sp. PL-A3. Next base: position 26,663 of record NZ_JAMPLB010000046.1, read on the forward strand.
GTAGAGCTAGCTCTTTCTTTAATAGAGTGATAAGCCATAATGCACACGGAATCAGAACTCAAGCTAAAAGCGAAATTGCTAACAATTCGCTCGTCTCTCAGGCAAGACGATGCCGAACACCTGGTTCGCCTGGCGAAAGGAAGTGATGTCTTATTGAATGAGTGCCTGGAGCTAGAAAAAAGCGGTGTAGGTTTTTCATACATTAGCGAATGGCTGGAGGCAAAGACAGGGCAAAAAGAGACAGGCTCCCAAGCTTATTCCTTCTGCGAGGCGGTTCTGAATCTAGCACTGGTTGGCAACCGTAATGCTAATAAAAAACCTCGCGCCATCTGAGGGGGACGCGAGGCATCGTTGTTATCTGCAGAATTTTTACATGAGGGTCAAGGGAAACAACTCTACCCGAAGTGCGATCGCCCTCACAGTGCCCTCCCCCTACACTCCGTCTGCGTCGCCTGCGGGTCAATCTTTCCGAATGTTTGATTCCCAGATATGCCGGGGATATGGGGGCGAGGGTCTACCTTTCCTTGCCCCAAGTCCATCTCGAAGTGAATGTGTGGGCCGGTGCTGTTGCCCGTGCTACCCATGAGCGCAATAACATCGCCCTGGCTTACCCGTTGCCCCGCTGACACCTTCAGTTCGCTGTTATGGGCGTAGAGCGTCTGTGAGCCGTCATCGTGTTTCAGGATGACCAGATTTCCAAACCCGCCATTGTTCCACCCAGCTTCCTCCACTAAGCCCCCCTTAGCGGCCAGGATGGGCGTCCCTGTTGGCCCTGCTAAATCAATTCCGTAATGGCAGGAACGGTATTGCTTCAATGGGTGGACACGGTAGCCAAACCCACTGGTGAAGGTGGCACCGGGAGCCGGGTTGATCCATCCCTCGTTGCTGGTCGATGTGTGGGCGATCGCCTGATACTTCTGCAATGCCTCGTTGTACTTCGCAACCAGAGCAGATGCGGCTTTTTGCGGTTGCCCGTAGTCATTGCAAGGCATGGATGCCCACACAGGGCCAATCTTGCAGAAGGCATCCTCAATCCGGCCTTCTGCCAGCATTGCGGGAATGCCGTTTTGCTTGAGGATTTCAGCAGCAGCTCTGTCCTGCGATTCGGGAGAGAAGTCTTTCAGCCCTAACCGTTGTGCGTACCCATCCCATGTGGTGCTGAGAAACTGATAGCGGCCTGCTGCATCACTGCAAAGCCTGCCAGAGCAGAGGATTTGCCGGGGGTGGTCACCGAAGTTGGAGAACTGTGCTCCGGTGAATTGAATCTTGTAGCCTGCCTCGCTACTCGTTCCTTCTGCCCAGGCGATCGCATCCAAAAACGCTTTCAGCTTCACATCTTCAGTGGGAGTTGCGGCCTGGGCTGCATTGCTGTCTGCCTTGCCACCATTCCCGCAGAAGTTGAAGGGTACAGCGTGCTTTGCCCATCCTGGTAATTCAGGGCAAAGATCCTGCTTCACAACATCGGCAGACTTTGCCCCAAAAGCCAGTACAAGGCAGACCCCACAAAGAATGGCGTCATTGATAAGGGTCTGCCAGGAAACGGCATCCTCGACATTCCTTACAGTTTGTTCGGTGCGCTTGGTGGTGCGCTCGATCTTGTCGAGTCTCCGGTTGATGGTGGCGAGGCCACTGGAGAGCTCGGCGCGGATCTCTGCAAGTTGGGAATCGAGGTCTGCCATTTCTCAACCCTGTCTGGAATTGCTACTCGGGCGATCGCAAATGCGGTGAGGCCGATCATGATCAGCCTCATGCTGTTAATCAATGGCGTCATACGCCCCCCTTAGGCTGCTGGGGAGGTTGAGCGGCTGGAGGGGTGGGGTTTTGCCAGTTAGCGGGCTCACGAGTGATGATTTCCGTGACTGTCTCGAACAGGTTCACCAGCAGTCCATTAACGTCGATACTCCGGTCTGCAATTGACTTTGAGAACCAGGGGAACAGGATAATCAGGATTGCGAGGGAACCGAGTAATGATTTCATGGGATGTCTCCTAAGGGACTAAGGTTTACTGCGCGATTTGTAATGCAGTGATACAGTCGCCGCGAGGTGCAGTAAATTTGGGGCGATCGCCCAAAGCTTTACGCCTCCGACACCTCAAGCGACGGGTCTAGATCAGAACACTGCGTACCGCCCTGATCTTGGGGGTCTGATTTTTCGGGTTGTAGTTTCGTGGCGAGCGCTTCACAGCGGCGGCGGAAGATCATGTAACGCGGGTTAGTCGTACGCTGGTCACGTTGTTGTTGTCCCGCCATCGCCCAAAACTCAGTGGGCACTACGGGCCGTTGTCCCTGACTCACCCGCTCGGCCATGCGGAGGGCAATCTTGCCCTCCAATTCAGGCGTCCAGATTTCATCCACCCATTGCTCATCGGGGTCGATGGGTTCACCCGTCGCCACATACTCAACTGGGTTGAGTTCAAGCTGAGGAATTGCCTTCACCGTCAGTTGCTTATCGCTGTAGGTGATACAGGGACGTAGGCCGCGAATTGTTTTGGGCAGTGCCCCGATCCGGTTGATAACCTCTTGCACCTGGCGCGGCTGCGGGTCGATGTTGTCGTAATTGCGCGGGGATTGGGATGCCCGGAACAATAGAACGACTTCCATCTTTCGTAGCAGGGCACGGGGTAAACCTGTCATGCCCACCGATAGGTCATGCAGACCCAGCACGAACACCACCTCACCTTGCTTGATGCCGCGATCGCAGATATTCCGCAACGCCTTAATGATGTGCTCCTGCTGATCCTCGTCGAGGGTATCCCAGTAGGAACACCACTCATCGATCGCCAGTAGGATCGGCTTGTATTTGGGTCGGGGGGCACCAGTCTTAACTGCTTGCGCGGTAGACTTTGCCCGCTGGTCTACCGTGTCACTCACATAGAAAATGGCGTTGGTAATTTCGGCGGGTTCAATCAGCACCACGTTCCCAACGGGTAAGCCTCCCCAGGTGTTCGGCTCTGTCCCTTCGTGAGAACTGCCGTAGTCGATGTCACCTATTAGCACTTCACCGTCGGGGTGGGTTTCTAAGAAGCGCTGCACTCTCCAATTGAGTAGGAAGCTTTTACCATCGCGGCTTTCCCCACAGATGACGGCAGAACGCTTTTCAAATCCCTGGAACCAATCAGTAGTAAGCCCTTGGGCTGCAATGAAAGATTCTGCAAGGCGATCGCCCATCGGCAGTTGCTTCAGGGCAGAGATCACGATTTGGTTCTTTTGGGTTTCAACGTATCGGGTAGCAGGGGAGGCGATCGCCCCCATCTCACCGATGGCATCCTGGCCCCAATCAAACGAACCCTTTACGACCTGGTCATAGGTCAGTGACTTAGATTTGCGGAGGGCTTCACCGGCACACCATGCACCGATGCCCCCAATCCAACCCCAGGCACTACTAGCCTGGATGCAAAGCGCCATGGAGCCACCGAACATAGCGCTAATAATCAAACACTCAGCCTTCGGCAGAGTCTTGCTGCTGCTGTCCATTGCTGGGGTAAACCTCGTTGTATTTCTGCAAAATTTGGGCGGGATTCACGCCGGGGGTAGCATCGACCGCGATACCCCCACTAACGAGCCAATGCTGAGCCAGAGCGCAGGCTGCGAGCTCGGCTGAGCGATTTAGGAACTGGCTGTACTGGTCTGCCTCACCCGTCAGCGTCCCAAAGGTGTTCTTGAGATATGCCACATCACCCGCGACCGCTCGGCAATGCTTCTCTATCCAGGCGATCGCCTCTGTCTGTTCCTGCGCTCTGCGGAACAACTCCACAGCCCGAGCGTTGACCGCTTGCCGGGTGCCATCATCGAACGTGGTACGAGCCAGGTCGAGGTAAGGCGTGGAAGGTGCATTTAGGGCAGGGGCGGGCGTATCCATCGGAGCGGTAGCCTGGGCTTGGTTCTCGTTGGAGGGTGGAGCCGATAGGCCACGCACCAACAGCACAGTGATGAAGGCCAGAGCAGGGGCAGCACTCAACCATTTAAGATTCATGGCGCTCTGCCTCCTGAAGAATCGCAGACCACTGTTGCAACTCGGATTCTGTCAGCACCTCTTGGGAAAGTTTGCGGCGGGCAAGGGCTGCAAGGGTGCGGCGTTCGTTGCGAGGGGGTTCTGGGGAAAGGATGATCCCGATCGCGGTGAATACCGCGACGGTAAGGGCCAGGTGGGGGAGAAGGGTGAAGACTTCCCCTGTGTACTTGTTCCACTCGGCACTCTCAACCCGATAGGCGCGGTTGAGTTGGGTGAACCGGGAATGCAGAGCGTAGTTAAGGCCCGCGATCGCCCCCACCACAGAAGCGGTGATAATTACAGCCGATGCGGGTTGTATCAATCGTTGAAATCGTTTCATATTGGAGGAGTCTCCTTTCATGGGGGACAGGGGGGCGATCAGCAGGTGTGGTAATTTGACTGATCGCTTCCTTTCACTTGTTGCCAAGCTTTTGATTCAGTTGGAGCAACTTGATCAGTGATTTGTCAGTGGTGAGAACCTGCCGCAGCTTTGGGTTCTGCTCTGTGTTCATCGCCAGAACAATGGCGGAAGCCAGATCGGAGTGATTGCGGAACGTGTAACCGTGGGCAGCCTCCAACCGAATAGCAATGCAGTCGTTGCAATGGTTTAAGTCTCGGTTTCGTCCACCCCCACCGATGCCGCTAACAAAAAAGGTTTGATTGGGTGGAGTGCCAGTTACGGCGCGGATCAAGCGGTCTAACATCGTGAGTTCCTTACAGGATTGCGGTAACGGGTAACGGGTCTGTGCGCTCGGCACCGTAGCAAAAAACTTTAGTTACAACGATGAAAGTCTTACCGTCTCTCTCTTCCAGGCGATCGCCAAAGTCAGGGCGATAAAACATTCCTTCCAGCGACACCCACCCATGCGGGGCGGCAGTATCGGGGCGGGCTTCATAGTGCGTTGGGTGACTCATTGCTGTGTTGCTCCTGTTGGATAACGGGTTGTTGTTGCGGTGATGCACCCATGCCATTGAGGGCGATCGCGGCCCCCACTCCGATCAGGATTGCGACGAGGATTGCTCCTGCGGTGTTGGTGTTGGCGCGGGTTGAGTGAACTGTTGCAACTTTCCCAGTTCGCTTTGCAGACCCAAAGTTTCGGCACTTAGGGAAGAATCAAGGTTTTGTGTTTGGAGTTGATAGAGACGCGCTTCCAGTTCCAACTTCTGACGCTTGGCTTCAATTGCAGCCTTAGCTTGCTTTGTGGCTTCCAACCGGGCGGCTCGAGCTTCCAGGTCTTGCTGCATCGCCACTTGCAGAACATCGGCATCCTGAAGGAACGCGGCAGCCACAGCCAACGGATCATCAAACTGGATGGCCTCACCCGTGCGGAGTCCTTCTAGGCTGTAGCGTTGGGGCAGTTGGGGGGCACTTAAAACAATCTTGTGATTCCCGGAATCCACAACAGTTGTGGGTGAGAGCGGGGTTTCTTCTTGCTGCTTCGACTGCAAATCAAATTCATGGCGCAACTGCTCCACCATGGAGGGCGTGAGCCCATCAGAAACATCAAAATTCAATTCTTGGCAGCGCACATATACAGAAGACTTGGGGAGGCTGTTGTCTTTGCAAAACTTGCTTAGTGAAGTGTTCATAGGTCAATCCTTGAAATCTTTGCCAGAACTATGTGAACAACTGTGAACGGGCTGTGAACGTGATTCCGCCGTGAAACCCTAGTTCTTATGCTGTCTATGACCCGTTCATGACTGGTCATGATCTAGATAATGAACTATCATTAATGAGAAGTCAAGGATGGGATAATGATCGATGCATGATACTGAAGTAAGATCAGGGCAACAGTTGGATCTGGAGCCTATGGACTGGTCGAAGGTGAAATTGCCCACACCAAAGAACTCCCGCCCGCAGGTGGGGGAGCTGGGGACGTTGGATTATTGGAAGTTGGTTATTGCTTCCAAGTTGGTGAAAAAATCTCTTGCTGCCATGCTCCAGTCAGCGGCTTACAACTACCTAGCTAGTAATTGGGAAGAGCACGAACGGCGCTTAATGGTTGAAGCTCAAAGCCAGGGGAAAAGCCCCGAAAAGCTATTCATGGAAATGATTGAGGAGGATACAAAGTAGCTTATGGCTTCAGTTACAAGAGAAGAATTTGAAACGGTCAAAGAGCTGCTGGGTAGTGCAGCCCGGTACGCTGAATCAGCCAATCGCGGGGTTGAGCGGCTGCAAATGGCGCAGGAAAACACCCAAATGCAGATCAGCTTACTGGCCCAATCTCAACGGCTAACAGATCAACGACTGGAAGCCCTCGCAGCTCAGGCGCAGAAAACCGAGCAACGGTTGGAATCCTTTATCAGTGAAACCCAACGGTTGCTCACAGGGCAGGCTGAAAGGCTGGCTCAACTGGAAGTTATTGCTGATCGGTTAGCGGGCGTTCTGGCTTACCTTACTCGCAAAGATGACCAGGGGCAGGGCGGCAGTAATTAGATTTAGCTAGTCTTCCAAATCCAACTAGAACAGGTTTACTCTAAAAGCAGATTTAGGAGGTGATGCAAGGATGGGAGCGATCGCGGTACCACAGGGTGAACATGAACCTGAATGGTTTTCAGTTTTCTCTGAGTTATCAGAAGTTTCGGCGGCAGAGTCAAGTGTGTGTATTGGAGGGGAAGAAAGAATTGTTTCTATTCCTAATCTGCGCTTCCGAGAAATGGTAAACCGCTTTTGGGGAATAAGCATTGATATGCCGAAAATGAGCAGGGATCTCAAAAAAGAGGTTGAACACGGGGGAGCTTTATTGTCTAGCCTTGCTTCCCTAGTAGGGGCAGTATGGCAGAAAGAGCTAAGTCTTCCTTATTTGCATCCAGCATTCTGGTTCAGGGATATTTACCTAGAAGCTGAAGCGATTGCCCCTCTCCGTTTTGTGGATTGGAACGCCTCGACATTAAAAGAATCTGTTGAGTTAAAGAAAGACAAGCTTTTCAAGCAGTCAAGGAAGGCAACCACAGCGCTAGAAAACTATAAAAACCCTTTTGAGCGCCCTGCGACAAAAAAGCTCTTTGATAGAGCGATCACTTACGCAGAGCAATCAGTTCAAAGAAAAGGGCAGATTGGGGCCTCCACTAGTTTTGACAGAAACAGCTATCAGCCTTACATCAAAACTCGCGCTGCTATTTTGCAGTGGTGGGATAGATCTGGAGCTTTATTTGCATACCAAGGAGGAACAGCATATGTCTCCATCCCCAGAAGAGGATGGGTCCCTATTAATCCCGAAAAAGACGCTCGGGGATTATTTGGTTTCTGAAACCCTTTCAGCGGAGGGGTTTAGCACACCTTCACCCGTTTCACGATTTCAAAGGAGTTCTAGCCTAATCTTAAAAGTAAGACGATCGCAAGCGCCATCCGGATTCCGACCCCCTATGGTCTGCGATCGTCCCCCCTCAAAAAACTGAATAGAGATAGTCCTAAAAATCAAAAAGCGACTGACTCCGGATCCGACCCCCTCGTCAATCGCCTTTGAAGTTTTTCAAGGATTAGCCGACAGCGAATCAACTAATCACCCAATCGCCCACCCCTGCGGGGTGGCCTATTCACCTTTGATGATAACCAAGTTTGCCAAAGTTGTAACTCCCCCCGCCAATAGTGGATCCACGACCCCCATTCGATCGCGGAACACTAGCTATCAAATCCGTTGGCGGAAGCAGGCCCAACGAGCGCTTGAGAAAGCCAAGCGTGGTGGGCATCCCGATCGCCGTGAGCGTCGCCTCATTGCCCGCTACAAGCAATGGGAGCAGGCCCAACGGAAGCAAGCACAACAGCCAACCTCTGAGCAACAGAAGGCAGCAGCATAAATGAACGCCACTACCCTGAATGGGTCAGTGGTGAATTCGCCTGTATCTCCTCAGCGGGCGAACGCTGCTGACTTGATTGATACGTTGACCCTACTCCCCTATACCCATGAGCGATCGCTGGCAGTAGACCTTCTGCTGTGGCATGAGGAGTTGACCTGGCAGGAGCGCACTTGGTATGTGCTCAACGAATGGAAGGGGGTCGAGCAATGACTCCTACACTTACCCCTATAAAGATCAGTTCGTTTGCTGATCGCTTCTACCGGGAATGTGTCGAGGGGTCTGGTATTGATCCAGACCTCTACGCTGAAGCTGTCGGAATTGTTGAGGATACTGGGTACTGGGAACCCAACCTAGCATTAGGGCAACACGTTTCAAAGTTCTGGCAAACGAAGCCCCCCCACTCATACGGAGCGATCGCCGGGTTCTACCAGGAAACTGGTGAGCTATGGCAATCCAAGGCAGAGAACCCGCGTCCTGACAAAAAAGGGAACCCTGCAAAGTATGAGTGCATTGTTGGGGCACCGTTGCGGGCGTTTCTACCACCAGTAAACCGGGAAACGCGGCGGAAAATTGCGAAGCGCTACGGCTGCGAGATGCCACCCGCAGGGCAAGCATTCTGGGATTGGCTAGAGCAGCACCCAGAGATTCCAGCAATCATTACTGAAGGGGGTAAAAAAGCCTTATCCCTGCTATCTCAGGGGTACGTTGCGATCGCCCTTATTGGCGTGAATGGCGGCGTTCTAAAGAATGAAACCATCGGCGGGGTAAAGCTTCCTCGCATTAGACCCGAACTCATTCCCGACCTGGCACGGTTTGCAGTAGAGGGGAGGGAGATCACTTTAGCTTTTGACCAGGACACTAAGCCTCACACCCGGCACCGGGTAGAGTGCGGGTTGAATGACCTGGCTTTTCATCTGGAACAGGCGGGCGCTTCCGTGCGGATCGCTGCATGGGATGGGCAGGGAGGGCGCTGTAAAGGTGTCGATGACCTGATTGTTAATGCGGGCGCGGCTGCATGGCAGGAAGCTTATGAGAGTGCGACGATTGCCCCAGTGTGGAGAATCAAGCGCGACTTGGCGCGACGGGTGAAGCGGAAGCCAGATCTGCATTTGGGCGATCGTCCTTTCAAGGAAGCTCTTGACCGGATTCCTGAAAGCGGCATCATCGGGCTATACGGCCCAAAAGGGAGCGAGAAAAGCACCCTAATTAAACTGATTCTGCAATCCCAGGCTAAGCCCTGGTTTTCCCTTACGTTCCTACAATCGCTGGCCCGAGATCAAGCAGGAGATAGATTCCGTGGGCATAAGGGATGGGGAGGGGTTTTTATCAATGACGGCGATCGCTACGGGGAGAAGTTATTAGATTCCCGTGGCATCCCCGTATTAGGCGGCTCTGGGTGCTGGCCTTCATTCCTTGGGGTATCAGCGGTAGAAGTCAAAATCCTTATTCTGGATGAGACTACCCCATCCCTTAGGTTCCTCCATTGCAGCCCTCTTGCCAATCAGAACGGCATTCGGCCATTACTGGAAGCTGAGTTAATCAGACGCATACAGGAAGCCGATCTAGTAATCTTGGCGGATGCTGACCTCACCGAAGAGGCGATCGCCTACATCGAAGCTATCAGAGGAGAGCGGGCTTACCTTGTGCGTTCCGACAGGAAGCCTATGGGTTACGCAGTGAGGCTTTTAGATGGCAGTAGAGATCAGGCTGTTGCAGACTTCTATCAAGCGGCGTTGAACGTGCCTGATGGAAAAATCTTGATGTTCCACAGTGACGCTAAGGCACTTGTTGATTCCCTTGCAGATGACCTGGAAAAGCGGGGCATTAAGACAATGCGAATCCATCAGGAAACTAGCGGAGGGGAAATCGAAGGAGAGTTTTTAAGAGGCAAAGGAAAGCTATTACCTTGGTTATCACAACAGGGTATCAAAGTAATTTTGTGCAGCCCTTCAGTAACTCAAGGGTTCTCTATTGAGAACAATGCTGACCTGATTCACGAGGTTTGGGGAGTTTTCAAGGGCTGTAGCATTTCGGCTGAATCTATTGCGCAAGCGCTTGATCGGACGCGATCGCTGGCTCCTCGCACAGTCTGGTTGCCGTTGAAGGGCAACGCTATCAGCAAGCTATCGACGGGTACCAGTGCCCAGGCGGTACTCAAAGACCTTGAGACTAGCAGTAAAGCATCTTTACGATTGGCGCGTCTATCCTTAAAGCCAGACACCCTATCGACGGCTGATTCAATCGATTATCACAGGGAAAACCTCAAGCTAGTTGCGGGGTTTGAAGCGAGGCACAACCGGGGAATGATGGCGTTGCGCCATACCGTTTGGGCGTTGTTGGAGCATGAGGGGAAGCAGGTATCCTTTACCCCGTGTCAGTCCACAAAAGCAGACGCGGCGGCTCTATCAGAGGCATTGCAGGAAGCCAGAAGGCAACAGGAAGTAGAGCGGGCGGCGCGAATTGCGGCGGGCATCCCGTTGACACAAGAGCAGGTAGACGAACTCGAAAAGCGGCGCAAAAAAGAGCCTGAAACCGTAACTCAAAAAGAGCTGGAAGAGTTAGAGCGCTTTTATATCTCGCAGTTTTACCGCGCCAATGATGTTGATACTGATTTAGTGCTGTGGGACAAGGGCGGGCAAAAGCGGAAGCAGATCCGCAGGCTGGAAACTGTACTCAACCCCGACCAGGCGATCGCCACCACAGCGGCATCTATCGACCGCAACGCCAACACTCCCCAGGATTGGGATAAGTCAGCAGTCCGTTCCTGGTTGTTGCAACAGACCGGAGCTGCGGAATTCATACAAAGGTGTTGGGATGGCAGCATCACCCAGATGGACGCGGCCACCATCGCCCCCATTGCCAAAGCCTTGCAGCAGCATCCTGAAGAATTTCGGATTGCTTTTGGAATGCGAAATATTCAGAAGCTATCCCCCATGCAGGTAATAGCTTGGGTCTTAGATTGGTGTGGCATTACGCGCACATCCGACAAGCAACGGCGCGGCAAAGATCTTGTCTGGGTTTACTATGTTGAACCCGAAAACTTAGCGCGTCTCAAGACGGTTGTGGAGCGGAGATTGCAAGATGTTCCACCCCCCCTAGTTAATGAAGAGAATCAGGGGGGTGGAACACTCCCCATTCATGACCAGGCAGAGGATTTAGCGGCTTTCCGGTATTGGTGGGAATCTACTACAGACCCCAAAGAACGTGAAGCAATCATTGAAGAGGCGATCGCCCTCAACCTTCCCCCCAATCCAGACCTATGGAGGGCAGCATCATGACTGCTTTCCAGGTTGGCGATCGCGTCAGCACTTTTCTGGGCGTCGGCACCATCGAGCGCATCAACGCCCACGGTGAGTTGCTGATCTGTGGTGATGGCGAAGACCCTTTGTTCTACGGCAGTTTTCACCCCGATGAAGTGCAAATGTTGGATTTGGAGGTGGCAACATGACCCATCCCGAAATTGCCCGCGATCGCAACGGCAGCCCAATCCGTGTTGGGGATGCTGTGGCCCTGCCCTGGCAAGTGGGAGAGGTGCTAGAGGTCGGCATTCCTCGCTCTACCATTCGTTACCCCGATGGTGCAGTCCTGGGGGCGGCTAATCGGCTGATCACAGTGCTGGAGGTAGCAGCATGAGTCACATCAACGACACCGATCCGCAAAAAAGGCCAGAGCAATACGACGCTGACATTCTCGCAGCCCAATGCCACGCAATCATTGAAACCTTGCGACGAAAGCGGCTCGCCGGGAAATTGCTGATAGCAGCCCTCGACGGGTTGCGGCTGGTTGCGGCTTACAAAGATCCAGTAGAAGCCCCCAGTCGGAAACCAAACCAACGAGGGCAACCGCCGATTGTTGTTGGTGATCTGTTACGTGAATAAAACCAAAGGAGTTCCAAAACCATGGTGACCAAACCCAAACCCAAGAGCGCACTTGAAAGCCTTCGTGAAACTGTTGAAAGGCTCGAAGCTGATAACCTCCAGGCTATGGAGCAAATTAAGAGCAGTCAGGAACGGCTGAATGCTAACCAAGTAGAGTTGGAGCGCACAAAACTAGAGCTCCAACGGGCGGAAGGTGAAGCGGCCCGCCAAACGGAAGCCGATCGCATTCGTCAGATTGGCGAAAACTTTGAGGCGGCTCAGGTAGTTGCAGCCGAATTGAATGAGCATTTGCTCGGTTTCCTTAGCTGCTGGGCGCGGTTACGGGAGTTAAATTCAACTTCTCCTGAATTGAGAAAGCGGATCACAATTCACGGTGAGTTTCAGCCATTGCTTTTGAAACTGCCAGTTGCTTTACATCAAGAGAACTCGGACAAAATCACGACAATTTCCCTCAGTTCATTGCAACAGGAAATTAATGTCTATCAACAAACGCACCCAAATATTGCTGCACTATTACCTCGGGTCAGAATGTAAGGTGTTTGCCCAAAAGCATTGTTACGCTTGAACCATAATCAATCTATAGGTTCCTGAAATGAGCAACCAATATCACTTAGACAGTGCTACTCAACAATTTCCCGAAGACGCACTAATTGAGGCAGGAGAAAAAGGAATTTGCCATCGACTCGATCATCAAGATGTCATCGTTAATGTTCCTCTCAGTGCTGGTCATGTTGATCTGGCTCGGGATATTCCTCAGCTCTACCTGCGCTCATTAATGAAAACAGTTTCCGAAAACAGTTTTACTGGCCTCAAGATTGTTGATTGCGTTGGACAACCCCTTGCCTCTTTCAGCCCAGAAGAGTGTGGACGAATCGCTTATCTGCCGTAGTTTTCGCTGATTTCCCGGCTTCCTTAAGGACTCCCAGGAAGCCTTTCCTGCTTCAATGTTTTCCCACCCAGAAAAGCGATGGTCGCTACACCCGAAATCAACCGCCAAAACTCTCTGAAAAGCACTGGCCCCCGTAGTGCCAGAGGGAAGGCGATCGCCTCCATCAACGCCACCAAACACGGACTGCTGGCAGCATCGCCCCCACTAGTCCAAGGCGAGGATCTAACGACCTTTCAGAACGTAGTGCAAGGTCTGGTAGATGAGCACCAACCGCAAGGCCCAACAGAGTTCCTATTAGTTCAACAGTTGGCAATGGCCCATTTGAGGCTTCATCGGTTGTGGGGTGCGGAAGCTGCGATCGCACGGCTGGAGCAACTGAACGTAGAGCGCAGGGCGAAGACTCCCAAGTTTAGAACGCCGGAGGAACTGCTTGGAGGTGGGGAGGATAGCCCAGAGGTGATCCTCAAAGTAGAACTGCTCGTGCTCACTTCTCTGGTCAACGGTATCACCGACCAAATCCAATGGGAGATCCCAAAACGCGGGGTGCGGAAGTGGGACGACAGTGAAGAAGCGATCGCCCTGCTGGCAAAGCTGCGTGAACTACTTGAGGAAGCTATCAAGAAATATCCCCGTGAGTCTATCCCTAGAATTCGCGATGTGAATAGGGGGATGAATCACTATCACGTCTGGATGCGGCTTATTTCCTGGCAATCAACGGCAGAATCAGAAGCCATCAACCCGGGGGTAAACCTGCGTTACCTGCTTAAAGCCATAGAACCCGAAGTGAACGAACGACGGGAGGAAGTTCAAGCCCAGCTTGATGACCTGGCCCGCATTGAGCAGGAACGGCAACAGGCAGCGATCGCTGTTGCTGCTATCCCCCAGGATGCTGACCGATTGGCCCGCTACGAGGCCAGAATCATGCGCTCAATGGAGGCGGCACTTGACCGTTTAGCCATGCTTCAGGAACGGCGTAGAGCCACTTCCATGGGTTCGTTTGAACGGAATTAGGTTTTAGGTAAGAGTATGGCAAGCCCAAATTTTGACCCAAGCCGAGCGGCAATAATCCTGCTTGATGCTGCAACTATGGGCGATCGCGCCACTGTGGAAAAATACGACATCAGTTCTAGAACCTTGCAGCGCTATCGATCTAGGTTTGCTAGTGATCAGGAGCTGTCGGCACTTGTCGCACTTAAAAAAGCGGAACAGGATCGGGCATGGGCTAACGAGATACCAGGGGCGATCGCTGCCTGCATTAAATTCATTGGCAATGCAGCCCAGAACCTGAAGCCGGATGATCCTGAAGCCGTTCATGCGATCGCAGGAGCAATGAAGATCTTGAGCGAAATTGTCATGACCCGAGAGGTTATTGAAGCGCGTCTTTCAACAAAGGAGTATCCCACCCCGTGATGGATCTTGATGTGACCAGAGCCAGGATTGAGCAGTGCGAAAGCCGGATCGATCGCCTTGCTGAAGCTGTTTCCCGTAGGGTCGATGAAATGGATCGATTGATTGAGCAGAGGGCAGAGCTGTGGGGTCAGGCGCGAGAGTTGCACCGGTATCTGAAGGAGGAACCGGGCGATCGCTATTGGTATTGTTCATACGCGAAGTGCATGAACAATTAAGGCTTCTGGAGTTGGGTTTTGAAAAGGTACAAGATAGTAGTGAGAATGGTCATTTTCTTTAAGATAAAAAGAGCGGGGTAGCGCGTTGTGCAGCCCCGCTCTTTTCATTGTTGAGGGATTAAGAGATTACTTCAAATGACACGACATCATGACTACTACCGCGCAAAATAGATTCAATCTGTTTTCCGCGTAAGCGCTTTCCTAAAGCTTGCTCAAGAGCACCTTGAAGAGCACCTAAAGTATAGGTTAGAGTTCGAGATGATCCGGCAGATTCCCCTGAAGAACAAATAGTCTCACGACAATACACCAGGATTGTATTGTTAACATCAACAATCTTATCCACAATACACAGGCGAGTTCCCTCCACACCCAGTGCATTTTGAAGAACTTCAGTAAGTTCCTCCAAAGCAATTGGATTTTCAGACAATTCTAATTCCTGGATTAATTGCTTACCCCGAATGCGCCCTGCTGCAATCAGTGCAATTGCGGCTGCCTTTGCTCCTAATGCTTCTTCTGTTCCTGTGACTAATGCCTTGAAACAAACAATGCTGCTAAAATCGCCAAGTTCGGGCCGGGTTGCACATGTTGCAGTAACTGTCGCCATGATTATTAGTTCTCCTGAAGGTCTATAGGGCTGTTGACTGTAGTCTGCCCACACCCATGCAGGTATCACCATCAGTTGGTGTGTGACAGCGATCGCCCCAGTAATGCCAGCTTCATCTGGACCGGTAGCTACAGGGAGGGAAAGGCCCAATAATTGGGCTACCCCCCCCTTGTTTGGCGGCACAGGAAATTCTCAATAGGGCTGATCAGAAAAACCTGATCAGCAAGAGATGATCAGTTTGATCACCTACCTGTAATCCTTAAAGGTCAAGGCTTTGGAAGAAACCTGATCAGAGAAACCTGATCAGTTTTTTTGATCAGGTGCCGTCCCTGCACAAAGCAGCCCTAGCAAAAAAGCTACGTTTCGTCAGCGATTAAATGGCTAAATCGTGGTCACTTCAGACACAGCCAGTATTACAGAGGCGATCGCAAATCGATCTCAGCATTGGTCGATGCTTTAATTAATCAAGTAGAACACTTACTGCTGTGGGTAAGCGTGATGGAAGAAGCCAGTCTGAACGGTGGATTGGAAAGCTTAAAGAGAACTGTAGATGAGACAAAGTCTCTTTTGGAGCAAAGCCGTGCACTTCTTTTAGACACCTTCTCTCGGATTGAAGAGGTCAGCAGAATAGCCAGGGAAGCTAGCGAGCACATCTCTGCTGCTTTAGAGCAGTTGGGGGAGGACCCAGAGGATGCTGCTGCCCAACAGACGTTGGAGGGGTATCAAGCTTTAATAGAGCCATTAAGGGAATCCCTTCGTCAGTACATGGCTGAACGCGATCTTTATACGTCCGAAATTTGCGCTACAACAAATGCCCTAAAAGTTGCTGAACGAATGGTTATAGAGTTTTCCATAGAGCCCGGTACTACCCACTTCTAAAAGCTGCCGCTAACGAAAACACCCTCCATTGATGACGAGGGTGCTGATGTTATAGGAAGCGCAACGATTTTCAAGGAAACTGCAGGCTCAATCATACTGATCTCAATAGCAGAAGGAGAGAGGGCGACCGCCCTCTCTGTGATGTTGAGTAGAAAGATAGAGCAGGCTCGGCAAAAATCGCACCTTCAGAATGACGGTAGATTTTTACAAAGCTTTTAGGATGATGCTTGTTGAATAAAAACGGTTGTTTCTATGTCTCCAGCAGAAGATTCTAAACTCGAAGTGATTGCTGAAGCAGCTGCACAATTACGTGAACAACTCGATGAATCTGCTTCTACCCTAGTTGTACAGCTGCCCCCTAACTGGCAATCAGAGCCGCTGGTAAAGGAGTTACGGGCAGATGGTATTGAGCTTAGGTTTACTGGTCAACCTGCGATTGGCACTGAAAGAGCATTAGCTTCGAATATGAATACATACCCAACTGAAGTAATTGAACTTGAAGGCTAACAGTGATGCTGTAACTGAAAGCTTCTGCTTTACCGTTTCTACACCTATTCTGTCCTGCTTAGCTTTGTCTCCATGTGTTCCTACCTCCCAACACAAGCGCTGTGGATGCAAGCTTTTCCCTGGCGCTTTTTTATTGGATTCCCTTAGACAACTAAATTCGATCGCCCCCTTTGATGCGTGCAAGATTCTCGCCACTCCACCAAATTTCTACACGCATCACTCCCAACAAAAAGCCACCGGA
This sequence comes from Leptolyngbya sp. PL-A3, assembly GCF_039962325.1. Taxonomy (NCBI): domain Bacteria; kingdom Bacillati; phylum Cyanobacteriota; class Cyanophyceae; order Leptolyngbyales; family Leptolyngbyaceae; genus Leptolyngbya; species Leptolyngbya sp. PL-A3. The sequence goes on from NZ_JAMPLB010000046.1 coordinate 43,074, forward strand.
CCCAGGCATGGGCAACGGCGGCAGTGTGTTCCCTGTTATTTGGCCTGATTGAAGCGACGCTGTCATAAAGTGCAATTAGGCTGTAACCTTTATCCTATAAGGGTTACATCACAGTTGTTTTGTACTAAAAAATGCCGTCATTTTCCACATTAGCCTCGGCCAAGTAACGAATTTATGTTGTTTCAGGCTCCGAATTAGGGCTAATTGCATTTGGTGACAGCGTCGCTTCAATCAGGCCATCCATGCAACAATTCCAAAAGACGAAGATCTTGATTTCCGCCCGCATTGCCTCACAGAATGCGGGCTTTTGCTTTGATGGGTGCGATCGCTACCTAAGACCTCATCCACTGCCAATTTGTTGTGGAGGGGGACCTTGCTGGAACTGCTTGAGGGCATTGACTCAGATGGGGCGATCGCACTGATTCAGTTTTTGGTGCAGTAACTGGCCTGATTGAAGCGACGCTGTCATAAAGTGCAATTAGGCTGTAACCTTTATCCTATAAGGGTTACATCACAGTTGTTTTGTACTAAAAAATGCCGTCATTTTCCACATTAGCCTCGGCCAAGTAACGAATTTATGTTGTTTCAGGCTCCGAATTAGGGCTAATTGCATTTGGTGACAGCGTCGCTTCAATCAGGCCATCCATGCAACAATTCCAAAAGACGAAGATCTTGATTTCCGCCCGCATTGCCTCACAGAATGCGGGCTTTTGCTTTGATGGGTGCGATCGCTACCTAAGACCTCATCCACTGCCAATTTGTTGTGGAGGGGGACCTTCATCGGTGGAATAATGAGGACGGATACAATTTTGATACAAACAACCGCCCGCCCTCCTAGGGGCGGGTTTTTTATTGGGAGCGTTGGCGATCGCCCTGCCGCTGCATTCTCTATCCCAGTTCTTCATGGGACAATATTCTAATAATGACCTTACTATCCGCGTTGCCCTCGCAGTCAGTGCGGGTTTTTGTTGCGATCGCCATTGTCATCAGCCTTGTGAGCTACGAAACAGCTATTTTCCATAAACTAAAATTGTCGATGACCAATTCACAAAAGCGTCAGCCGTCAATCTTATTTGGCGGCTTTCTTGCTTGTAGAGGTCGGCAGCGAGCTCTGCAAACTTTACTGTATTCATAAGGAGAATGTGCTCGGTTCTAGCAATGCTGGCGTTCGCCCTCACGAGATCCTCACAAAGATAATTTTCAATGGATCTACAATGTTTCATTGATTCCTGTTGATGCATCTTCCCGCGCTGGATTTTACAAAAAGAGCAATACTCAGTCTTGCTCTGTCGGACGCCCATAAAGCTTTGTTGTTAAAGTGCCAACTGACCGATATTGAAGCGGTCTTGATGATTGATGCGCCTAACAAGGAAGTTGCTAAAATGTTGCTCAGCTTGAGCCAGGAGTGGATAAGAGCCGGTTCGCCTTACCAAATTTTCTACATCTACGTTGATGGAACGCTAACAGGTGAAGTTAGTTTGTCGAGAGTGAATCAATTTTAAGATTGGTGCCCTCCAGGGCGATCGCCCACCACCCCAACCACTGCCGACACCACAGCCCCATCTAACGCCCTCAACCACTGTCCCCGCATTGCTGGTGGATCTGCTGTAGAGCCGCGCCAGAGGGAGTGGGAGGATAGAGGCAAATGAAGAAATGACTCGCGCTCCGGCCCTTGCTGCCGGAGCGCTTTTGTTGGGTCGTTGGCGATCGCCCTCATCCCAGTTCTTCATGGGACAATGGCTTGATAATGACCTTACTACCCGCATTGCCCCCGCAGTCAGTGCGGGATTTTGTTTGGGGTTTCCCGTCGCCTACAAAGAAGCCAGCGCAGGTCAGGTGCTCGTCACACAAGATTCTTATGTCTTCCTGATTAAATTGGATTAGCTGCCCTTAAAGGTATACATGAGCAGCAAGTGCTCCCCCTGTTGTTGTTTCAGCAAGATGCCAAGCTTCGCTCTGTCTGACGTTCACCTAGCTTTGTTGATGCGCTGCCACCTGCGTAAAATTGGAGCTACTTTGACGATTGATGCTCCTAGCCAAGAAATTGTAGACGCCTTAATGGAACTACGACATGAGTGGATAGCCGCAGACTCTCCCTGCCATCTTTTCTACCTGTATGTAAATGGAAAGTTGTTGAATGGCTTTAGCGTAAGGGGAACGACAGTGAGAATTCTATCTATTGGCACTGCTGACCCGTAGATAGCGGGCGATCGCTACTCAGGACACGCTGCCATTGTTCTGAGTTCTCCCCCACTATAGGGAGGTACGGTTTTTCCCTTGCGCCAGTGCGATTGCCCTTTGGGTAGACCTATCGTCCCTGCTCTCCATGGCACAATTTAGCAGATTACAGTCATAGCCCGCGTGACCTCAGATAGCATGGGTTTTTTTATGGTAGGTTGCGCTGAGTTCTAAACGAGAGATTGAGCACCGCTTCACAGAATTTATACGTCTGAGATCTTCCCTTAATGAGCCCTATCTTTTCATGGAGCCATTCGTTGACGGAAGCAATGCCTATCCCTTCGCTTAAGAGCGCTAGACACTCGTCCAACAATGCGTCGTCCCCGTTTGTAGCTCGGAGCAGGTATTCAGCCTCATCTGCCCTTAGGGAGCGGCGAATTGCTAGCATTCTTGCTTTTAACTTGATCTCGGCCTCGTTACCGTGCATCGCGATCGCCTGTTTTGGGGTGCACTTCCGCCTAACCTGCCGGTGGTTATCCCCCCAGTTGTACACCTGTTCCTAGTTTCGCACCCATGGTTCCTAGCTTGGTGTCAACTTAGACAGTGAGGGCATCGGTCTATTAGCGCTGCCCCTGTTTTGCAACGAGGTTTAGAACTGCCTCACAGAAGGTATAAGCCTGAGAGCCAGGTTCAACTCGTCCTATCTTGCCTTCAATCCATTGAGTTATGGAGGCAAAGCTTACACTCCTTTTTGCCAGTTCCTCGCATTGGTCCAGTAGCTTTGTATCTCCGTCGATGAGACGGATGAGGGCCTCGGCTTCATCCACTGATAGGGGGGAGCGGGCTGCTATCATTCGAGCTTGCAATTTGATCTCTGCCTCACTGGGAAGCATCATAACTGCCTCACTTTTTCAACTTCTCCAAGGGTATCCGCTTCTTAACTAGTGCTAGGAAAGTGTTTCCCCCTTCATTGACTGGCCCGAAGGATGGGTGATGGAATGGCCTCATTCTGGCACAATCCCATTAATCCTATTACCCAAGCCACCCCCACTCATGTTTGTTATGGTGGAGCGTTTCTTTTAGGAGGTTTCTGCATAAGAATTTACCCAGAATGTTGGTGCTTTGCCCGCGTCGCGGGCAAAGCACCAACATTCTGGGGGTAATTTCATTACTGGAAATCTCCTTAGCATCCCCACCTATTCCCCGGCCACTGCTGTCGCTCTGCTAGTTAATCTGTTGTGCGTGTTCAGCGCAGGTGTACGATTCAGATCTCAAACATCAATCTACTTTCGCCCTGCCTTCTGTGGTCGGGGCATTTTTGTTTAAGGCATAGGCGGTCGCCGTTCTATTACACCTGTTGTCCAATCCCTATGGGACAATTCTTAATAATGACCTTAGTGCCCGCATTGCCTCACAGGATGTGAGTTTTTCATTTGTACTGATCACTAGGAGCATCTACCTTTGCTCCGCATTCACCGCAAAAAAGGGGGGTGGTGGTACAAAACAGGAGTAGAAACACGCTAAGTGTTCTCACTTAAAAAGAAGTAATTTAGAATACATCCCTGATAGATGACGTTGAGATGAGTGACTTTAGTTGGCTAGCTGATCTTCCTCCTCGGAGCCGCAAATCAGCAGGTTTTGTAGATCATTGCCTGAATTCTTTCGCATCCCCGCGATTGCCCCATGATGAAGTCTATATGAGTGGGTGGAATGAGGCCCAAGGAATGGGCTTTAGAACTCAGCACACACAAATTACTACCCATCAACCTTGCATCCGCTCTTGACAGCTGGGCTCGGGCGATCGCTGTGAAGTCTAAGCAAAGACCTGTGAAGAGGTTGCCGCTGTCGGTTTGATGTCGGGTTTCTTTTGAGGGGTGGGCGATCGCCCATGAAACCGAATCAATACATGAGTTGCGAGTGGGGAATCTTAAGCCAGTACCTACTGAGTTTTGCTGTCGTCAAGATGGGTGATATTGAGATGAGTAACTTGGGTTGGCCAACTGGCCTTCCTCCTCACAGTCGCAAGTTGGCTGGCTTTATGGATCGTTGCCTTGATTCCTTTGCACCCCCTCGGTTCCCCGACGATAGATTCTATATGCGTGGATGGGAGGATGCTGACAGAATAGGGGTTAAATCTAAAAATAGAGAGCTGCCCTCGTTAAACTTGCCGTCGCTCAACTAACTCGTATTCTCCACACCCTCACTTAGGGTCCTTAACCATTTCTGCCGCTCTATTAGTGCTTCTGCTGTCGGTTAATGCCCAGTGGGGGTGGCAGGATAGAGCAATAAAGCATCCTGATAAGCCTTGGCCTTTGTTGTCAGGGCTTTTTGTTGGGCTACTGTGAGAGTATTTGCGATCGCCTGTTCTATGGCACAATCCCAATAGTCTTGATTTCTATCCGCATCACTCACAAGATGTGGGCTTTTACTGCTGATACCGCACCCGCACCTACTCCCTCAATCACTACTCTCCGCATTGCTGGTGGGTCTGCTGTAGAGCCGCGCCGGGTGGGACGGGAGAATCAAGACAGGTGAAGATGACTTACGCCCTAGCATGACTGCTAGGCGTTTTTGTTGAGGACGTTGGCGATCGCCATCCGTGGCACAATACAAATATCTATACATGTCTTTCCCACATCTCCTCACAAGATGTGGGATTTTTGTTGGCGATCGCCCCCTATGCCACATCCCAATAGTCTTGATTCCCGCCCGTATTGCCTGATAGGATGCGGGTTTTTGTTTTTGCTCCTACCACCCCCATCAAGGTAAACCCGTAAGCGACACAGACGGAGTGTAGGGGTAGAGCGCTGTGAGGGCGCTCGCCTCCCCATGTGACAATCCCAAAAGCAAAGGTCTTGTTTCTGCCCGCTCCCACTCACAGGATGCGGGTTTTTTGTTTGCGCTCCTAGCAGTATTAGCAAGATCGACTCACAAGCTATAGAGATACAGTGCAAAGGTAAAGTGCTGTGAGGCGATTGCTTAAGTTGCTACTTTGCTTGTTCTGCCTGATTTCCAAAAATCCAATAACGCCTTCTAAATATTTACAGGTAAGTTCTGGAGAGACGTTGTGAGGTGGGTATAGCAACACTGTTGAATCAGAGAAATGTAAAGATCGGGTAATTTATAAAGGAATGTAACGAGGGCAACTTTCCCTTGCAGATTCACAAGAATAAGATCCATTAGTAGCCCACTACTGCAAGTAGTAAATAGGAAACGCGTTCTGATTCACAACCTTCCAATAACGTTACTGTTCCAGCAACATTATTGGAAGCTTCGAGGTGCTAGCCATGAATTACGCAGATCAGTTCAGTGTTGTGAATAGGTCTGCTAAAGGAGCAATGCAACCGCGTAGTACTGGCGAATAGGGTGTGCCAGAGCCTCTAAATCCTTACTACTAATACGAACAGGTTAATGTCAAAGCCAAGCCATGCAGTTTCAGCAGCAATAACCACGCTGGAGCTAGTTCCTAGCGTAGTTACAGAACAACAAATCACCCTGCTCAAATTCTATTGGGTGCATGCTGTTCGCGATGGAATGGTGTATAGAAACGAGCTTTATGGGCTAGCAAAAGAGTTTGACGGCAGTAATCGACTAGAGGCTTATCGGTTCGGCTGTGAGTTGATTGAGCAGGGGGCGCCAACAATCATCAGTGTCTCGAAACAACAGTATAGGGTGTGGGTTAGCCTAAGGAATCCTTTAGCTACGATATTTATCGCTTCATAGCTCTCTACTCTTAAGGGCAGATAGCGCCTCTTGAGTAATCCTATCCGCCTCCAGATTTCTCCAGCCCATTACCTCACGTAAAGGCAGCAAATCCACGAAGGGGTAGGGAGGGCAGCGATCGCGGAATCCTTTAAGTACCTATAGGGTGTGCTGCTGTCGATTGATGGCGGTTTTCTTTGTCTATGCTCCAATCCCAATAGGCTTGATTCCCCCCACCCCGCATCAGCTCACAGGATGTGGGCTTTTTACTACCGACACCGCACCACCACCTAACGCCTCAACCACTGCCGCTGGTTGTTGTGGAGAGCGACATTCATCGGTGGAATAATGAGGACGGATACAATCTGATACAAACAACCGCCCGCCCTCCTAGGGGCGGTTTTTTTATTGGGAGCGTTGGCGATCGCCGCCATTCGACAATGCCAGCAGCATAGGCCAAATATCCACGCACCCCTCGATGGTGAGCTTTCTTTTGGCGATCGCCTAGCTGGTGGCTCTGTTTACTTGTTCTTGCCTAACCTCTAAATAGCTAACAACCCCGTCTAACGACTTGAAAGCCATTGATTGCCAGGTTTTTGCATTGGTTAAAGTGTAATGCTGACCGTGCTTCATTTGCCCCACAGAAAAATAATAGCCAAGCGTAAGGGCTACACTTGCTGCACTGCACGTTGAATTGTTCATTGAAGTAGATGCTATCAACAGGGCACATTTTTAAGTGTGGCAAGCAGGAGTTCCTTTTCCCATCCGCTAAGAATGCACCGTCTGATGCACAGATGGCGGATGCTTTGATTACAACTGGAGAAGGCGAATTGTTTCTCTCCGCACCACTACTTAATGCTCTTCGTCTGCCGCTCCGATGTGCTGGTGAATCTGCTGTAGAGCCGCATGGGTGAAATGGGAGGATGAATTTAGGTGAAGATAATTCACGCCCTGGCATTACTGCAGGGCGTTTTTTTGTTGGCGATCGCCATCCATGCAACAATTCCAAAAGACGAAGATCTTGATTTCCGCCCGCATTGCCTCACAGGATGCGGGCTTTTGCTTGCTATTGTCGCACATGAGAAGGTTCCAAGCAGTTTTCACTCTTGAACTGTTATGGGTATCCGTGTCCTCAACGGCCACCCATATTTTTGGAAGCCCTATACAGCAAAGCTTACAGCTCTTACATGCTGGGGATTTCCCCACATCTTCCCCCAATCCCTGTATTCGCCCATCGTGTTCATCGCAAGCTGAGCACGATGGCTTTAGGTTAGCGTAAGAATAGAGGCGGGCTAAGCCCGCCTCACTTGCAAGAATGTCTAGGCAGTTATCTGTCCAATTTGGACACATGCGATCGCCGGAGAAACTAAGCCAGTGCCTGTTGAGGTTGTTTCCCTATCAACGGCGTTTTTTTGATGAGCTATTTTTCTCTGTTTTTTGGAAGAGTGCCTTAGCCGTAATCCCTGTAAGACTGCTTAGAACTCGTCACAACTGACGAAGCAAGGAGTTGTAACCATGCCGCCGATGTCAACGGCGGCTTTTTGCTGCACCCTACCCCCATGCCACAATCCGAATAATCTTGATTCCGCCCGCATTGCCTCACAGGGTACGGGCTTTTGCTTGATACTGCATCACTATCTATCCCCTCGACCACTCCCGCTAATGTGCGGGTGACTCGGCTGTGGTTGGTTGCCAGTGGAGGTAGCAGGATCGAATAAAGGTATACACGACCCTGGCTCTGGCTACGCGGTCAGGGCTTCTTGTTGAGGTTGTTCTTATTTAAGGGTGAAGCTTTTAGGCCGTAGCAGCCTCTTTTATAGATAGGAGGAAACTTCTAAAGCTGCTACCCCGCATCAACGACAAGTGAAGCGGGTTTTTGTTTGCTGGTTACTGTGCACGCTGAGGTGGACTGCTGGGGGCGATCGCTTAGGTGGCTTGATCTATTTCTTCTCCCTTCCGGGTTCTGCAGCCCTTCTGCTTGTTTGCGACGTTGATGAACCACCGCCCTCTGAGCCCGGGTAAAGGCGGTGCATTGATCATCAGCTTCTGCTCTCTCAGCTCCTATGACCGGGGGCAAGCAGCTGCTCGTGGTAGCGACGACACTACCTTGCTGGAAGATTTCTACTATTCAAGTCTCTAACCTATCTAAAACAACAAATTCCTCGGGGTTTGAGACCTAAATTTCCTCAGTTTCTCAAGCGGAAGCGATTGCTGAGTTTACTGCTGTAGCAGAAATCAAAATATTCTCCAGAGAAGCATTCTCACTTGTACCGATGTTAGACAAATGAGTCTAGATTCTCAGAACTTTTGTCAACTACTCCTAGAGCTTTTGCTAAGAGCCTTGTTAGAAAACCTTTAAGGTGAAAAGTTTATAAAAATGGAATTTTGAGATTGATTTTTGCAAACCCGCTCAACCCCTTGAAAAATGGGAAAAGTTGCCTCGAAAACGCTCGCTAGAACTACAATTAATTTCTGATTTTGTAAGGACGATCGCTACCCTTATTTCCCCTAGAACCTATCTGTTAATTTCGGGCAGGTAAGTTCTATCTAGCCAGATCGAACAGATAGCGTTACCTGGAAAAATGGATGGTACTTTGGCTCTTGCCAAAGGATACCAAGAAAAAATGGGGTGGAAAGCTATGGATGGGTTAAGCGTCAGGCTTCGGGGCGATCGCTCTCACACCTAATGAGCCTAATTTCCAACCCTTTGATTGTTGCTGTTCTGAGCATATCCTCTGCATTTCGTGATTTTCCATCCCAGAGCAGCACGCAGGCATCCGCGTTATCCGCCATTAGTTCGTTTTGCTTTGTTCGAGCAACCTTGCCGTAGCGTATCCATTCACCAGGGTAGCGATGTACCTCTAAACTCATTTCGGCTGCGTACCGTTCCCCTAGCTTGTCAGCATTAGATGCGCAACCAGAAACGATTGCCACGTCCGGTAGTCGATTGGATAGAAGATGATTGAGGCGATTGCGTAATAGCTCATAGTCCTTGAAGGCACGAGTGCCAGCAATAATTACGCGATAAGGGGGCATTAGTGATCTCCTCTCTTCTTCTTCTGCTTACCCCAACTAATCCCCGCTCTAGCAAAAGCCATCAAAACTTTCCCATCTGCCGCTACTGCGCCCCATAGAGATCCTTTCTATTTAGGCATCGCTTACCTGTGGCTGCCCGTAGGTTGTCCCAGTCTCGGAGTTCCTGATCCTCTCGGTTAATTGGCATGGCGATCGCCTTCCCCTGGCTAAACTCAGCATTAGTTTAGCGAGTGTAATATAAGGGAAGTTATATTCCCAGTAATACTGGTTTGGCATAAAACTTGGCTTACAGTAACGATAATTGTGGTTATCTGTTCCTTAAGATTTTCCTGTAATCCTTTCAGCGCTTAGATTTGTGTAAAAATTGTGCGCTGCATTTAGGTTTTACACAAACTGTTGGCGATCGCCATCATTCCCAGTGACGGCTAGGTTCATAAACTCATGATGGAAAGCGTCTGAATTAGGGCCAAGATAGTAAACCACCGTGTCATGTCCTACGCCCTTCTGTGGCTTCCCATTAGCACCTGCTGGGGCATGGTTAACCCGTCCTAGTACCACCCGAGGGAATCTCTTCGCTTCCAGTGCCTGAATACCACTGTTACCGGATGCTCTCAGCCACAATACCGCCTGGTGAACATTGCCAGCTTTGTACTCGGCGATCGCCCGCTCGATCCACGCGGATGCTCCGTAAACTTTCACTGGCTTGCTCTTGCGCTGGCCGTAGGGAGGGTTCAGCCACATTCGTCCCTTCCAGGGCTGCACCATGCCGTCCTGTTCCTGGGTGTAGTAAGTAGCGGCCTGAATCCAGCCCTGCGCCTCTGGGTTGCTCGCTGGGTCGAGGTCGATGCCACCCATGACGCGCCTGGCTCGCTCTACCCATTCAGCCAGTGTGTACCACTCGTTTGAGTCGCTGGAGTGCTGGATGTTGGGCAGTTGCAGTCCTAGCCGTTTGGCAGTGGAGGCGATCGCATCTGCTTTCTTTATCAGGGCTACAATACGCTTCTGCAACCGATGGATCTCCTTGCCCCGTTGCTGCATTTCCCGCAGCTCCCCCCAGACTTCCTTACTAGGCCTGATTGAAGCGACGCTGTCACCAGATGCAATTAGCCCTAATTCGGAGCCTGAAACAACATAAATTCGTTACTTGGCCGAGGCTAATGTGGAAAATGACGGCATTTTTTAGTACAAAATAACTGTGATGTAACCCTTATAGGATAAAGGTTACAGCCTAATTGCACTTTATGACAGCGTCGCTTCAATCAGGCCTATCTGCTGCACTTCAGCATTTGCCCGTTGAGCGCGGCTAGAGCGCTGTAGGTTCGGTGCGTCGGAGAACTGCCAGAGCATTAGCCCCGCTAGCACGATCGCACTCACCCCCACTGAAAGGGGAAACACACCGCGTTTGCCTCGTTGGTACCGGGATCCCTGCGTTGATAAACCAAACAGGCGAAACAGCAGAGCGGCTGATAGATTAATTCCACCCAATTGCAACAACAGTAGAAAGAGTCCGTTGGTGACCAGATCCCAACGCCCGATCGCACCCGCCATACCAACAATGCCTGCGGGGGGAGCCAGAGAAGCAGCAACGAGCATTCCAGTTGCGGCTCCAGAGACTAAACTACTGCGATCAGATTGAATGAGGGTCAGTGCGCCCGCCGCGCCTGCTGCCAGAGGAATCAAGACAGACACGGTTGAAATCTGACTGCTATCAATCATGAGATTAGTTGGAGTCTGTTGACCCAGAAGCCAACTAAGTAAGGCAGTTGTGGCGATCGTGACGCTCAATGCCGCAAAGTATCGTATAAGGCTGCGCCAAAGAAGTTGGCGATCGCCCCTGGCTGTTGCCAAGGCAGTGTTCATGGCTGGTCCAGCAAAAGGAGCCAACAGCATTGCGGCAACTAGTAGGTAGCTGGTGCTTGTGTACAAACCGATCCAGACAACGATTCCAGCAATAGCAGCATAGCTAAGAAATCCTTTCCAGGAGCCTGTACTCTGCAAACCGGATAGAAAGATCTCGATCGGGCTGCGTTCCTCAACGTTAGTAATTTGTTCAGCCGCAGCATTAGCAGGGGGATGCAGCGCCATCACGCCCGTTGGTAACAATGTAAAACTTAAGTCCGGTAGGGCTTGCAGCTTGTCAAGAAGTTCCTCAACTTTACCGTTAGAAACATGAATCAGCACCAGATCGATTGGCTGCTCAACCCCTGTTGCTGTAATCTGCGCTAAATTTGTGCCATCACAATCTTCTGCAACCTCTAGAACGGTTTTTCCATATCCTTGTGGTACTTGCACAAATAACTGACGCATTTTCCTTGTTAAGCTCCTGCTCGCATCGAGTCATTCCCTCAAGAGAACGTTGTCTTTTATGAATGGCTCCACTCAAACTACTGACTGAACCGAATTAATCACGAGCAAGAAGCTATTTTGAGCAAGCACCCCCCGCATCAATCCGATCACAACCCTAAGAAATCCAGTTTGAAGCCAATTGAAGGTGCTAATCGATCGTTGCGAAGCCGATTGAGTTTACAGGGTGAATTCGCTTTAGCGCTAGCACCAACCGTAGTGATCTTGGTAGTTCTGGCATTTGTAGAAGCGCTAAGCCGCCAACGTCTTTTGTTTGCATCTTTAGCTTCCAGCGCATTTCTCATTTATCTAGATCCGCAACATGGCACTAATACCGTCCGAACCCTGACAATTTCTCAACTTATGGCAGCGACAATCGGCTTAGTGACGTACCTCCTGTTTGGTTCGAGTTACCTGTCGGCGGGCATTGCGATGATTTTGACTATCACTTTAATGATTGTGCTGGATGCCGTGCATCCCCCGGCAGTTGCAACATCACTCAGCTTTGCCCTGCGAGCAGGAAATGAAACCAATTTAGCGCTGTTTGGCTTGGCGGTTGGTGTGATCGCGTTACTGATTGCCATAGAACGCTGTGCGCTTTGGCTGCTGGCGTATTACAGTCGGTCGCGCTGAATTTAACAGAATTCAATTAGTGAATTTAAACCTCTTCTGAGAAGACTTGTTGAAGGAATAATGGCGATCTGATAGACCAAATGTGGTTTGTTATCGATCCGTTTGAAGCCCTCTATCAATTGTTTGTCTACTTGCCGTTCTGCATTAATGGCAATGCGATGCACGTCTGCACTAACAATTCCAGCATGTTGTCGCCAATCTCCTGGCTAAGTTGCCAGCAGAAGGCAGCAATTGGGGCATAGCGAATCGCTTTTGGGTGTCGTCTAAAATCGCGGAATCGGCACCACCTGCCTCGTCCACTATTAACCAACCACAATTTTCGCAATTTTCGGATAGAGATAACGGCACTTATCTCTATTTCGCTAAACTTACACTATTTTGCTTTATAGAATGCTCAAGTTCTTATAGATAGACGTCTCAGAGGCTCTTTTCCATACCTTGCAGTAGAAATTTTCTTATGAACAAATAGTACCCACTCTGAGGACTGCCTCAAAAAAATCCTGGTGCCATAGTGGGTTCAGTTGACAAACACAGTCTTTGTAACAAGCCCTACAAATGCCGTCAACGAACAGACCTGATTATTATCACCTAAGAGGACATT
>NZ_JAMPLB010000047.1:0-55174 GCF_039962325.1 Leptolyngbya sp. PL-A3
AGCTGCTTGGTCGCTGGGGCTAAGGGTCAAAACTGGAGGGCGGAGTCCAGGCATAATCTTAGGGAGCAGTGCAACCCTCTAATCATAGGCAAACTTAAGCCGCTGAGTACTAGTACATTTAATAGAGTTGAGTTATTTAGGATGTGCCTTCAATCACCTATCATTCTTTTTGCGAGAATGATGGCGATGCTGCGACTCCCACAAAAAGAATGACAGGTTATTTTGTTTGTGCTTCTCAGCGGCTTGTTAAGAGGTTAAATCTTGGGAAATTTGCAAAGAAAGGTAAAGTCTTTCTTCCTAAGTTTTAAGTATCTATACGGTTTTCTTTGCTCTTCTAGAAAAACGTCAGAATTGAGATGAGGAATGCTTCCACGATCGCCACAGATGAGAGGCAATACTATGAACAGCCCCCTTAATTCAATAGAAACGGAGCCGCAGTCTACACAAAGCCCATCCCCCGATGAGCTTCAGGAGAACATGAGTGAGGAACTTGAAGAATCCTCTACTACCGTAAAGGATGAGTTAGAGCGTCTAGAATCTCGCCTTGAAGTTGTTGAAGATCAGTTGTCTCATCTAAATTCCAATTCCTGTTTAAAGGTTTCGAATCCACGGATGGCCGCTTTTCACCATGTTTATGATCCTGCCCATCGCACTTGGTAAAGAAAATGGGCAAAATTAAACATAAAATCTAAAAGACTGTACCACCCGTTTCACGAGCAACACAGGTTCTGGCTTTTTGTTCAATTGAATTACAGCGCTTTGCGCTTGAATCAGCCACGCTTGTTTTTGTGAGAGCTGCGCGGCTCTAGCTCTCACAAAAACAACCAGGTTTAAGCGCTTGAAAAGCGTTGTAAGCCTACATATGCAATGCAGCTCAGTCAGGACTTACGCATTTGTGTTGTGGGTGGGGTGCTTCGCACCCCACCCACAACACAAATGCGCTACAGATAGCGGACTTGCGTAAGTCCTGTCAGTATGAGACAAAAAATAAACTATCTCTAAAACCCAAATTTTTCGCTATGAGGGCAAAGCTGCCATAACGGAAAAGCTGGGGTTTAAGGGTTTTGTCCTGCACTGAGCGATACAGATACAAAACTAGAGATGCTAGAAAACTGTGTGAATGGTTGTTCTGGCACTTTTGGAGTTAGGAATCGTCTGGTGATGTAGTGTATCCAAATCTTTAGACATACACGGTTCATTACAACGAGAAATTTTATGGTGAGCGTGCAAATACAGCCCCGCTGGTTGAGTGGGGTGATGGCCCTTTGTCTGATGGGACCGCTTGCTTCGGCTTGGGTGCCTGTACAGGCACAGGGTCCTATCCAGGCGCAACCTGTAGTCTGTGCAACAGAGCGGCAGCAAGTGATACAGGGAGCCTTGCTCGATATTCAAAACGAATTTGAGCGTGAACTACGGAAACAGAATTATCCTCAGGCTGGGCAAACCCTGGGCGATTTTTTTGAGGCAACTCGTCAGTTAGATGAGCAAACGCGGGCAGGTTATCTAACTTTGTTTTTGTTAGAGGAATCAAATCAGCAATATGCTCAATGGCGGCAATTAGTTGATTACTCGGTTAAAACAAAAGACACAACGGCGATCGCTCCTGCTCTCACTGCGGCAGTCGAGGCGACCCAAACCCTGAGTAGTGGGCATAGTTTTTCTAAAACTCGCCTCTTTACAGTTCTGGCGGGTATTTATACAGAACTGGGCTATCCAGAATCCGCGTTAACACTTTTGAACCAGGCTCTACAGGCCAGCCAGACAATTCGTGGAGCGGAATTTCAGACCAATGCTCTGGCCCCTCTGGCAGAAGCCTACTTAAAGATTCAGGAACCCGTGCGAGCAATGACCGTTCTTGATCAGACACGAGCCATTGCAGATCAGGTCAATGATCCAGCTTACCCAAGTCGGCGGGGACGGGCTTTAGGGCAGGTGGCAGTTGTCTACGCCAAGGCCGATCAAGTTGGAACAGCGCTGGACTTGGCTGAGCAGATTAAAAATGATCCCGAAAATCAGGGTTACGTGCTGCAAGCAGTCGCGGAAGCTTACCTCCGGGCGGGAGATCGAACGACCGCCATGAACCTGACCGGTACGATTGCATCCCCTGCGGTACGAGCCGCAACATTGCTCAAAATTGCCGAGTATGAAGCCAGTCAGGGTAATTCTGAGCAGGCTGCGGCGTTATATGCCCAGGTTGGGGAAATGTCTCCAGAAGAGATTGGGATTTTAAATCCATTTATCGAGGGCTATGCTCAGCTCCAACCTGAGACAGCCTTGAGGGTGGCTCGTGCTTTGTCAAGGCCAGAACAACGATTCTCTGCTCTATCGACTGTTTCACTAGCCTACCGACAGGCTGGAAACGCAGAGCGGGCAGATGCCGTCGTTGAAGAAATGGTAGCGGCTGCCCAGCAACTTCCAGAGGATTGGCAAGGTTTCAACATTAGCCGTGAGGTGGAACGGGCGATCGCAATCCAGGCGTATGACCAGGCGATTCGTCTGGCCCTAGTTCCCGATCCGGCGCTCCCCTACTACTCGCGAGGGCAGGTGCTGGCTGACATTGCCTATCGTGCTGCGGAGGCGGGGAATGATGCCAGCGTAAGCCAGGCACTCGCGGCGATCAATCCAGCAGAGGTGGAGATCCGTACTCTTGCCTTGGAATCTGTAGCACAGGTTTATGTGCGAGCCAATCAAGTGGATCGGGCATTAAGCTTGGCCGAGCAGATCGAAGCAGCCTATACGGCTTACCGGATTCGGGTTGTGGCAGCGATCGCCGGGGAAGTGTACCGCATCGGTGGTATCGATCCAGCTACACCGTTGTTTGATCAGGCACTTCAACAAACGCGGGCCTTGTCTCGGCCCGAGGATAAGGTGATAGCATTGGGGGCGATCGCCCTGGCCTACAGCCGCACCGGTCAGATCAGCCAGGCACAGGAATTGATCGATCAGATGAAACCCATCGTGCCAAGCTTTACGGAACCGTATTTAGCAACAGCGGCTTTAAAGCCTCTGGTGGAAAAGTTTAGCGCGACTGACCAGCATGTCATTGCTCTGCAACTGGCTCAGTTGATACCGGAAACTAGCCCGCGTAGTTATACGCTTGAGGCGGCGATTGAGCAAGCAATTGATGCTGAGCAGTATGGGTTGATTCCACCTATGTTGGATGGGCTGGAGTTGCCGGAGACACGGGCACGATGGTTGTTGGTACTGAGCGATCGCTATCGCCAAACGGATCAAGCCGTGGAAGCTTTAGGAGCACTGACACAAGCTCTAGAGGTAACACGTACCGTGGCAGATCCAGAAACCCGTGTTTTGGTGTTTGGAACAGAAGGAGCAACGGTAGTAGAGGATGATTTTGATCGGGCCAGTTTACTGGAAAAAATTGCCCTGCGTTATGTGTTGATGGGGCGACGACCTCAAGCGCTCCAGGTGACGGCACTGATTCAGGATCAGGCAAATCGCGATCGGGTAAATCAGCGGCTTCGCTGTTGGTAGGAGCACAAGTTATACCTCACCAGTATTGTGGGCATGGCCCAGAGCGTCACGCCCACAATAGCTGGCCAAACAAACCTTAAGGATCTCGTACAAAATAAGACCCTGATTTTTGAGGAAAGCTCGACATAGTCGAGCCTTCCTCAAAAATCAGGGTCCTATTAAATTCACGCTCTTAAGGGATTGATGGTGTGTGCGAAGCACGCCACATCAATCCCTTAACGAATTATCAGCTGGAACGGGCGATCGGCGCTTTTTTCCCCAGAGCAACCATGACTACCACAATGAGAGCTGTACCAATCGTCATCGGTGTGACTGTCTCATGGAGCAAGAACGCAGAGGCAAAGAGGGTCAAAAAAGGTTGCAACAGCTGCACCTGACTAACACGGGCAACACCGCCGATCGCCAACCCATGGTACCAGGCAAAAAAGCCCAAAAACAT
Organism: Leptolyngbya sp. PL-A3; assembly: GCF_039962325.1. Classification (NCBI taxonomy): domain Bacteria; kingdom Bacillati; phylum Cyanobacteriota; class Cyanophyceae; order Leptolyngbyales; family Leptolyngbyaceae; genus Leptolyngbya; species Leptolyngbya sp. PL-A3. Next base: position 3,932 of record NZ_JAMPLB010000047.1, read on the forward strand.
ACTAAACACACTGACATAGCCAAAGCCCAACCAGGCTTGAAGCGAACCCTGTATCCCATGATTGATTACGCTGAAGGCAACCGGCACTGCCAGAAACGGGGCAGATAACACCAATGCCCAACAAATTACTTGCCATCCTCCTAATTCGCGGGATAAGCGGCCACCTTCGCCATAGCCAATAGCCGCTGCGATCACCGCACCCAACAATGCCAGATCTGCCAGTTGCAGGTGCCCCCCACCCGATAGGATGGCAAACCCAACGACGATCGCACTACCTAGACTGCTGCATACCCAGAAAGCTGGAGAGGGGCGATCGCCTGTCCGTAATGCTCCGGCTAACGCTGTCGCCAGGGGTAAAATGCCCAATACAATTGCACCGTGGGAAGCTGGTAAGAATTGCATGGCCCAGGCAGAGAGCAGAGGAAAACCGACAATGACTCCCAGTCCGATAATTCCCAGGCTGGCTATATAACGACGAGCGGGAAGCGGTTGCCGAGTTACTTTTAGCAACACAGCCGCGAGCATTGCTGCCACGACAGCCCGCCCCAAGCCAACGACGGTGGCCTCCAACTCTGCTACGGCCACACGAGTCGCTGGCAACGTCAGGCTAAACGTTAACACCCCTAAAAAACCATAGAACAGCCCCAGAGTTTCGGGATGAATGTCCTTCAGGGTATGTCGGTAAGCAACGAATCGATTTCCCATGGTTGTTGGCAGTGTGATGCGCTGTTACCAGCTCAAAATTGAGAAACCTACAATGTGTTTCTTTATTTTTTAGAACATGACAGTGTATAACTGCTTGAGCTTAGCGAGATGGATTGAGTCTTTGCAAGGGCCAATTTCTACCTGTTGTAGCAAACCACTTTGGTACGATTGGCGTACTCAGCCCCATTAAATATAGGACTTAAAAGGCTGTGCCCTTGAATCAACCACGTTGTTTTTGTGAAAGCCGCGCTCTGCGTGGCTCTCACAAAAACAACCAGATTTAAGCGCTTGAAAAGCGCTGTACGTTTAAGTGCAACCACTTACTCTGTTATTTGGGTCATGTTTCAAATACATGGATGGGGTGTGGTGAAAGAGGCACAAAGTGTCCTTTTCACCACACCCGCAGAACACTACCGTTACGTGGAAAAGCTGGTTGAGTATTAATCCTGGACCAACTTTTTCAGATCCTCAACCATCACGGCTAGTAAATCAACACTTCTGGTTTGAAGCGCAACCCAGGCATTGGCCGATTGCTTTGCACTATGACGGCGATCGAATAATGTTTTCCCTCGTGTCCAGGTTCCCTGCATTTCAATTTCTACCTTTGCTCGCTGAAAGTGCAGCATTTCAGGGTAGAACAAATAAGCCAATGTTGCGGCATCATGCACCAGAAACCCAGAAACTCCCTTTGTTTCACGGTAGGCCAAGGCCGTGCTCGTCATAAATTCACAGAGCGGCACGATGAATTGAGAAATTTTATTTTGTGGGTTTACCTGGCTGACTTGTCTGGCCATCTCTGGCGTAAAGATCAGGTGATGCGTCACATCAAGCGGAATGACAACTAAGTCATCCCGGCTGTTCAACACGACGTTCGCCGCTTCTGGATCAAACGCAATATTAAACTCGGCTTCAGGTGTCACATTTCCCCACGTTTGAAAGGCTCCCCCCATGATCACAATTTCTTTGGCATTTTTGAGAATGCCGGGTGACTTTTGTTCTGCGGCTGCCAGATTGGTGAGGGGGGCGATCGCAACGATCGTAATTTCCCCCGGCATCTGATTGAGTTTCTCAATCAAAACCTCATCAGATGGACGGGCTGTCTCAAAGGATTGGCTCACCTCAGGTAGCGTATGGGACAAATTCCCCATCCCATCTGCTCCATGGATGTGAGCCGCATCTTCAATCTCGGCTCCCGGTTGCCCCACGCCTCGACCGACTTCTACAGCATCAAAGCCGCCTGCAACAAGCAGCTTGCTGGCCCCCAAAAAGGTGTTGCGTGCATTCACATTGCCGGCTGAAGCGGTGACTGCAACAATATCCGCTAATCCCTGTTTCGCTAAACTCTGCAACCACAGCAGCGCAAACGAATCATCACCACCCGGATCAGTATCTAAGATAATTTTGGGTTTATCGAGTTGCATGATTGTGAATTGGAGTTCCTTGAGGGATAACTTTTTTGTGCTCGTATCGCATACGGAATAGCTCTTTGAAGAAGAATTAGAGCAATAACCCAGCGATCGCAGCGGTGATAAAGTTGCATAACGTTCCAGTCAGCATGGCTCGGAAGCCCAGCTTGGCAAGGTCTGGAATTCGTTTGGGTGCAATTCCGCCAATACCACCGATTTGCTGACCAATTGACGAAATATTTGCAAAACCACAGAGCGCAAAGGTCGCGATCAGGATTGATCGTTCAGAAATTGCCCTGGCTTCTACCATGCCTCTCAAATCAACATAGGCAACGAACTCATTAATAATCGTTCTTTTACCGAGCAGAACCCCAACTTGCCCGGCATCTTGCCAGGGAACTCCCATGAGGAAAGCGAGCGGAGCGAGCAGCAAAGATAGTAGCCATTCCAGGGAGAGTTGGGGAAATCCAACCAATCCACCTAACCAGCCCAGAATAGCATTCAAAAATGCGATAAGTGCCAGGAATGCAATCAAAATGGCAATGATATTGAGAACCAGCTTCATCCCTTGAATAGCGCCATCTGCGATGGCAGCGATCGGGTTATCAATAGATTGTTCTGATTTGATTTCTTCGTCTTCCTGTAAACGTTCTTCAATTACATCTTCTGTATTAGCGTCTGGATCAATATCTCTGCCGACATCGTCATTCGGATACCGGGCCATCGTTGCTGCAGGAGCACCAGGATTCGGGCCAGCAATCTCATCTCCTAATGATTTGGTATGCTCTCTACGATTCACAGGCAATACCGCACTTCTTTCCTTTCTGTTTGATCGATAGCGAGACCTTTCTAGCTCTGGATACACAATTTTTGATATAGCTAACGCACCCGGCGCATTCATTACAGTTGCTGAAATCAAGGCTTGTGCAGAAAGCCCAAACCCAATGAAGGCGGCTAGCACACTTCCAGCAACCGTTGCAAATCCACCCACCATAACGGCATGAAGTTCTGATTCCGTTAGATGGTTGATAAACGGCTTAATCAATAAGGGAGCCTCTGTCTGCCCGACAAAAATATTGGCCGCACAGGATGTTGTTTCAGGACCTGAAGTTTTCATAGTTCGCTGCATAACCCAGGCGATGCCACTCACAAGCCGCTGCAAGATGCCGTAATAGTAGAGCAGGCTAATAAAGGCAGAAAAGAATATGACCGTAGGCATTACCTTAAAGGCAAAGAATATGTCTCTAAAATTTTCACCAAAGACAAACTCCGCCCCTGCATCTGAAAAATTCAGAAAGGCGGTCACTAAATTACCAATTCCATTAAATAGGTGAAAACCAACTCCTGTTCTTAACACAAACACGCCAAACAGAAATTGCAGCGCAAAGCCCCATACAACAGTACGCCACTGAATAGCTCTACGGTCAACGGATAATAGATAGGCAAGCCCAAAAAATACCAGGATGCCAATCAAAGAGATAAAGCGTTCCATCTACTTTTAACCGTATGTTATGGATTCGTTCACACAATTCAATATTGCGATCTCTAAGATTATAGAAACAGCAACCTGAAGATTAGATATGAGAAATAAAGCAGGAAATTTGAGGCGAAAAGTGTAAAATCAACACCGAATAACTAATAATTAAAGTATTCCTATTTAATTCTCCTCTATCATGAGTGTGATTATTTTTGGCAGTATTAACATGGATTTGGTCGCCCGCACGCCACGGCTACCAGCTCCCGGTGAAACGTTAACTGGACATACATTTGAAATGATTCCGGGAGGTAAAGGAGCAAATCAAGCGGTTGCTGTAGCGCGCTTGGGAATCCCTACAACTCTGGTTGGGCGTGTAGGAAATGATAGCTTCGGCCAAACACTACTACAAGGGTTAAAAACTGACAGAATTGCATGTGACCCTGTTTTAGTCGATCATTCAACCCATTCGGGTGTTGCTGTTATTGCTGTTGATGACGCCAGCGAGAACAACATTATTGTGATTCCAGGAGCTAACGGCAATATTGAAACTTCAGATGTTGATCGGTTGCGATCGCTACTTCCTCAGTTTCAAGTTTTGTTACTTCAGCTTGAAATTCCGTTACCTGCTGTCATATCGGCAGCTCAAGCTGCCAAAGAAGCTGGCGTAACCGTCATTCTCGACCCCGCTCCAGCCCAATCTAATTTACCTGCCGAACTGTATCCTCTCATTGATATCATTACTCCCAATCAGGTTGAAACCAGTCAACTGGTTAGCTTTCCAGTTAAAGACTTAGAAACTGCGCATCAGGCTGCACTGGTTTTACAGCAACGAGGTGTACAAACCGTGATCACAAAATTGGGTAAGCTAGGGGCACTGTGCTTAACAGGGTCTGAAACCTTGCAAGTTCCCATCTTTCCAGTACAAGCCGTTGACACTGTTGCTGCGGGTGATGCTTTTAATGGGGGGCTAGCCGCAGGTTTAGCAGAAGGTCTTCCGCTAGCGCAAGCAGTGACTCAGGCCACCGCAGTTGCAGCGCTCTCTGTTACAAAAGCAGGTGCTCAGCCCTCGCTGCCAACGCGCGAGGAGCTCAACACATTTCTGGCTCAGCACTAGTAGGCTGCGGCCTAAGTTCACAACCTATGTTTTGTGTGGGGTGCGAAGCACCCCACACAAAACATAGGTGATGGATTTCCGCCTCAGCGTACTAGTTTAATCGGTTGCAGGTTCCCCTTCCATCCACCTATTGAAACGTCATTCTAAAACAGGTATTGCAATAGCTCAGCGAGACGCGCCTATAGATGATGGCGTTGGTATCATGACAAGCTTAGCGATCGCCCTTACCAATGCTTCCGGGTCCACAGGTTTCGAGAGATGCAGCTGAAATCCTGCTTCAAGGGCTTGCTTCTGGTCATATTCCCCCGCGTAGGCGGTGAGGGCAAGTGCAGGTAAAGGAGTTTTTGCCTGTTGGGCTTCTTGCGATCGCACCTGTTGCATGAGCATATACCCATTCACCTCGGGCATACCGATATCGCTTAGAAGGACATCTGCCTTGGTATGTTCCAGCAATTGCAGTGCAAATACCGCAGAGGAGGCTGTTGTAACCGTTGCTCCCGCCTGTTCCAGAACATAGCAAACAAAATCGCGGCTGTCGTCTTCGTCATCCACCACAAGCGCATGAATCCCGTGCAAAGCCAAATCGGCAGCAAATGAGGTTATATCGGAAGGCCCATCGAACTCTTGTTTTAATTCACATAACACGGGTAGTTTAACGGTAAATGTTGCACCCTGGCCTTCACCTGCACTCTCAGCCCATACCGTTCCTCCATGTAACTCCACCAAATGCCGAACGATCGCCAAACCTAAGCCCAATCCTCCAAATCTGCGGGTCGTCGTGCTATCAGCTTGCCGAAAATAATCAAACACATAGGGCAGAAACTCCTGAGAAATACCTCGGCCTGTATCTTGCACAGTAATGAGTGCATCAGAACCCACCTGAGTTAAGCACACTTCAATTCGCCCTGCCGGATCAGTAAACTTAACCGCATTGGATAGCAAATTCCAGACAATTTGTTGGAGCCGGGTTTTGTCACCCAGCACGTGCCCAGCCTGAGTATCTAACTGGGTTTGGATTGTGATGTTTTTTGCAAAGGCGGCAGCTTGTACCGTTTCAATGGATGCCTGAATGACAGAGGCCAAATCTATACGCACCATCGTGAGGCTAAGTTTGCCCCGTAAAATGCGCGAGACATCCAACAAGTCTTCAATCAGTTGCGACTGTAAGTTGGCATTGCGTTCGATGGTGGCGAATGCTTTTTGTAAGGTAGGTTTGTCAAATTCACGGGTTTGTAGCAGTTTGGCCCATCCCAGAATGGGGTTGAGGGGCGATCGCAACTCATGGGACAACACCGCTAGGAATTCATCTTTAATACGATTGGCAGATTCAGCTTGCTCACGGGCCAGACGCTCCCGAGTCAACAGTTGCTCGCGTTCCTGTTCCATTTGCTTGCGTTCTGTCAGATCGAGTACAAAGCCAATCACCTGGTTTGACGCTTCTTCAATCAATGCACAACCCATTAGCACAGGTACACGGCTACCGTCTTTACGGATGTATTCCTTCTCAAAGGGAGTACACACGCCCTGAGTTTTGAGTTCATGCACAGAGTGCTGACTGATAGCTCTAAACTCCGGAGGCGTCATTGTCTTCCATCCGATGCGATTGCAACGCAAATCCTCACGGGTATAGCCAATGATTTGTAGAAATGCGTCATTTGCTTCCAAAACTGAGCCGTTTAGATCCGCCAGAATCACACCGATCACATTTGATTCCACTAGACGACGCATTTTAGCTTCGCTCTGGCGTAATTCAACTTCGGCCTGATCGCGCTCTGCGGTACGGGCTATGAGGCGATCGCGCATAGTCCCAAAGGCGTGAGAAAGGTGCGCTACTTCTGTAATACGACTGCGTGGAAGGGGAGCCTGGCGATCGCCCAATGCCAGTTGCTCGGTAGCATAGGCCAGGGTACTGAGCGGTTTTGTGAGCCTGCGAGCAATTAATAAGCCAATGAGTAGGGCGATCGTTGCAATAATAATCAGGGTGACAAAGTCACGGTTACGCCGTGTATTCAGTGCCCGTAAAACATCCGCTACCGGACGTTCTACGATCACTCCCCACCCTAGCTTTGGCACATGGGCATACCCAGCCAATTGCCAGGATGACGAATCCCAGTAATGTATCCCCCCATAGCCCGTGGTTGGATTAAGTACTGCTGCTACCGGAGGCGATGCTGAATAATCGGCGAACTCATTTACCAGGGCTGTATTCGGATGGGCAACAACCCGTCCCAGGTCATCCACTAAATACGCTTTCAAGTTCGCTGTACCGGAGGTTTCTACTAACTGTTTCGTCACCTCTGTAGCCTCAATGGCCCCCGACACCACCCCAGCAAACTCTCGATTACGGGTATACAAGGGGCTTAAAAAGACGAAAACAGGTTTGCCGATAACGCGTCCGACACGAATGCTGAGCGTTGGTTCTCCCGTCCGGCGCGCAGTCTGAAAGGAGGAGCGATCGGCAATAGAAGGCCCTAAAGGGCGATTGTCACTGCGGGCGATCGCATTGCCTCCTGCATCGTAGGTGGCCAGAACGACGAAATCGGTATAGGTCTGGTTAATCAACCGTAAAAAGTTTCGCTGCTCCGTTGGAGACATGCTGGCCAAATTAGGTTGTTGCGCGAGTGCATGGACAGCTGCCCGATGTAAGCTCACATAACTGGCAATATCTTGGGATAAAGCTTTGGCAAGCGTTTGTTGCAGCGCCAGCGCTTGCTGAATGACGGTCTGCTCCTGAGGGAGGGTCACGAGGGTCACTGCCGTCAGGAGGGGCAACACGACTACACTGACCAGAGTGACAGCTAGTTGAGTTTGCAGAGAGCCCGGATCGACCCGTCGCAGCCAGGGGGAGAGCCATGGCAAAAGGGCCAATAGGCTACCCAGTCCACCATAGTAGAGAACAGAGTTCCAGGTGGGAGCTCCCAATCCAATCGTCCACGCCCACATGACCCCACCGGCTATTAGATGAGCACATCGAAAGCACCAGGGTGGAGTCTTTGGATAAAAATAGGCAGCGAATAAGGCTAACCCGCCTACCAGGTAACCAATACCGTACCAGAGCAGATAGGGGCGAACCGGATCATAGAGGTGAGCCTCAAATTGAGGGTTGAAGGGGGCCAGCACAATCAAGCCATCTAACAGGCTTCGAGTGGCCATGATGAAGGCAAACAGATCAATTTGCCGGGGGAGGGATAGCCGCCAGGAGCTAGGAATCAGGGGGGCGATCGCAATCCCAATCCCTAAAAGGCTGAAGTCTACCAGTGCTGTCCAGGTGTTTGCCAAAAAATGCCCACGAGCAACCTGAAACAGTGCAAAAGCCACCATGAGGTGGGCAGCCATCAGAAACAGACGACGCGGTAGCAGGGTGATCGCCATAATCAGGGTTACCCCGGCAATGACTTGCCAGGCCCCTAACCAGGGCAATTGGGCTTGAATCGCAACAAATACATGAGTCTTGAGGGTATGAGGCAGCATCAGCATCAACATCCCTCGGACGACAATGTAAATCCCGATGAACCACTGTAAAGTGTCAATTCTGATGGGCTGTTTCATTCTCTGCTTCCACAAGGAAATATAGGCAATTTAGTGCAGCAGCAGATCTCCGCAGCCCTCAAAAAGGATTTTATTTGGCAAATAGCTAGTTTCAAGGTACTATTCAGCAATTCTTTGGTAGCAAGTGATGATGCTGGAACATCGAACACAAGCTTAATTCTCAGTCCAAAGAGAGCGGATCTTATCTACCCTTAGCAGGATTTACAGCGGACGAGCGACTTCACTAATTCCACATTCGCTACCACTGGATACTTTCGCCACATCAGTTAGTTCTGCCAGTAGAACCTACAGCACTTTGCGTTTGAATCAACCACGGTTGTTTTTGTGAGAGCCGCTCTTCGCGCGGCTCTCACAAAAACAACCAGATTTTGAATGCTTGAAAGCACTGTAATAGAAGAACTTTTAGGATTTAGGGTTATCTGTTGTTTTTTCAAAGCAGAAAATATTGTGAAGTAATGAGATCCTCTCAAATACTTAGGCAGCTTTAAAATTATGATGCAAACGTCATCTCAGATCGATTGGATAGAACCGTTTAAACACACACCAATCCGATGCGGAAAATGGAAAAAAAGAAGGAGTTAATTAGTACAGAATTACAACTTTCATTTCATTGATTTGTTCGAGAAGAATTAATGACGTGTTTACAACAGCATGAATACAATAATTAAGTTAACCTCAGTTCGGGATAAGCTGAAGTGCCCATTTTGGCGTGCGCAAAGCGCACGCCAAAATGAGCGTTTTCGAGTGCCGCGCGTTACGCGGCACTCGAAAACGCCCTTAACCCGAACTCAGGTTAAGTTAAGTGGGCATAGCTCAAGCAAAGTTATAAACCCTCCTCAATTGCCGAAGGACTCATTCGCCATCTGGGGGGAGAACATGCGCCCGTTCCATTCCACCTAACCACACATTTGAAATATCACCAAAGCACTAAGTATCCAGGCTTTTACATTTGTGCCACCAAGGCAGTTCGCGTGTACTATTAAAGCAGTGAGCTGCGGTTGGGCGATGGCAAATCTGTTGTTGATTGAGAGTCCAGGTAAATCTAAAAAGCTAAGCCAGATTCTGGGTCCAGGATGGATTGTCAAAGCCAGCATGGGGCACATTCGGGAACTGGCAAACGACGGAGAAGATGCCCTCGGATTTGACCTGGGCAACACCATCGACTGTCGCTATATTCCACGGGGCGATCGCGGCAAAAAGGTAATCGCCGACTTACGGCAGGCCGTGAAACAAGCCGAGGCCGTCTACATCGCCACTGATCCAGATCGAGAAGGGGAAACCATCGGCTGGCATTTGCAACAGGAATTGCGGATCAAGAACCCTCGCCGCGTAGTCTATAGCGAAATCACGCCTCAGGCAGTACGGGCCGCGATCGCCCATCCCCGTTCTCTGGATCAATCGCTCATTGCAGCAGGGCGCGCGCGCGATTGCCTGGACAAGTTGGTAGGTTATAAAGGCAGCAAGCATGTGGTTTGGAAGCTCAACATTGGAGCAAAATCCATGGGACGGGTGCAAAGTGCAACGTTGCACCTGCTGTGCCTGCGCGAGAAGGAGATTCAGGCATTCCAGCCTCAGGATTATTGGAGTGTCTGGGTGGAGTATGCAGAAGGATTCAAGGCGTTTTATCGGGCCAACTTGAAAGCGCTCAAGCCAGCGTCGGAGGAGGAACTGGATGATGCGGCAGCAGAAAAGAAGGGGCCAGAATCGGACCGGGTGACGAGCCAGGAAGAGGCAGATCGGTTAGTGGCGATCGCCCGCAACCATCCTCATCAAGTCGTCAAGGTAGACGGCAAAGTGACAACCCAGTCACCACCCCCACCCTTCATTACCTCCAGCTTGCAACAGGCCGCCGGAGCCAAGCTCAAGTTTAGCCCGGATAAGACTATGAAGGTAGCCCAATCCCTTTACGAGGCGGGCTTCATTACCTACATGCGAACGGACTCAGTGATGCTGGCAGCCCCCTTCTGCGATGCGGTGCGAGAGTATTTGGAGCGCAACGATCCAGACAATGTGCCCAGTACAACAACACGCCATCGGGCCGTGAAGGGTGCCCAGGAAGCTCACGAAGCGATTCGTCCGACGGATGTGAATCGGCTCCCAGCCCAGTTGAGTGGAGATGACGGTAGGCTATATGAGCTGATTTGGAACCGGGCGATCGCCTCTCAGTGCTGCCCCGCTCGTCTGCGCAAAAGCCGCATCCTATCGCGATCTGAGAATGCCCATTGGGAAGCCCGAGGGCAGATAGTCGAGTTTGCAGGCTACACCCGCTACTGGAATAACCTGAGTGCTGACACGCAACTACCCACTGTTCAGCAGGGGCAACCCCTGACATTGAAGCAAGCAGGCTCGGAGAAAAAGCAAACTCAGCCGCCACCCCGCTATACGGAGCCAAAGCTGGTGCAACTCATGGAACGTAAAGGGATTGGACGACCCAGTACCTATGCCCCCACCATCAAAACTCTGAAGGAACGGGACTATGTGCAGGTAAACAAGGGCAAACTCCACCCAACAGCTCTGGGGTTATCGTTGGATGGGGCACTGGAGGAGTTGTTACCTGACCTGCTCCAACCAGAATTTACAGCTCAGATGGAGTCTGCTCTGGATACGATTGCCCAGGGGCAGCAGGATTGGCAGGCTTATTTGACAACCTGGCATCAAACTTACTTTGCCCCTGCTCTAGAGAAAGCCCGTCAAATTCTGGGCTCAAGTGCCTCTCCTGGGCTACGAACTGAAAATTTCTCAGCATCAAAAGCAAAGCCAGCATCTACGAAGACTAAGAAAAGGTCTTCCAAGACCGCTTCGCCTCCGGAAATGGCTTCTGCCAAAGCTGGTGGTGCAATAGAGGAAATTTCAGAGGGACAGCATCGATCGCATGGGATCCCGACTCAAACTCCTTGCCCCAAGTGCCAGAACCCAATGCATAAGATTTCGTCCCACTCCAAAAAGATGAAGGCGGATCATTTCCTGAAATGTATTACTCCAGCCTGTGGCACGGTGATGTTCTGGAACCCTAAAAATAAGCGTTATGAGTTGCCCTATGCAGAGCGATCGCTCAGCCCCGATCGTTTTGTAGATCATCCATGCCCGGTTTGCGGTGCTTTGCTAGAACGCTACGTCTACACCAAAGAGGGAAAAGAAAAGGCGATGTTGCGCTGCTCCCTGCCAGATCATCGGCGTGATAAGTGTAAAGAGGTGGCATTTTTTGAGGGGCGTGATGGGTTCTGGTCACCCAAGTTTGGCACTCTGAAGCTGGAGACGTTGCATCGTTAAGGATCACGAACAAAATAACCTGTAATTCTTGTTGTGAGAGGGGCGGCTTTGCCGCCCCTCTCACAACAAGAATTACAGGTTAATAAATACACGATCCTAAGCTCGTTTTAGACATATTTTTTTCGTGCGCGACGCGCACGAAAAAAATATGTCTAGCAGAGTGTGAACGATGGAAACTCATGAATAAATACTTTGGGCAGTAGCCTGAATAAGCAATCGTACTGTATTGTCCTATTTTGATAATGCTGTCCTCGCCTTCATGAATCGCAATTTTTGGATTATTGCTCTCATTTCGCTGATCAACTCTCTGAGCCTCACCATTCTGATTCCCGTCATTTACTTGTACGGTAAGCAATTTGGCCTCAATGAGCTACAGACCAGCCTGCTTTTCGCAGCTTACTCCATCGCTCAATTTTTTGCGACTCCTATTATTGGCAGATTATCCGATCGGTTTGGGCGGAAGCCGTTGTTGATGATTTGCCTATTCGGCACTGTAATTGCCAACCTGATTGCCGGATTCGCCTCTGCTGCCTGGATTCTATTTCTAGCGCGATTTTTAGATGGCATCACAGGTGGAAATGCCTCTGTTGCCCAGGCTGTAATTTCTGATGTGACGACCCCGGCAACACGGGCACGAGGATTTGGCATCAATGGCGCAGCCTTTGGGCTGGGGTTTGTGTTGGGGCCTGCCATTAGCTTGTTGGCGCAGCAAATCTCTCTGGGAGCGGCGTTTCTGGTGTCAGGGGCGATCGCAGCCGTCGCCTTCGTAATCACCCTGTTCTTTCTTCCCGAAAGCTTACCAACACGAACTCAAGCCGGTAATCTGTTTGACTTAGGTTTGGCTTCACTCATTCGGGGGTTAACGTTGCCACGAATCGGGATTTTGTTGATTCTCAATTTTCTAATTGGTACAACCTTCACGATCTTTACCTTTGCATTTCAGCCCTATTTCATTCAGGTATTAAACCAGACAAACAAAGAACTAACGTTAATGTTCTTTACATTTGGTGTTTTAGGAGTTTTGATGCAGGCCTGGGGGGTAACAATATTAACCAAGCGTTTTAGCTTAGTTTCAATTCTATTCTTAGGTTTAGCCATTCGTAGTGTTTTCTTTATTTTGATGCCAGTTTGGCCCAACGTTGTTTATTTTGTTGTGGTTAGTGTTGTATTTTCCCTATTTAATTCCCTGGTACAACCGATGATCAACGCGTTGATTTCGTTAAACGCAAAACCAGAGGAACAGGGATTTGCATTGGGTCTAAATTCGTCTTATCTTGGGATTTCTAACGCCTTTGGTCCTGTTATTGCCGGGTTACTAATTCGTCAATCGAATCCAGCGACCTATTCACATCCGTTATATTTAGCAGGGGTCTTGACCTTCATTGTCTTGGTATTGGCGATCGCAACTCGCCAACGCTATCAAATTGAACCCCAGGCTGCGCCTTAAACACGGATGATGAACCCAGTCGTTGCATGAGAGATCTTCACCATCTGTGAAAGAAATGGTATGGCAAACGATCCACGGCCTCTGATTCTAACCCTCAAACTGGATACACCCGCCTTTGAGGTATTCAACACCATGCGGCAGCAGCACTTTCCGTCGGAGCGGAATTTTTTACCGGCCCACGTTACACTATTTCATGCCCTTCCGGGTCAACACCTTGAAGCTGTTTGCTCAACCCTGCGTGAAGTTTGCGCAGAAACAGCACCTTTATCTCTCTCGTTTCCAACGGTACGCTTTCTGGGTAAAGGTGTTGCGATTCAGGTGGAAGCTCCAGACTTGTTGCACGTTCACAAACGCCTCGCCGCTGTGTGGCAAGACTGGTTAACGCGACAAGATCAACAATCCTATCGACCTCACATTACTGTGCAGAATAAAGTTGATGCGGCAGTGGCGCGATCGCTATACAACCAGTTAAACCAGACCTGGCAGCCGTTTACGGGATGTGGTGAAGGGCTTCTGTTATGGTCTTACGAGGGAGGCCCATGGGCTCTAATCGAAGAATTTTTATTTATATAGAGTATTGCCCAGCACAGGCTAAAACCCTTAAAGCCTATATCATGTCGTGTTAAATGCACACAACAAAAAGCAATGTGACGCAAAGCGTCACATTGCTTTTTGTTGTGTGCATTTAACCTTATTTGTTATTACATCAAAATTCAGAGCCTCTGTTTTCGCCTAATGCCCAAAATAGAGGCTCTGAATTTTTATGCAATGTGCAAAATATAAATTTTGTCGTACAAGAACTAGCTACTAGGGGGGAGAATGGCACGAACCTGGTTGAGTAATTGAGTGATGTCTACAGGCTTCCGAATAAATCCATCAGCTCCTACATTAAAGCCGTCAGCGGCTGTAGGCTGGTCGTGTCCGGTTACCAGCACAATAGGAATAAAGGGGAGATTCGGATTTGCACGAATCTGCTGAGTGACCTCATAGCCGTTCATGTCAGGCATCATCACATCCAACAAAACCAGATCGGGAGGCTCAGCGGCGATTTTTTCTAAAGCTGCCGGACCGCTATCAACTACATCTACCTGATATCCCTCTGACTCCAAAAGAGTTTGCAGGAAGAAGGTGTTATCAGGGATATCATCAACAACCAAAATCCGATCCATTTCGATGCTTGGGGGGGGATACGGAGTGTTCATTTTACCGTGAGAGCAAATTTTCAACAGGGAAGGGATGTGCTCATTGTCGTTAATGTAACATCCTTTGCCCTCCTTCTAAAGGGAGGGGCCAGGTCTACTAGAAAAAATAAGCAGTATCCCTTAAGGTGTACATGAATAGCCTTTCATGCTGGGTTTCACACCCCATAATTCTGTAACAGTGCCCCGATCTTGAGCTTCTTCAGAGGTTATGAATGGGTAGGCAAGGTCACTGTAAAGATTGCGCCCTTGCCTTCTCCTGGGCTTTCGGCCTGAATGCTGCCGCCGTGTAGCTCAACCAGTTGGCGGGCGATCGCCAGACCTAAGCCCAGGCCCCCGTGTGACCTGGTATTAGAAGCATCAGCCTGACGGAAGCATTCAAAAATATAAGGTAGTGCCTCCGGCCTGATGCCCAATCCGGTATCGCTAATTTGCAGGCAGATGTTACTACTATTCTGCTTCAAAGCAACTTTGACAGACCCGTCTTGAGGCGTAAATTTGACGGCATTGGCTAATAGGTGTTCAAACACCTCCCGTAATCGGTCAGGATCGCCAGGAATAGGGGCGATCGCGTCAGGAATTTGGCTTTCCAGATGAATAGACTTACTTGCTGCTACTGGCTGTATGGTTTCTAGCACTTGAGTTAGCACCACTGGCAAACTCACCGGACTACAATTTAGAGCGATTTCTCCCCGTAGCAGACGAGAAATATCAAGCAAATTATCGATGAGCTGGGTTTGCAGGCGAGCATTGCGCTCAATTGTTTCTAAAGCGCGTTCTGTGACCGTGGCATCAAACTTACGACTTCGTAGCGCTTGCGACCAGCCCAGAATGGAATTAAGAGGAGTCCGTAATTCGTGAGAAACCAGACCTAAAAACTCTTCCTTCAGGCGGTTAGCCTGCTCCAACTTTTGAGTTTGCACCTGGAGGGTATTAACAGCGATTTGCAACTCTTGTCGTCGCTGGCTAACCTCTTCGACCAGGGCTTCCAAATCATGGCTCTGGCTTGCTAATTCGCGTTGCAGCCGATCGCGCACTCGATTAATAGCAATTAAATTGCCAATGCGAACTCGCAACTCTTCTACGGAAAAGGGTTTCATTAAGTAATCCTGTGCCCCCCAGCGCAGTAACTCAATCCGCAAATCCACATCCGATTTTGCCGTCAACATAACAACGGGAATGGTGTCCAGCTCTGGGTACGTGCGAAGCTGGTGGATAAATTGATCGCCGCTCAGGTAGGGCATCATGACATCACTCAGAATCAGGTCAGGCTGAAGGGCGATCGCCTGCTCCAACCCGTCCTTTCCATTGGAGGCAGTAGCGGTGCGGTAATCAGAAGCTAGAGTTGAGGTGATGAACTGATTCATTTCGGGATTGTCTTCGACCACCAGTACCAGAGGTTTACCTTCAGGTTGTACGGGGCCAGATTGACCAGCGGGATTAATCGTGCGAAGCTCTTCAACAATGAGATTGGCAATATCATCAGAGCTAGAAACAACGTAAGGAGATGTTGTTTCTTCTCCGGAAAGAGCATGAATGGGAAGTTCTACAGTGAACTGTGCGCCGCCATCGGGTGCATCCCCAACCGTAATCGTGCCACCCTGCAACGTGACAAACTCACGGGTAATGGCGAGACCGAGGCCGGTGCCACCGAACCGCCGTGTTGTGCCGCCTTCCCCCTGGCTAAACCGCTCAAAAATAGTTTCTCTCAACTCCACGGGAACCCCACAACCGCTATCCTGAACTGACAGGACTGCCCGTGGAAGTGGCTCGGAGTTGTCAGCCTCCACAGACTGCACCCGTAAGCGACAACGAATAGTGCCACCCTGGGGGGTAAATTTGAAGGCATTGGAAAGCAGATTCAAACATATCCGCTGGGTTTTGGCCGCATCAAGCTGCAATGGAAGCGACTCGGGAACATCAACAATAAAGGTAATTTGCTTCTCCTGAGCTATCCCATCAAAGTTGGCAGCCGTCAGGCGTACCAGATGAGCCAAGTCAACGGGAACATAAGTTACCGCCATTTTGTTGGCTTCTAGTTTAGACACATCCAGCAAATCGTTGACTTGCTTGAGAAGAAGGCGCGCATTACGCTCCACAATATCTAACGACTGGCGTTGCTCCGAGGGTAGGTCGGAACGGCTGAGTAAGGTTTCCAGTGGCCCCAGAATAAGAGCCAGGGGTGTGCGCAATTCATGGCTGACGTTGGTAAAAAACTGAGTTTTTAGAACGTCTAGTTCTTTCAGACGTTCGTTGAAAGCTTCTAGTTTGAGATTAGCGGTTTCTAAATGCGATCGCCGCTCCTCCGATAGCTTAGCGGCCTCGACCAGGGCTAAGGCCTGAGGCACCAGCATCGGCAGGATGACCGCCGTTGTTACAGAGGCGATCGCTGTCACTACTTTCAGTGCCCCTGACAACCAGTAGGTTGGGTGCCACAGCGTCCACACATCCATAAAGTGGGTGCTGGCGCAGGCCACAATAAATGAGCCAAAAGCCAGAAACATCCAGTGGAAGGGGATTTCTCGGCGAGTTTTATATACCAAGTAAGCCAGAGTTGCAGAGATCGCCACATAGGCGATTGCAATCAGCGAATCTGAAATGACGTGCATCCATACCAGACCCGGCCTCCACAAGTAGCAGTGCCCATGAGGGATAAACCCACTTACGGATAGGAGAGATTTCCAGCCTCCGGTAAAGGTGAGGAGAAAGGCGATCGCTCCCAGGGCTATCGCAACGGCATAACTAACATTGTTTTGACGGGTACTAATCATGAAATATTTGAGTCTGGAGGCGGGCTTTGTTCTGACTCATTCCCTATTCTGGCATTTTGCCCAAATAAACATATCTACCCTCACATCTTATTCAAGACTACAACTCCTCTGATCCAGCATCGCAACTCAAAACACCAATTTTGCCATCGTAAAGCAGCAGAATAGGTACAGCTCAGTCTTGAGCGTGGAACTACCTACCCACTAAAAGAAAAAATCACCCATGTTTTGAAAAGGGAGTAAGAAGTACCCTCCCTTCAAACATAAACAAGGGTATAGGAATTAATCCCTTCAAACTCTTTTCACATATTCCGGGCTTATACAAGCCTGCCATGTCTGGAGTATTTTTGTTATGGATGGTGTGTGAGACACATCCCCCATAACAAAAATACTTAAGTCCTAATTTCTATATACCTGTCTGAAGGAAATTGATTTCTCTTGCACTTGTAGCAGGACAAACCAATTATTTTAGCCTGAGTTCGGGTTAAGGGTATTTTCGAGTGCCGCGCAAAGCGCACACCAAAATGGGCACTTCAACTTATCCCGAACTGAGGTTATTTTAAGAGATTTTGCAAGAACTATAGCGGGTGCATCCCACTTTTGTAAGTGAGGCGGGCTAAGCCCGCCTCACTTACAAAAGTGGGTTTCCAAATCTGCAAAAGTGGGATGCACCCACTATAGCGAGGTAGGAGAGATGGATGCAGAACTTTTTCCTGTATCCATCTCTCCTACCTCACCAGATTGGAGAGGAATATGTTCGAATGATTAGGATGGCTTTAGAAAAGCTTCGATACGGCTCAATAGCTGATCAAAGTCAATGGGTTTACGAATAAAATCATTAGCTCCCAATGATAACCCTTGCCTTGCATCTGTTTCAGAATAGGCTGTCACTAGCAGAATAGGAATAGATGATAATGCCTGGTTCTGTCGAATTTGTTGGGTCACTTCATACCCACTCATGTCCGGCATCATAACATCCATGAGGATTAGAGCAGGTGGCGAATTTTCAACTTTTTCTAGAGCCGAATGACCGCTGTCAGCCACTTCAATGTTATATCCCTCTGCCTGCAAAAGGGTTTGCAGCAAAAACAAATTGTCAGCTGAGTCGTCTACGATCAAAATGTAGGGACTTGGAATGGAACACACAAAATACAGATTTTAGAAAGAGGATTGTTATACAAATATTATTATATAGCATGAGTTCAGGAGGTTTATGAAGGATCGATCTTGTCTTTATCATGAAGACAAAATCAATCCTTCATAAACCCTCCGGACTCTCTATCAAACGCTTGTTCTATAAGTACAAATATAGCCGCGCGATGATGGAAGTTTCGAAACGAGTTATCGTGATCTTCTCCAAATCACATCTAGCTTCAGACAGAAATATTTACTTTCACGTCTTTTACTAGCCCCAGAATCTATTTATAAAATAAGTGGATGTCATTAAACATAAAATCCTAAAAATCTTTGTCGCTCAATTTGCAGGTGAGACAGATTTTCGGAATTTTATATGGAATTGAGCTGGGTAACTCACCATCACAACCAAATGGCAAAAAGAATCGTAAATCTAGTTTTACTCTCAAGAAACTTATAGATTTTTATATAAGGAAATTAAGGGCGATCGCCCCGAACTCTCCAAGAGGCTCCTAAAACCATACCTAATTTCCCATAATTTCCCTCACCAAGCCAAATAGTAGAACGGCTTTGTTTAGTGAAGAGCTTACAGCTTATATCTGCACAAACCCAAAACTTGAAACTCCTATCTTTTTGTTGTCTTACAAAAAGAACAGGCGTTGCCGCATAGGTACATACAGCGCTTTTTAAGCGCTTAAAATCTGGTTGTTTTTGTGAGAGCCGCGCGGAGCGCGGCTCTCACAAAAACAAGAGTGGCTGATTCAAGCGCAAACCGCTATAAACCTGGAATAGGAAACTATAGTTTTCCATTTCATATTCATATATCTACTCAGCAACAGAAGAAAATACATTAGTTCGGACAGTTTTTCTGAAACCCTTGATTTTGCGTGCGCTTCGCGCACGCAAAATCAAGGGTTTCAGAAAAACTGTCCAGAGTATTGAAAATAGAAGTTACACATTTTGCTGCAGAGCACGAGTTTAGCAAGATGAAAGATAGAGCTGTAGCTGTTTCTGCTCAATCCCTAGGAGATGGATCCTGGCTTGCCTAGATCTTTCATATGACAGACGTTATCGCTAACAAGCTGACGTTATTCTCCGGACATCAAGACAGGAGTAATATTCATGCAACTGAAGCCAATTCAGGATCAGGTTGCCGTCGTCGTTGGTGCAACCAGTGGCATTGGTCGAGCAACCGCCCTTCAGTTTGCCGAACAAGGAGCGAAGGTTGTTGTTTCAGGACGGTCTGAAACAAAGCTAGCATCCCTAATGGATGAAATGCGCAGCCTTCCCGGTGAGGCAACTCCAATCGTGGCTGAGGTCGCTGATTTCAATCAGGTTAAGGCGATCGCGGATAAAGCCATTGATGTTTATGGGCGGATAGACACCTGGGTACATACCCCGGCAACGGCAGTGTTCGCTCCCTTTGAGCAAACAACCCCCGACGAATTTAAGCGTATTGTTGAAGTGAGTTTGCTGGGACAAGCCTACGGAGCTATGGCAGCTCTTCCTCACCTGAAGCAAGGGGGCGGAGCTTTAATTCATATTTCTTCCGTGGAAGGGACACGAGCGTTGCCCTTGCAGAGCGCCTATGGAGCCTCCAAGCATGGCATTGAAGGCTTCCTGGAGGCGCTGCGGGTTGAGTTGAAACACGAAAAGGCTCCCGTTAGCGTCACCAGCATTCGTCCAGCCGTTATCAATACGCCCTTCTGGAACAATGGTTTGACTCGCTTAGGGGTGCAGCCCGCTGGCCCACCACCTTACTATGACCCTCGCTTAGTGGCTGATGCGGTGCTATATACGGCAACCCATCCCACTCGCGATTTCATCGTGGGGGATGCAGGCCGCGCAGTGGATTTGATCCAGCGGATTTCTCCGGCTTTAATGGACACTATCCTACTTCAGATTGGTTTTCCCATGCAGGACTCGCGCAGGCCCAAGTCTGAGGATGACCCCAACAATTTATACGAGTCTGTGTCAGATCCAAAGCACAACCGCATTGATGGTGATTACAGCCACCTTGTGGCTCCCAGTGTTTTAGATTGGGTCGATAAGAACCCAATGCTGAAGTGGGGAGCACTGGTCAGTCTGGCCGCCATCTTTGCCCTAACCCAAGGAATTCGGGAAGGTTCTTAATCATGCCGTTCCTGGACTGACAAATGTAAGATGCTCACTCTCAACTCCTGTTCCAACATGGAATAGGAGTTTGAGAGTTCTTACCAATTCTAGGGTCTGCTTTAAATGTTGTTTTTGATTGCACAAAGCATACAAAAAATACCCTTCCAGCCAGCTTTAAAGCTCACTCTAGAATAATACTTTTTCCTGAATGAGAAGGGGTTGGGCGGTAAGGAAATACGTTCTGTAAGTGATGAGCCTGTCTCCACAGCGAACCTTTATAAAACCTCATTGAGAGAAGTCGTCATGAATGATTTGGCATTCTGGAAATCTGTTTTCCTAGCAAAGTCTGTCATTACCGCTGCTGAAGGTGCAGCCCTGTTTATTGGAGATGCCTGGTTGCGTTACATTCTCCATGCACCACCGCTGGTCAATACAGAATACTCTCAATTGTTTTATGGAGTTGTATTTTTCATTGGAATTGCCTACAGTTGGGTAAGCAGTGATGTGGTAAGGAATCTCGGCATTATCAAATTTGGTGTTTGTGTGCAAACCTTTGTATTTGTCGTTTTGGCTTATCACACGTTTGCCGGGAACATCCACCCGTTGTACTTTACACCTGGCATTATCGACCTGATCTTTGCCATTCTCTACAGTGTATTTCTAGTGCAGTATTCTCAAAATTCTCCTGAGCCTGTTCTGGGAAGCGATCTTGCTTAAAAAGATATGGTTGCGAGGCATCAAACCAATGGTTTCACGCCTCGCAACCATATTAGAGCCTGTTTAAAGATCATTTTTTCACGCGCGAAGCACATGAAAAAATGATCTTTAAACAGGCCCAAAACCAAGAATGTATAGAAAGCGCATGGAGGAAATTTTCATAATATAGGAACTTAAGAACTATGAACTGTGATTATGAGCTTCTGGTGATTGGAGCCGGCTCTGGTGGATTAGCGGCAGCGCAACGGGCGGCATCTTACGGGGTAAAGGTAGCGATCGCAGAACGCTTCAAGCCCGGAGGAGCCTGTGTCAACTATGGCTGCATCCCCGAGAAGCTGCTGGATCATGCGGCGAGCTTTCGACGGCTCAATCACGTGGCCATCCATTACGGATGGGGAGAAGACCAGCGGCAGTTCCACTGGCCAGAGTTCGTGGAAGCGGAAGAACAGCACATTGACTTCTTGAATGCCTTACACCAGAAGCATTTAGAAGATGCTGGAGTAACCTTGCTGCGGGGTCAGGCCTACTTCGCAGATGAGCATACAGTAATAATTAATGATCAGCCCGTTACCGCTGACAAAATTCTCATTGCTGTGGGCGCAAAGCCCTGTAAGCCCGCAATTCCCGGTATTGAGCATACTATCACCTGGCATGAACTCTATTACTTGAAAGAGCAACCAAAAAGCGTTGCCGTGATGGGAGGTGATCCCATCGGTGTGAAGATTTGCGGCAGTCTCAATGCCCTTGGCTCTCAGGTAACGCAAATTATTCTAGAAGATCGCATTCTTCCGCTTCTAGACGAAGAATTGATTTATGTCATTCAAGACCGTATGCAGCAACATGGTGTCCAATTATTAACGCAGCGGGTGGTCGAGAAAATTGAACCCATTAGCGAAGGTTTCGCGCTTAGTCTGGTCGGTCATTCTGCACCCCTCATTGCTGCATCCGTTCTTGCAGATACGGGTCGCATGCCAGATACCGATGGGCTACAACTCGAAAATGTAGGGGTAAAGCTAGCTTCCGGCATGGTTCAGGTTGATGAGTTTAGTCGCACCCACTGCCCACACATTTTTGCGATTGGTGATTGCACCGGACGAATGCCCCTGACCCCCAGTGCGATCGTCCAGGGGCGTATCTTTGCTGATAGCGAGTTCGGCAATCACGCTAAACCTGTTCGTCTGGATTTAATTCCAATGTCGTTATCGTCGCATCCAGAAGCCGCGACGGTGGGGTTATCTGAGGCACAGGCCCGCGATCGGTATGGGGAGGCGATCGCCTGCTACCGCAAGCACTTTCGCCCCCTGCTCTACGCCATCACCGGTCTGGAGGAGAGAACTTTTATGAAAGTGGTCGTGAACCGGGAGGATGGCGATCGCATTCTCGGAATCCACATGGTCGGTGAAGGTGCCGTGGAAATTGTGCAAAGCCTCGCCGTTTCCCTCCGCCTCGGTGCTACGAAACAGGACTTAGATGCAACCATCGGCATCCATCCCTCCAGCGCTGAAGAATTGTTCTCGCTCTAGAGTCTGTTTTGTACACGAATGATAAGCCTTTTGCATTGTAGAGTAGGATTGGATTTGGCAATGGGATTATGGCCGTTTCTCCTCAATACATTCTCGCTTTAGATTTAGGCACAACCGGTAACCGGGCGTTTGTATTTAATGCGGCGGGGCAAGTTGTCAGTCAGGCTTACCAGGAGTTAACCCAGTATTACCCTCAACCGGGTTGGCTGGAGCATGACCCTATGGAAATCTGGCAGGCGACCTGTACTGTCATGCAGTCTGCCATTCAACAAGCGGGGATCCAACCGTCTGAGATCGCAGCTATGGGTCTGACGGTGCAGCGCGAAACCTGTTTGCTGTGGGATAAAACTACAGGCCAACCTCTGCATCGTGCCATTGTATGGCAGGATCGCCGTACAGCCTCCCTTTGCCAAAAACTACAAAACGAGGGGTATGGAGCCGAGATTTTTGAGCGAACGGGTTTGGTCATTGATGCGTATTTTTCAGCGACCAAATTGGCATGGCTCTTAGAACACACTGTTCAGGCAGAAAACGTTGCGCTAGATCAGGTTTTAGCCGGCACGATCGATACCTGGATCCTGTGGAATCTCACTGGACGCAACGTGCATGCAACGGATGACAGTAATGCGAGCCGCACGATGTTATACAACCTGACAACCCGCCAATGGGACGAACGGTTGTTATCACTATTCAATATTCCAGCCCACCTCTTACCCACTATTCAACCCAGCCTGGGATACTTTGGTGCCACCGATCCCCAGGTGGCCGGAGCTGAAATTCCAATCATGGCAATTTTGGGTGATCAGCAAGCCTCGTTGTTTGGGCATGGGTGCGATCGCCCCGGCCTGGTCAAATGCACCTACGGTACCGGTAGCTTTCTCGTCGCTCATACAGGGAACCAGATTGTGCGATCGCCTCACCAGTTGATTGCCACCATCGCCTGGAGCCAGTCAAGTGCCGAGGGCGAAACTACGGCTGGCTATGCCCTGGAGGGTAGCATGTTCACCACTGGAGCCTGCATTCAGTGGTTGCGGGATGGACTGGGGCTAATTCGCACAGCGGATGAAACAGATGCATTAGCCCAACAAGTCTCTGATAATGGAGGTGTCTATTTCGTTCCGGCTCTGAGTGGCCTGGGTACGCCCCATTGGGATATGGATGCTCGGGGGGCGTTTTTAGGGATCACCGGAGGTGTGCAGCGGCCTCACATGGTGCGAGCGGTGCTGGAGGCGGTCGCCTACCAGGTGAAGGAGGTCGTTGAGGCCATCAACAGTTCTGGGGCAGCTCCTATTGAGCGCTTAAAGGTGGATGGAGGAGCCTGCCAGAATAATTTCTTGATGCAGCTTCAGGCGGATGTGTTGGGCATTCCGGTAGAGCGACCCAGGATGCAAGATACTACGGTGCAGGGCGTAGCCTTTGCCGCAGGAATAGCCAGCGGTTTCTGGCCATCGAGGGATGGGTTGCAGGGCAAGCAGGTTGTAGACCGGGTATTTGAGCCGGGGGAGGGAGGTGAAGAGGCGATCGCCAACTTTGCCACCTGGCAGAAAGCAGTGGAACGCGCAAAGCACTGGGCCTAGATTGAGCTTCCTCCATGGATTTTCCGGCTTCACCACACAACAATTCACGCCCCACAGTGTGTAGAAGGCGAGACGAAGCCCTGCCTCTACGGCTCTCATTAGCCCTGATCCATAGCAAGTAGAACGGTAAAACGGGTTTGATCAGGGTTACTTTCGACCTGGATATGGCCTTGCATCTGCTCAACAAGCTTTTTCACCAGGGTTAAGCCTAAGCCTGTACCGCCATGCTTCCAGGGGTCGTTATTGGGAATGCGGTAGAACTTGTCAAAAATGCGGGGGAGTTCAGTGGGCATAATCTCAACCCCCGTGTTGGTGACGGAGAGACGCAGCTTGATCGGCTCTGTTCCTTCATTTTGGGCAGAAGCTCTGGCCATGACAGAGATCGTCCCTCCGGCCGGGGTGTACTTACAAGCATTACTGAGCAGTTCAGTCACTACGCGCGTTAGGCTCAATGGATCGAGATTGAGGGTTGGAAGATCTGGGGCGATGGTTACATTCAGGCGTTGCTGCTGATTGTGGGCACGCGCCTCAAAGGGTTCGAGCAGATAGGGGATAAAATCCTGAAGGAAAACTGGGGTGGGCTGATTGTCGTAGGTTCCAGCTTCAATATGCTGAAGGTGTAATAAATCTTCCACCAGGGCGAGCTCACGATCGCACTCCTCCTGCAAAACCGTCAAGTATTGCACAGCCTTTTGCCGATGCTCCATGGAGTGTTCCATCATGTCGACGAAATTCTGTCCCTGATCGGTCAGGTTCATCAGCAATTTCAGAACCATTTTCATGCTGGCAACGGGCGATCGCAACTCATGGGAAATCGTACTCAAAAAGTCATCCTTAAGCTGATTCAATCGCTCCAATTCTCGTACCTGCGATTGGGCGGCCTCGTAGAGTCTGGCCTGACGGAGGGCGATCGCGCATTGATTAGCGGCCTGCTGCACTAAATGGACTTCCATCGCACTGAAGCTGGCGTAAACCTCCCGGAACAACCAGAGATCGCCTAGAATCCCTGATTGGTCTACCTGATGGTCAAAAATAGGGCAGGCCAGAATGGCTGAGTGATGACGAATAGCGGTGGGTTGAATTTGGCAGAACGCGAAGCAGAGCCGCTCTTGTAACTGCTCATATAACTCTGGGAAATCGGCCATGTACAGGGTTTGACCCTGGGTTACTGCTAGCCCAGGCTGAAGCCACTGATACCGAATAGTAGAGGTTGCATGATCAGCACTGTAGAGGGCAGCATCACAGCAATGCACATTGAGCACCTGGGCCAGGGTCTCAACCGCAGTTTGTAGAATCTGGTTTTGATCAAGGGAATCTCGCACCTGATCAGAGATGCGTTGCAAGGCTAGTTTCAGGTTTAGAGCCTGTTGTAATTCTCGGGTACGGGCTTCAACTCGTTGCTCCAGGTCAGCGTTCAGTCGCCGGACTTCTGCTTCAACGCGCTGACGCTCTTCAATCTCCTGGTGCAGTTTTTCGTTCTTCTGAATAACCAGCGCTTGTTGTTCCAAAATTTCTTTTTGCTGTTGCCGGATGAGAAGCTGATTTTTAATGCGAGCGAGCACCTCCATCTCATGGAAGGGTTTGGTAATATAGTCTTGCCCACCCACCTCAAAGGCGTAAACTTTATCACTTACATGATCAAGGGCGCTGATAAATATGATGGGGATATGCTGAGTTGTAGCCGAAGCCCTCAACTGTTGGCAGACCTCATAACCGCTCATCTCCGGCATATTAATATCCAGCAAGATCAGATCAGGTGGATCTCGGAAGATGGCTTGTAGAGCCATTTTGCCGCTCAATGATTTGCGTACGAGGTAATCATGGGATTCGAGTATTTTTGCCAACAGTCGTAAGTTATCTGGCGTATCATCCACCAGTAAAATATTCGCGATGGAGGGATTGGATGATACCATGGCACGTTTGCGATCAAGGATAAGTCAATGGCGTATTGAGTACTTAGCACGTTTATGCTCATACATGAGTTGATCAGCCTGGGCTATGAGTTGAGTCAGAGAAAAGCGATCGCCCAGGTTACATTGGCTAATACCAATACTCATAGATACCTGTTCAGCAGGTTCGCAAGTTTGATTGAAATTGCAGAGATTTGTCTCTAAACGATGACTGACATCTGCGGCATGGTCCGGACAAGCTGGAATAAAGACCGCAAACTCATCGCCGCCTAACCGCCCTACAATGTCAGCATCGCGAAAGGTTTGCTTGAGTAATTGAGCTGCATGGGTGATCATGCGATCGCCCACGGCATGGCCCAAAGTGTCATTAACGACTTTTAGTCCATCCAGATCAATAAACACTAAACAGCACGGCATCTGACTGCGCCAAGCAGCTTTAAGTTGGTGCTCGGCCAGGACAAAAAAGCCTCGTCGGTTATAAAGGCCCGTTAATTCATCGGTTAAGGAGAGCTGCCTGACCTCTGCTTCTGCTTTTAGCCGTTCTTTAATTTCCTGTTCTAATCGTTGGTTTTGTATCAAAAGTTGTTGTCGTTGCTGTTGAATGAGAAGCTGATTTTTTACGCG
This sequence comes from Leptolyngbya sp. PL-A3, assembly GCF_039962325.1. Lineage (NCBI taxonomy): Bacteria > Bacillati > Cyanobacteriota > Cyanophyceae > Leptolyngbyales > Leptolyngbyaceae > Leptolyngbya > Leptolyngbya sp. PL-A3. The sequence goes on from NZ_JAMPLB010000047.1 coordinate 30,467, forward strand.
CATTAATATTTCTAGCTCTTGAAAGGGTTTGGCAATGTAGTCTTGCCCTCCGATTTCAAACGCTCGAACTTTATCATTGATCTGATTCAAAGCACTAATAAAAATAATAGGAATATGGGCTGTGCTTTCAGATGCTTTTAACTCCTGGCAGACAGCATAACCACTGATGTCAGGCATATTAATATCTAACAGGATTAGATCGGGAGGATCGCGGTAAACTCCCTGAAGCGCCATCCTGCCTGACAAAGATTTACGTACCATATACCCCTCAGCCTCCAGGATGCGGGCCAGCAACCGTAAGTTATCAGGGGTATCGTCAACAATTAAAATATTCGTCTCAGTAACAGATTTTAGTAAGGTAATCATAGCGTTCCTGTCCCAACGAATTCGGGTGTTTCTTCTACAACTCCTAATTTTGTAGACGCCTTAGATACACAAAATTAGGAATTACAGAAAAAATACCCAAGGTGTTGTTTATCTAACATTGAGTGAGGTTGGCGATTGTCTCCAATTGAAAGTTGTCAACCAGAAATTTCATCACACCAATTAGGTTTTGCTCCTCCGTAGGAATTTGAGCAATTAGCTGACGAAGCTTTATATCGTTCAGATCCAATGCAGCTTCATGAACTTGAGTTACCCATTCTAATCCCATTATTCCCAGTTCCTGAGAAGTCAAGTACTTTTCTTGATGTGTGGCCGCTCTCAACGGTATTTCCTCCGCATAACGGTAACGGATTCCTAAGTGATATGCCATTTTGTTAAACAGCACGCTTTCAGTAAAGGGTTTTGCGATGTAGTCGGTGCACCCCGCCTCGAAGCAAGCTATTCGATCATTGTCAAAAGCATAGGCCGTTAAGGCAATAATAGGCGTGCTACTTTTCTGGAGGACGGTTCCTGCCTGCAAGAGAGTGGTCTGAGCTTCCTGCATACGAATTTGCCGGATGGCCTCGTAGCCGTTCATTTCAGGCATTTGAATATCCATCAGAATGAGGTGTGGATGCCAGGCCTGCCAGTGGGCGATCGCCTCAACACCATTCTTGACGGCTTGCACCTCAAATCCTATAGATTCCAGTAAGGTCACCAGTAATTGCCGATTTTCGGCGACATCTTCAGCGACCAAAATGCGAGGGGTGGGTTGTCCGGGAGCCAGGCCAACGACAGAATATTGCAATTCAGGTTCCACAATATCTAATCCTTCTGGCAGGCGCAGAACTACCTGGCAAGTAAATGTAGAACCCCGGTTTACCACGCTCCGAACAGTCAGGGTACCCCCCATCAAGTTGGCAAACTGACGACTGATTGAGAGCCCCAATCCGGTGCCCTGAGCATGACGGCCCTGATCCGTCTGAATGAATGCTTCAAAGATGGAGTTCAAATCTGTACTGGCAATACCCGGGCCTGTATCTTCCACGTCAAACTGGAGAACAATGGGCTGCCGGGAGGAATTGGAGTGTGATTTTAAGTGTGTGAAGTCATTGCAGGATAATGCTTTAACTCGCAGGATGACCTTTCCTTCTACGGTAAATTTGATGGCATTACTCAGCAGATTGATCACAATTTGGCGAAGCTTGGCCTCGTCACCGCAGACATAGCACGGCAGATTATCATCCTGTTCAGTTTCAAGCCGTAGACCCTTTTCTGATGCCTTTAAGGTGAACATCTCTTGAATGGACAAGATTAAGCGATGAATATCAAAACAGGATTCGGTTAAGACCAGTTGTCCGGCCTCAATTTTTGACATTTCCAGGACGTCATTAATCAGGGTCAAAAGATGTTCACCACTGCGGCTGATAATACCCAACTGTTCTCGAAACTCGGTGGGAGTTTCCTGGTTGCGAGCCATCAGTTGAGTGAATCCCAAAATGGCATTCAGGGGGGTTCGCAGTTCATGGCTCATTTTGGCCAGGAACTGACTTTTGGCGCGGTTGGCGATCGCCGCTCGCTCTGCCGCTTGTTCCAACGCCGCCTGGGAAAACTCCAGGACTGCAAGCATCAAGGTGTTGCGCATTTCTGCTGCAGCTTCCAGTTCCGCTAACTGCCAGGGGCAAGACATCTCCTGCACCGTTTCCTTCCAGAGCTCAAAGGATTTCCGGGGATTGAGGCGCATGTTGCCAACTTCATCAACACTAATAGCTGACTGCGGATTCCCAGCCCAATTCACAGTTTGGACTTGTTCGGGTCGAAACCAGAGAATGTGGTATGACTTTTGCTTCACCTGACTCAGGACAATGGAAATGGCCAGGATGCCGCTGGCACAATCCTTAAACTGCCGGGCCGGGGGGTATAAAGCGGGAAGCGTACTGGTCGCAAACACCCGCTCTCCAGGTGATAGTTCAGAGTTGGGTTGGTTGCTTCGGTGCTCCCCCAGCCAGGTAATTAAGGACTGCACCTCATCGCTAGAAGGTGTTTGCCCAATGAGGGTCAACTGACCATCAAGGAGTAAGGCGGCTCCCTGGGCATGAACCAGATTCAGGAGTTGCATCGTGTTGTCTGCGAGCACTTGTTCGATCGCGCTGGCATCTCGCAAAAAAGCCCATTGCAATTGATCTTGAATAGCCTTGACTTGCACCCGGTATTCGTTCAACTCACGCTCTTGTTGGTTAACCAATTCAATGGAGGCAAATTGGCCTAAAAATTCACAGGTTTTGCGTAATTCGTAGTCCAACAGATGGGGGGTGTAGTGATGGCAGGCGATCAATCCCCACAGCTTTTTATCGTCAATCAGTGAAATGGTAAATGTCCCCGCAACACCCATGTTTTGCAAGTATTCCACATGGTATGGCGATACACCTCGCAGAACACAGGTACTGAGATCCAGTGATGAGGGCTTGTCGCTGTCAAGGATGAGTAAACGAGCCGAGGAAGCACTGACATCAGGGATTTGACGTACCCAATTGTGGCGGAAGAGTTGACGTGCCGGAACAGGAATATCGAAGGCGGGAAAATGCAGCCCCAGGTAGCTATCGAGATGGGGCTCCTTCTCTTCGGCAATGACCAATCCATGCTCATCCGCCTCAAATCGGTAAACCATGACGCGATCGAATCCTGTCAGCGCCTTGATTTCTTGGGCAAGAATTTGAGCTAACTCCTCCAGGTTTGTGGACCGGCGAAGGCTCAGGGTTGCCATTTGGAGCCGATGGTAGAACTGAATGGAATGGGTTTTGTTGATGGGCGTGTGGGGTTCCAATTCCAACAAAAGGCCGTTTGACATTCGATGCAACGTGCAACGGAAAGCCCTTTTTCTTAGATGGGCCTGATGTCCTTTACGTTGAAATTTCAGGTCGAATGGATTGTGCAATTCCAGATTAGGATGAGCCAAAATCTGCCGCAGATGCTCGAGCTGTTTTCGGGAACATATTTGTTGTAAAGACCGGCCCAGTACCTTCGCAGCAGGGATACCCAGAAAGGCCTCTGTGTTATCGCTCACCTGCACAATCTTGAGGGTTTCCTCCTCTAGCACCAACACCATTCCATGGGGCTGGATATAACCAGGAGCGTAGACGGATGCGTCATCACACACCTCCAGAGAGGCCAGTTTTGTAGCAGTTAATAAAGGAGTAAGTGCGATTTGTGACTTCATGGTGGTGGCGAGAGCAGGAATGAAGGAAGGGAAATCCGGGACAACCCACAAAAACTTTAGGAACTGCTAGTGCTCAACGGGTTGGTGGAGCAGGTGTAAAATGTGCTCAAATGCAAACTGGTCAACCAGATCAAGCAGAAAGGTGGCGAGCTGAGTCGCCTGCGTGGGCAATTGGGCTACCAGTTCGGCGATCGCCCGGTCATTGCCACAGATCGCAGCATCCTCCAGAGCCTCTAACCAGGAGGCGGGCTGGGAAGTGAGTAAGGCCACATAAGGCTCGTTGGCATGAGGAGAGGCTGCTGGGAATGGAGTGATGGCCACATCCGGTTCTGCATAGATATACTCCAATCCCAGATACTCCCTCATTTTCAGAAATAGGGTCTCTTCACGGAAGGGCTTGCTGATATAGTCATCGCAACCCGCAGCCAGAGCGAGGGTGCGATCGCTCTGGGAGGCTTGAGCGGTAAGGGCAATGATGATACTATTGGCCCCCTGTTCCAAAGCTCGAATTTGCCGGGTGGCCTCATACCCATCCATCCCGGGCATCCGAACATCCATCCACGTGAGGTCAGGGTACCATTCCTGCCAGAGGTGAATTGCATCCTCCCCATTACTGGCTTCCCGCACCTCCAGTCCTGGCTGGGAGAGCAATCGCATCATGAGTGTACGGTTTTCGAGTTGGTCATCTACGACAAGAATGCGGCGAAGGGGTTGTCCGGGAGTTAGGCCGATGACAATGCGATCGCTGGCTTCGGGGACAACACTAACCCCACTGCAAGGCTGCACCGGGAGAGTAAGGGTAAAGGTACTTCCCTGTCCCAGGGTACTCCTGACGGTAATACGACCCTCCATCAATTCCAGCAATTTGCGGCTGATGCTTAGCCCCAATCCCGTACCGCTGGCAGATTGTCGCCCAGCCTTCGCTTGCACAAAAGCATCAAAGATTGTGGTCAGTTCGTCCTCGGCGATGCCCGGCCCGGTGTCGATGATGGTGACCTGGAGCGTCAGGGGGGCAGGGGCAAGTGGATAGGTGGAGGGGTAGGGCCTAGACTTAGCGTCTCCACCGGGCCACTCAGCCACTCGGCCACGCGTCGGCTCCTTAATGCGCACCTGCAGCGTGACACTTCCCCGATCCGTGAACTTAATGGCATTGCTCAAGAGGTTGAGCAGGATTTGGCGCAGTTTTTGAATGTCGGAAAGAATGAATTGAGGAACTTCGGGGGCAATGTCAAAGAACAGGAGTAACCCTTTGGCTGTGGCGCGTTCGGCCAGCATGGTACGCAGGGAATGCAATAGTGCGATGAAGTCAAATCCGCTCAGGTCAATGGTGCTATAGCCAGCTTCAATTTTGGAGAGATCCAATACGTCGTTAATCAGATTCAGTAGATGATCGCCGCTACGGCGAATGGTTTGCAGGTCGGATTGTTGCGGGAGGGTGAGGGCCGGGTCGTGGGTCATGACCTGGGCAAAGCCGAGAATGACGTTGAGAGGGGTACGAAGCTCATGACTCATATTGGCGAGGAACAAACTTTTGGCCAGATTGGCCGCTTCTGCGGCTTCTACGGCCTGGCGCAGGGCTGACTCACGGCGTTTGCGATCGCTCACATCCTGCCCAATACCCAGGGAATGCCCGTTGGAAAGCTGCACATTGGCCCAGGAGATGTCGAGGTTCCGTCCAGACGCGGTTTGAATGGTAAAGTCATGCCATTTCCCACTGGCTGCCAGTCGATGGGCGCGCATTTGGTGTCGTGCGTCTGGGGAGCTGTTATGTTGAGCCGGAGTATCCAGGTGTTGCCAGTCTGCCAGTGACCAACCCAGTACCTTTTCCAGTTCGGGGTTGACCAATTCCACCTGGCCTTCCCCATTGAACAACACAATCATGAACGGAATGTGGTTAACAATGGCCTGAAAGATTTCTTTCTGGTGGCGTAGTTCAGCTTCGGCTTGTTTGCGATCGCTAATATCCCGATAGGCTCCAATCATGCGGAGTGGCTTACCATTGGCATCATGAACAACGACCTTGCCATAGTCTGTAATCCATTTCCACGTGCCAGATTTGCATCGAACCCGATAGTCACAGGTATAGGTGTGTGAATGATCGTGCAGGTGAGCTGTGAGGCACCTCAGCACTTCTGCTTGATCGTCTGGGTGAATCGTTTCCTTCCAACTGGGTAAATCCAGGAGTACCTCACCAGGCTGGTATTCGAGGATCTCTAGATAGCGATCGCTATGGTAAATATCTCCCGTTTGCATATTCCAATCCCATAGCCCATCCTGGGAGGCATCCAAAGCCAGCTTCAGGCGTTCCTCACTAAATTGGAGATTGGTCTCAGCGTGTTTGCGATCGCTCACATCAATAGCATTGCCAATGATGCCCCTGACATGGCCATCTGCGTTGGTAAAGGGGCTGATAGTGGTTTGATACCAGCGGGTCATTCCGTAGCGATCTTGAATTTCTTGATCAGGAAAGGTGATGGGCGTAAGGTTTTGAATGACAGCTTGGTTCTGGCTAGCAAATTCCTTCGATTGCAAAAGGTTCTCGTTGAAGTCGCAATCCTGTTTACCAAGCATCTCGCTAATGGGAATGCCATAGATAGCAGATGCTGCTTGATTGACGATCAAGAATTTTCCCTGTTGGTCTTTCACAAAAATCGAACTGGGAACAGCATCGATTACCTGTTGCAAAAAGTTCTTCTGAGCTTGCAGCTCCGCCTCAGCCTGTTTGCGGGCGGTAATGTCGCGTACCATCACCAGTACATCATGTTGAGGAAGGGGTACCACACGCAACTCTTCATGGCGCTGTTGCCCACCGAGAAGAAACTCATGCTCATAGACCTGTAGTTCATGGCTTTGCAGAGCCTGGTGGATGGACTCCAGACGTAATTGAGCGAGATGAGGGGGCAACACTTTGTTCAGCGTAGCGCTGGCTGCGATCTGATTTGGGTAGAGATGATCAAAGCCATTTTTAGACATAAAGTCCACATAGCTTCCATCAGAACGCATGTGAATAAGGAGGTCTGGAATGGCTTCGATGATGGCTTGCTTAGTGGCTTCACTCTGGCGTAATGCGTTCTCAGCTGTTTGGCGTTCTAATTCCATGCGTTTACGTTCACGCAGGGCAGCCTGCTGCTCATTAATATCAATGAACGTCACAACGACCTGAAGGAGCTGATGATTTTGATCAAATTCTGGAAATGCGTTTGCTAATAGCCATCGCGGAGGTTTTTCTGCTTGCTGGATGCCCAACACAACGTTTTTGAGAGGAGCCCGAGTCGCTAAAACCTGGTTCACAGGATGGCAATCCGGAGGGATGGGTAAGCCATCCTCATCGGTAAAATGCCAGGTTGGATCCATTTCATCTTTTCCCAATGAGCCCATGGAAAGACCCAACAGATCACAGGCGATTTGATTGCACATCAAAATCTGGGTGGCTGTCCTATGAATCACAAAACCTGCGTTGAGATTTTGGATTAATCGTCGATAGCGTTCTTCGCTTTCCCGCAAACCGACTTCAGTTTGCTTCTGCTCTGTAATATCGGTGTGAGAACCTGTCATACGAACTACACGCCCGGCATCATCCCAGAGCGCCTGCCCACGGTCAAGAATCCACTTATAGGAGCCGTCTTTACACAGTACTCGATGCTCCGTGATGTAAAACGGTGTTTTTTTCGCAAAATGATCTTGAATGGCCTGGGTAACCCAGCCTAGATCATCGGGGTGAACTCGTTTTGACCATTCATCGATATGATTAGCAATTTCATGGTCTGCAAACCCTAGCATTTCCTTCCAACGGCTGGAAAAGAAAACGTCGTTTGTTTGCACGTTCCAGTCCCAGATGCCATCGTTATTACCCCGCAGTGCAAGTTGCCAGCGTTCTTCGCTTTCTCGCAGGTCTTGTTCAATGAGTTTCCGCTGGGCAATTTCGTGGTGTAGCTGCCGATTGAGCGCCTGGATAGAGGTTGTTTGTTGGCGTAGATAGACCATGAAAGCGATCGCCCACCCGCCCACGGTCCCCAACAGCACCATCATGGTCAGGATTGAGGGTGCTTCACAGAAGGCCTCTCGATGGGTCCAGAAATGCCATATTTCTAAAATCAGAATTGTGGCGATCGTGGCTGAGCCAAAAACCGCGCCAATGAGAGGAAACCGTCGATAAGCGCTCATAGTTTTTAACAGAGTACCCCTCTTAGGATTCCCTGACTAGGGACGCAAACATGAGAGATTTACGGCGTGAATGTTTAATCAAATATGAAATATGGTTTCAGCTAGAGAGTCATACAGATTGGAGAAAGTTTTATTGATAATTCTTAATCCGTAGGTTGTGTTTGATGAGCTATAGTTCCAGGTTCTGTAGATGGGGTACGCAAGTAGTCTCTCCTAAATACCCCATTTACAGGATTGCAGGATAACGCTAAAACCCAGATTTTTTCATTGCGAAGCGAAGCTCCCACAATATAGCAGTTCTCATTTTGAAATCAGGCCCGAAAACCGCGCGCCTTTGGCGCGCGGTTTTCGGGCCTCAAAGCCAAGAGTTCACGTCCTACGGGCGTGAACTCTTGGCTTTGAGGCCCATACTAAGAATTACTGCCCACAATAAAAATCTGGGTTTTAGAGGTAGTTTTATTAATATTTAAGTGCTTCTTAAGCGCTTATTCCTTTCAAAAAGCTGTTTTTTCGTGTGCAAAGCACACGAAAAAACAAATCTTCCAAACAGCTTTAAAACAGGCACTAGGCAGGTGGGTATCACAGCCTGTTGGAGAGGAAGCGGCGTTTATCCTTTTAAGACTTGATCGAGTAGATTCCGGGCAGGTTGGGCTTTGTCTAACGCAACCTGGTAGTCGGTGTAAGACCGTACCAGGCGAGAGAGGCCCCCAACCCCGACTTTTAGTTGTTCCAATTCGTCGCCGGAAACCAGTTCACCGTCCAGCAATCGCCCCACTAAAGGCTTGATGTCGCCTACTTCCTGACGGGCTTTTTGAAGTTTTTCGACGGTACTCAACAGAGTTTTGAGTGAACTGAAGATTTCGTCGATTTGCTGCATATCGGCAATGGGCTCAGACGAAGTGCTAGCAGGCTGCTTGCTGGCTTTGTCTGCAGGGGTAGATGATTCTCCGGAGGAGGCACTGTGAGATCGCTCGGCCGGGGTATGGGTTTCAACCTCTTTAGTCGGCTTCATCAACATTTCCTTTAAGAATTTCTTTCAGTGTATAGCAAGCATTTAGTTGCTTAGGGCCGTCGGTTTTGAAAACTTGTACGTTTCACCAGTTTTCAAAACCGACGGCCCTAAAAATTACAAATAAACCAATACCTCCGCCATTTTTCTCAAGCCCTTGATTTTGCGTGCGTAACGGGCACGCAAAATCAAAAGCTTGGGAAAAATGGCGAGCATGGTGCAAAATAACCTGTCATTCTTTTTGTGGGAGTGGCAACTTCGTACCGTTTTCACAAAAAGAATGACAGGTTATTCAGTACACGGTCCTGAGCAGATCTCCTAAGGTTATATAACCTTGCACAATCTGGTTAGGCCAGTTCATTCTTGTTGAGTGTGGTGGGTTTCACAGGCCACACTCAATAAAAATGCGTCAGCATTGGATGATTTAGGCTGATTTGAATAAGCGGTTGAAGCCGTACCGTACCAGGCGGCGAATTTCTTCAACAGAAAGGGTAAGACGGGGTTTGTCGGGGTTTTCCATCAGACGCACCTGAGTAAACCCAAAAGATTCCACTCCCATCAGCCAGTAGAGCAGAGGAAGCACGTCTGAGATCCGCACAGGCTTTGCGTACAGATCGAGACGGGGTCCGTTAGGGTGGACGGTCAATCCATCCTGCCGCAGACGCTGCTGGACAGACTCGGGCAAGGTTTCCATGTACAGTAGCCATTGAAGCTGGGATTCGCATTCCAGGGAAACCAGGATTTGGCAATCGACACAGGATTCCAGGGTCATCTCGTGGCGATAGTTGGCTTTGTCGGTGATGACCAGGTGCTCACAGCCGACAGAGTCGAGGGCATCCGCCCAGATAGAGGCGATCGCCAGGGCTTTAGCCTTTGTCTCGTCGGGGGCAATGACAGTTAGAACACCTGTAACAATGTGAAACCGGACCCCCTCCAGGTGTTCCCAGAAGGTTTCGGGCAAGGCTCGTAGAATGGTTTCTTGCAGAATCGCGTCCATGGAGTTGCTCGCAGCATCGGCAGGGGAGGGCAGCTGAGCATCCTAGGCTGTACGGCATAGGGTGCAGTGTTTGGAGTAAGGTTAGAGAACCTAAGAGAAATGAATTTTCTATGGGTATCATGCATAAAAAATTCACGTTTCCAAACATCTCTAGTTAACAACGAAACCAGCTCATCAAAAAATCTCCTACCAGGGATAGATGAAATCTTTACAATTCACGACAATTGAATTAATTCGGCATAACGTGCTTGCGTTCAGATAACGACCCTGCAATGACTAAAGCGCACTTTTTCTGTCAGTAAGAGGTATTTCAACGTGAGCTTTTTCGAAGTGTTCCTTGCAAGCTGATGATGAAATAGCATTAACGCTTCGTGGGGCTGGCACAACCGGAACTCTCAAGAATTGAGGTCAGGAATCTGAGCTCTTGATGAAGTAGCCTGGGTCCGGATCAGGGGCGTTTTCGAGTGCTGCACGTTACATAAACACTCGAAAATGCCCATTTTTGGGTACGCTTCGCGTCGCAAAAATGGGTACTTCAGCTTAGCCCAAACTGGGATTAAGTTAGTGCTTTTGTCGCTTTACGCAATTTACAGCGCTTTTCAAACGCTTAAAATCCGGTTGTTTTTGTGAGAGCCGCGCGGAGCGCGGCTCTCACAAAAACAACCGTGGCTGATTCAAGTGCAAAGCGCTGTAAGCTATAGCCCTGATGGTGCCGTTGTGAAGCAACTCATCTCACGCTTTTCTTTGTTGCAATGGAAGCATTAATCTTTGTTACAGAAAACTAACTCAGTTGCATAGGCTGCAACCACTCTTGCCGGAGGCGGGCGATCGCTTCCTCCTTGTGCTTGGCTTCAATTTCAATCCAGGGCACCTGACGGAAGGCTTCGGGCATATTCCAAATCACATCACTATGGCTGGGATCGTGAAGGGAGTCGCGCCCGTTGGAGATGTGCACCAGCTGCCAAGTGGGATCAGGCCAGGTGCTACGGGCCTGGGCGATCGCTTCCGCAATGCTGGGGTCGTCGTAGCTGTCTAAGCGTTCGCGTACAAGGTGATGATGAGCATCGAAGACCATGGCAACCCCTGAAGCCTGACAGATCTCGAAAATGGATGTTGCACTATACATGTGCTCGTCATTCTCCAGGGTAAGCCGGGTACGAATAGGATCAGGCAGATCACGAATCACCTGGATTAACCGTTCTACGCGATCGCCTTTGCCCCCGTGGATGTTCATCGTAGTCCAGGGAGATTGGGGTTGGCCCATCAGGTCAAACTGGTAGGCGAGAGCGGATAGGACCGTAATGCTGTTCTCGATAACAGTGGGGTTATCGGAATTCAGCACAACAAATTGTTCGGGGTGTAGCACCAGACGGAGGCCGTACGCTTTGGCGCGATCGCCAGCCTGCCGCAATTGAGGAGCCAACTCATCGAGCAAATCGCGACCCAGGGGAGTATCGCCAAAGGGGAACAGGTTGGAGGGAAGGCGATACAGACGAATGGCCTGCTGATGGCAAAACTCAATGGCCTGGTTGAAGCGGCGCAGGTTCTCAAGATAAAGCGATCGCAATGCAGTGGTTTGCTCCTCTGGGCTCATCAGCAGGAGGCGCTTGCGAGTTAAGGTTTTGTAACGAACTGCTTGGGAGGTGGTGATACAAACAAGCCCTAATTCGGGGATTGCAACACTGGGGGATAAGCAGGACGGGCTGGTGGAGGAAGTCTGCACAGGCATAGACCTTAATCTGCACTTTCTTCCACTATGACAATGTGTAACAGACGAAAAATCAGCTTTTGGGTGGGGGTTTCCGTTGTTTTTGGCCGGATCTTTCTCCAGTGTTTGAATAGGCTGAAAAGCCCGTATGGAGGGATTTTTAGCCTATTCAAACTCAAAAATGGCTGCCTGGTGAAACCATCTCGAAGAGATAGCTCTACCAGGCAACTGCCCCTACCTTAGTCCCATTGCTCCAAAGCACCGAGCCAATAGCGAACGAACTCTGCAATTTGGGCGCGGCGAGCTTCAAAATTGGCCGCAATCCAGATGAAGAGGAGGCCCAAAGCAATACCAACGGCCCAGAGGAGAAGGGGGTAAAGGTCGATGAGCACGACTAACTGACGGAGAACCTGGTAGATGAAGGCAAGCGTGCCGACGAACAAATAGGCGCGGACTCGAAAGGCTAAACCCGCAATGACGAGAAGCAGGGCGATCGCCAGGGCGAAACCGGCCATCCCCAAGCCCCGCTCGGCTTCGTAAATGCTGGTCAGTACAATTAAGCCAACGGCTAGAATGCGCAACCAATGGCGATTCTGACGGCTGTTCGCCGTTTGCAGGTTAGGATCGACCTGGGCCAGATAGAGCAGGGATAGACCTATCAGCGACGCATAGGCCAAGGGTTCTTGAATGCCTTGCTCATTGAGCCATTGGAAAACGCCCCAGTTCGCCAACAGCACACTGAAGTAGCTCAACCGAACCTGATGCCTGACTTTAGCGACCCAGGCATAAAAGGCACCAACGATAAACAGCGATGGGGCAGCCGCCTGGTCAGCGAATAAAACAACGAGGGTGAGTGGAAGAATCAGGGCAGAGTTTTGCCAGGGGCGATCGCTCCAGCCAAGGCGAGGCCACGGTACCAGGTACATGGCGCAGGCGACAGGGGTAGCGATCGCGCCCGCCCAGGCCAGTAGTAACGCTGTATCAGGAACGGCAAGCCAGAGGCCGTAACCACAGGCCACGGTCGCCGCTGTGATACCGGCATAGGTTAGATTCTCCTGAGTGCGGCCCTGCCAGAGCGCATCAGCTGCCAGAATCAGAGCGACGCTAATCCAGAGCAGGCCACCCTGAAGGCTGCGGTCGAAGCTCAGTGCCATCAGGAGTAATCCACTGCCCAGAACCCAATGACCCAGCGCAAAACTCTTAAATTCATCATGGGTTAATCGCAGATAGGGCCCAATCCAGCGGCTGAGGAGGCGATCGCCGACCCCCAGCACCGCTGCCAGTCCGGCCAGCAGGACCAATCCATCCCCTGCTGCCCCGCCGGATGCCTGGCTGAGTTGATAAATCAGTAACTCATAGAATCCGGCCGTGATGAGAAGCATGGCCCCAAAGGTCACGGGTTTGAGCCGGGGGCGTCGCCGTCCCACCCCTAGCCCGATGAGCGCAGCGGCGAGGGTGTAGAGTCCGGTGGCAGGGCTGAAGGGTTGCCCATGTCCGATGATGATGCCAGCAGCTCCGTATGACAGAGGGATCAAATGCCAGCTTTGGCGATAGGGTCGTGATTTCCGAGCCGTCCAGAAATCTCCAGCAATTTGGGTTCCTAGCCCCAGAGCCAGGTTGGCGATCGCCCACATCTGTCCATCCAGTGGGGCTGTTGGCTGGAGGTTGTGGATGAGAGCCAGCAGCAACATTTCGACGGCGATGGCAAGGCTATAGAAGCCGGGGTTGCGAGGGGCCAGCCAGAGGCGATAGGCGATGGCAGCGATCAGCAGGACTATCCCTGCGGTCACTTGCCTGCTTAAGGGCACCTGCTCCGCAATGGTATAGAAAATGAAGCCATACAAGACGATGAACGTGCCGATGGAGAGGGCGATCGCCCATCCCGTCAAACTGGGTTTGTAAACCCGGCTGAGGGGGTTCTCTTTGCGAGATTGCCAATGCCAGAGACCCCATAAAGCAGCAATCATCAGGGGCAGCACTACGGGCCACTCAGGGGCTACTTGCTCCCGGACTTGCCAGAAGAGCGCACCGACAAACAGAAGACCCAACCCAATATGGGTAGTGGCATTGAGGCCAACTGATTGCCTACGGGTGTTGAAGAGTAATAACCCCGTCATCAAACCCAAGCTGAATAGCCGAGTTTCCCAGGTTTCATAGGTCAGAGCCTGGACGAGAACAGCCGCAGCGGTGCTACATCCAATTGCCGTTCTGTAAGGGGGAAAGGTGGGTAAATAGGCCAATCCAGTTAGAGCCAGAGGCACAGCCAGCCAGAGCCAGCCCCAGGGTTGAAGCACGGCTTCATTCCAAAACATCAGCCCACCCAAGCTGGCCAGCCCTAACCCGAGATGCCAGCTACTCTGGTGTACCCGAGACCAGCCAGGGCTGAGACAAAACCCCCACTCTACCAGAGCTGCCCCCAATAGCAGTAAGCTCCAGGTGGTGTAACTCAGCGTCGGGAAGGCCAGCGCAACCCAGGCCGCGATCGCCCCTAATCCTAGAAATTGTGCTCCATAGATGACCCAGCCCGGCAGCTCTTCCCGCCGACGGACGGTCACAATCAGGGTCAGGAAGGCAAGGCTGAGGGTGAGCGATCGCATCAACGGGTTAGGCAGACTTACAACCACCAGTCCGACGCCCAGGGCCAGAGCCAGGTGCTCAGCCGTACGACCTAGAGACCTTTGGGATTGGCGGTAGTACCAGTTCCCCACCAGTAGTGTCCCGATCAGGTAAGGAAACATGGATACGCCCAACGCGGCCCAGGGCATACCCGCAGGGCCAGCCTGTTGCACTAACCAGGCAAAAATTCCTCGACGGGTTTCTGGCGGGATCACGCGGCCCATCAACCAGTAGGCTTGTAAGCCCACCAAAAACAGTGAGGCCAGATCTTCTCTCCGCTGCGTGTGAAGCAACTGCTCCAAAATCAACCCAACACCGATTAGACTGACGGCGATCGCCTGGAGCGGGGGCTGAGCTCCCACCGTGACTCCCCAGCCGAGTAACAGCAAAGCTATCCCCAATTGCATCCACAAACGCCGGGCAGGGACGCGGCGAGATTGCCAGGCCAGAAGTCCACCACAAATACCGAAGGCCAGCCCCAGTTGAGAAAAGGGCACCTGGGCAACCCATAAGGCTCGCACCAGCAGTATCAGCAGGGATAACAAAATTACGATAATAGGCTGGCTCAACCCAGAACCCGTTGGGGGTTCACCCTCCTGGGAAGTCGTGGGAGGAAATTGGGCCGTCAAGGTCAGGGCGCTGCCGATGGTGGCTCCATAGCTGGCAATCAGGGCCATCCCAGCGATAGCCCAACCTCCATGCAACCAACTCAGGGCGACGATAGTTGCGATGACCCAACGGGGTTGGGCTGGCGGCTCAATGGTTGGTCGTAATAACGTGACCAGCATGGCGCTTAACATCAGGGCCGCCAGAGGAGCGATCGCCCAACCCCAGGGTTGCTGCCAGAGGGCGATCGTATCCATGCGCCAGAAATTAATTGGAATGAGCAGCAGGGTTGCCATCTGCACCATCTGGGTGGTGAGCTTCAGCGTCGGACGACGGGCCGTCCATGCCGTTGCTGCAAAGAAGGCCACGCTGTAAGCCAGCAAAACCAGGTATTGCCCTGTTGGAGAAAAGTTTTGCCATTGGCTGGCAGCCAGCACCCCTGAGGACACAATCACCAAAAACACGCCCAAAAATAGCAACCAGATGATGCTGATTTCTTCCATCAGGGCCTGGAGGCGTTGAGTTAACCAACCGGGTTCGGCGACCGAGCGAGGAGCGACGGCACGCTGTCGATTTGCTGCTGTAGGTTCAACAAAATTGCCCACAGGGGAAGGAGGAGCAATAGCCTGAGGGGATGGCAAAGGGCAAGTTAAATGGCGGTGGCAGAGTTGCCGTACTTGCTCATCGGAGAGCAAGCCGAGTTGCTGCCAGAGGGCTAACCCTTCGAGGAGAGCCGTATGGTGGGCAGGTACGACAACTTCAAAGCGAATGGTGGATTGGGGGTCTGTCACCGATTTTAGAACGCAAAGTGATCCCTATTTATATCAATCACCCGTCCGGTTGCGACAAAACAGTGATGGAGCTTCACACCTGCTTGCTAGTCCACCTGCCCCTACCCGCCAATAACAGTGGTTACTTATGCTGTTTTGCCGATAGTCAAGTTAAAAGACTTGTCGATAAACTCCCCACGGTTACTGGTGCGGCGAATGGTGATGGTTTTGTGAATGGGTTGACCCTTGCCATAGCGTTCCAGGCGACTCTTAAGAACACGCAGCTCATTGCCCCGCAACACAAATAAACCTTCAGCGCGATCGACTAGGGAATAGTGGAAGACCTCTTCTTCCAGGTCCGTTGCTGTGGCCGGAAGACGGGCGACGACTTGTTCGTCGGATAGATCGACAATGTCGCTATCGTGATCTTCCAGATAAGGAAAGAGATAGTCTTCCGAGGTGAGCCGTCCGGCATTCGCCAGTGCAATGGGGACTTCCTCTCCGATCGCTTCCACCAGCGGCATTTCTGGGGCAGCGGGCGGTGGAGGTGAGGCGATCGCGATCGGTTCAGGTAAAGGAGCCGGATGAGACTGCGGTGGAGGAGCCGGGGGTTTTGTGGGGGCTGCGATCGCGGCGACAGGTTCAGATCGGGGAGTGGGAGGGTTAGAGGGTTCGGTATTGGGAGCGGTTTCTGGGGGGTTGGGACTGGAGTGGTAAGTTGGGGGAGATTCAACGGGAATAGCGCGTTTTGTACGCCTGGCTTGATGCTGGCGCATTCCATCACGGATGATGATGACCCAGCCTGCTCCATAAATGACAGCCCAACCAACGATCCACAGGGCGTAGGAGGGGGAGTCCGTGTCAAAATCGTAGGTGATCGGAGCCCGTGGGCGATCCTGGGGCTGAGGCGTAGCTTCCTGGAGAACCTCCGGGGCTTCTGTTAGCTGGGAAGGCTTAGCTGCCTGGGGTTGAGGCGTGGCTTCTGGAGACGATTCTGAGGTCTCGGCTGGAGGTTGTGCTGGAGCCTCAGGTGATTGAGTCGTGAAAGACGCTGAAGAAGGGTCTGAGGGTGAAGTCAGGGTGGCCCAAGTCTCTGCACCAACCATGCCATCGTCAGGTAGATTGTGCGATCGCTGCCATGCTCGTACGGCTGCCTGGGTGCGTCGTCCAAAAATGCCATCTGTGGCGTCGGTGTAGTAACCCTGTTGTTGGAGCTGGGTTTGCAAGCTTTGCACCGCTTCTCCCCGGCTACCCAGTTGCAGGAGGGGTTGGACGGGTGCGGCAGCTGATTGTATCCATGCACGATTGGGTTGGGTGGCCGGAACGGAAGGGGGCGTCTGAGGTGTACGCGCAAATTCAGCCTGAGTAATAGCATCGGGTGTCTCGATGCTGGGGGTGGAGAAGGATGTTGTGGCGATCGCCACCGTCACGTTATCCCCCTGCTCCACATCGGTCTGCTGAATGGAAACAGGGCCAATCTCGGACGGGATGCAGTCAGGGCAGGTTAGAAGCATCACCATAATTACTGCTCAACTCGTTGGAGGGGCATGAAATTGTACGAATGGTGCAGGATTCAAGCCATGGGTAACGATCTTTCCTGGATATTTCCAGGGGAATTCACAACGGTCACAATTTTGCTTACCCCCCTTTACAAGCCACCATCCGGCAAACCGGATAATGCTTGACAAAAGTTTTATCCAGTTGCGCAATATTTACAGCGTTTTTCAAGCACTTAAAATCTGGTTGTTTTTGTGAGAGCCGCGCTCCGCGTGGCTCTCACAAAAACAACCGAATTTGATTCAAAGCAGTAAGGGGAGGGCTAAGCCCTCCCTTTACTGCTTTGAATCAAATTCGGTGAAAGAACCTTGTTATGGTTCTTTCACCGGAAATCTAAATACTGAGCTGAGCGACGTAGAGAAAACTATGCCAACGTGCTGCTAGATGCCATGCCTCGGAAATTGGACTCCGTCAACCCTTCGAGGGCGAGGGGTTGGGGTGCAGCAAGGGGATCCAGGGACGTTGTATTGCCATTGCCAACACCCGGGAGTGAGAGGACATCGCTATTGAGTGTGGCGATCGCCCCCGGTTGCCCGGCTACGGACGCCTGTAGGGGATGAGTAGGAGCCATCCATAGAGAAGCGGGTTGTTCACATCCTGGGAATTGACCGCCGACCAGAAGCTGATCGGTTGCAACATCGCTACCATTCACACCACGACTACCGCCAGGGGTGGGCACCTGTGTTGTTCCGCTAATGGGGTCATCGGAAACAGAAACGGTGACATCATCTGTGACGGCTTGCAAGCTGAAGTCGTCTCCACCGCGATTGGAGGCTTGAATGGAGCCATCAGAACCACTGGGGGCAAGGCTATTGGGGTCGTTCATAACACGGCGATCGCTGGTGTTGCTCCCATCGACCGTGACCGCCAGGGGGGCGATCGCATTCGTTTCACTAAAGCCGCTGGTCGTCAGGGTCGTGGGGCTAGAACTTCCCGCGCTCAGGCGACTTTGAATGATGTCTTGCAATGCACTCCATTTAGGACTGGTGGTTTGATACAGGCTTTCCCGTGCCCCCCAACTGCCCCATTTGCTGGGGGTATAAACGTCGCTAAAGTTGGTAAATAAATCTCCACCTGAGTTGTTCCAGTTATTGAGATATTGCCGATACAGGTCGCCCATACGCGGGTCACGGTTAGCGGCAATGAACAAGTTGGTGATGGCCTGGTTATTCGCAACGTTACCTACTCCCGCCAGGTGCTGCCCGCCTTCATAAGCTGTCATCGTCAGGCCATTTTGCCGGGCCAGGCTAGCAAAGTTTTGCATCCATCGCGTCGCAGAAGCCAGGGCACCCCCGGTGGGGCCGCCGCTCAACTGGCCACCACTGGAGAGTTCGCGGAATAGCCGATTAAGACCTCCATCTGCGTCCCGAGTCCAACTGGTGATGGTGCTTTCGTATTGGGAGTTGCCCAGGTAGCCGCCAAAATAGGGGGCGATCGCAATGGTATCAATCCCGGCTTGCTGCGGTGTCCAGCCCTGGCTACGAATGTAATTCAAGACAGACGTGGCAGTTCCCGTATTCGCAGCCTGAGCGGCTAATACGCCCATCACTCGACCTTTATCTGCACCAAATACCGAATCAAACATTCGGGTAATATCAGTGGTGCGCTTGGCGAAAAAGAGGCGATTGCGATCGAAGTCACTGCTGCCCTGATTGGGAAATAGAAGATTGCCCTGTTGTGTGGCGTAGCTGGTCTGGGAAAATATCCCATTCCATACTTCATTCGAGTACTCCACATACACTTTCAGCCCAGGATTGAGATGCTCTTTCACATATTGGGCAAAGTTGCGAACGTAGTCATCGGTGGCCTGATGGGGGATGTTAAACCAGGGGTCAACACCGGTCTGGTTTGCCAATTGCACCATCAGTTCCAGCGGCACTCCATCGGCCGAGTAAATGGCGTCGTTGGCCTGAGGGCGATCGCTCCAGTTTCTCTGGGTGGAGTTGTTGGTATCCATCCAATCCATAAACCGCAGGGTTTCCATTCCCCGCACGCTGTTAACAAAATCAGGATTAAAGGGCTGTGTCTGGTAAATGTTGATGTAGGGCTCTGGAATCACACGAATGTTGCGGACGTAATTACCCGTGCGATTAGGATCGGTGCTGACGATACTGAGCTGAATGGGGTTGTTGCCCGTGGTCGTGATCACATCCCGTCCGGGGCGTGAAGCGGTGGTGTCACGAGTGCCATTCCCGGCGTAGCGCAACTCCCCTTCCCCGTCATACAGCACGATGTAGCGATTGAACTTGGCGGCTGTAGGAACCAGGGTGGTGACTCGATTGAATTGCAGGCCACTGCTGCTAGTGGGTAGCGATCGCACCCAACCCTGGCTATCCAAATCAATGCGACTGGTTTCCCCAGTATTCCAGGTGCTGGATGTTCCCGGTATCCAGGCACGGGCGTTTTTGAAGAAGTCGGTAAAGGGATACTGAGTTGACCAATCGCTAATACCGTTTAGATTGGTGCCAATGTTTGTATTGGCTGCCGCGGTGCCCGTGGTGGGGGGTGTGCTGCCGCCGCTGGTGGGAGGTGTGCTACCTCCTGATGGGGCAGAGATAGGCACAAACTCAATGTAATCAAACCGAGCATATTCGCCCTGATTGCGCGTGCCTTGAATCTCGATGCGATCGCCCGGATTCAACTGAATTGAGTTATGGGTTACACGTGTTGTGAAGGTTCTGGGACTGGCGAGGTTATCAAGGGTGCTGCGATTGAACGAAAAGGAGTTACTCTGCCCAGCAACGCGAATAGTTGCCGAAGCGACGCCATCATTCTCATCAAAGTAACCTACACGAACCTGGTAAGTACCTGCTGGCCCACTAAAGGTGCCAACAGCGGACCCTGTATTGCTGGTCGATTGGTTTAGGGAAATCTGGCTTCCCCCAGAAGCTCCAGAACCCGAGGTCGTTTCAGTACGATATCCCGTTAACGTCAGACGCTCAGCTTCAATGCGAATGGGCGTAGCCGTGGTTGTTAGCTCAGTGCCTAAAAGATTGGTTTCCTGAGAAAGGAGCGTATTGTTAGTCGCCATCTATTTGTCCTCTGAACGAAATGTTTGCACAGATTGCACAGCAAAATCTGTAATGAATTGGCAGACGCAAACGATCGAATGACAGAATCAAACGATGGTTAGGGAAACTGTTTCATAAGGTTTAGCGAAACTTTTGAGAAACTGTTCTCCCAATACTTGAAATTGACCTGACAAGACTAGGAATACAGGTGGAATGAAACTTACTGAAAAACTTCCTCCCAGAACTTAGCCTAATGTTTATGAAGATGGCAACAATTTTCTGATGTCTACTGGAATTAATTTATTCATTCTTATAAGCACTTTCTATTATTAGAAAACGCAAGCAACTGTCTTATCACGGAAAACATAGAACAAATATTTTTTTGCACAATTTCCGGATGCTTAAACTCTGGTTAAATTTAGGGATATCGGAGGAATTGTCATGAAAAATTGTAGAAAAAACCAGTAGAAGTACGGATTTATCTTGCTGAGTAAGGAGACGGGAATATTATTTATTACTGCAAAAGTAAAATACTCAGCGCGAGTGGTAGTAGAAAACGGGTAATAACCCTGAAATATAGATTTGTGATAAATAAGTCATCTAAAAGTCAAGAAATATCAGTTCTGTGAGTCTTTCAGGCGGCTTGCTTGGCCTCTTGAAGGTTGTGCCGGGCGATCGCACCAAACATGGAAGAGTGTTTTTTCTACCAGCGGATTGATACAGGTTCAGGCTAACGATAGAGCCAGGTTCAGCGATCCAGTTGCTACGCTTGTTAAATACTAAGGTCTGTTTTAAGGGGTCTTTTTCCTACGCGAAGCGCACGAAAAAATAACTCTTCCAACCAGCTTTAAAACATACCCTAGATTTTTCTAACCCTATAGAAGCGATAAAAGGAATATAACCATGAGTATCAACGATAGAGCGAAAGCAACAGGTAAAAATATTGAAGGCAAGATTCAAGAAGCGGTTGGCAAGGTGACAGGCAATCCTCAAGATGAAGTGGCAGGCCGGGCAAAACAGCAAGAAGCATCCGCTGAACACACCGTAGAAAACATCAAGGATAATTTGAAAAAAGCAGTAGATGGACTATAAATAGCATCTGCAAGCCGCTTTAGTGAATGAGATGAAACCCTGAGGGAGTTGGGGCGATCGCCCCAACTCCCTGACACAAGAAGAAACAACCATCTTGAAAGCATATAAGAAGCATCCCATCTTCGAGGATGCTTTTTTTGTATGCTCACGCGAACACAAAACAGTCATGTTTCAAACAAATGGATGGGGTGTGATGAAAGGGACATAACTGTCTCTTTCATCACACCCCATCTGCATAAGTACAAGTCCGCATGAAGCGACAAGCGCAAGAAGCATAGGTAAGTCCTATCCTAACCACTTAATGACTTTTAGACTATATAATCATCAAGTTACTCCTTTAAATAGGCTGTATTTCCCTATCAACCCACGGGATTGTACAAACGCAACACTTGTATTCTTCCTTATAGAACTGGCGGGAACTGTGTTCTCTCCCTAAGCTATTAAAGACTATTTCCAGGGAACCCCCTACCATGGTTATTCCAAAGTCTCTCGTTCACACGCCAGTTCCTATCGCTCTGGCGGACGCCTATCCCCAGGTGCGCCGCCTGAGTGAAGCCATCTGCAACCCCCTGGCGATTGAAGATTACGGCATCCAAAGTATGCCTGATGTGAGCCCCCCGAAGTGGCATCTGGCTCACACCACCTGGTTCTTTGAAACATTTCTACTCGTGCCCCATTTGCCGGGGTATGAGGTGTTTCACCCCCAATATGGCTATCTATTCAACTCCTACTATGAGGCAGTGGGGCAGCGTCATCCTCGACCTCAGCGGGGGTTACTGTCTCGCCCCACGGTGGAAGAGGTGTATCGTTACCGGGCCTACGTGGATGATGGGATGCGATCGCTCCTCAACACACCGCTCAGCCCTGAAGTAAAAGATCTGATTACGCTAGGACTCCACCACGAACAACAACATCAAGAATTACTGCTGACGGACATCAAACACATTTTTGCGATTAATCCTCTACGTCCTGCATACCGAACTGATCTGAAGGAGGCCACGCAATCCACAACTCCTTCTAAAGAGTCCTGGCTGGATTATCCCGGCAACCTCTATGCCATTGGCTTTGAGGGCAATGAGTTTGCCTTTGACAATGAACTGCCCCGGCACCAGGTCTACCTTCAAGACTTTTGGTTGGCGGCCCATCTCGTCACCAATGGAGAATACCTGGAATTTATTGAGGCTGGGGGATACCAGCAACCGGATCATTGGCTATCGGAGGGCTGGGCAACGGTGCAAACGCAGCGCTGGGAAGCCCCCCTCTACTGGGAGAAACGGGATGGTGACTGGTGGATTATGACGTTGGGAGGAATGCGTCCATTAAACCTCAATGAGCCTGTTTGCCATGTCAGCTTCTTTGAAGCAGATGCCTACGCTCGCTGGGCCGGAAAACGGCTGCCTACAGAGGCAGAGTGGGAAGTTGCAACGGCATCTGTGCCAGTCAAAGGCAACTTTCTTGAAGATGATTACCTCCATCCCATACCCGCTGCTGGTCTAACTCGTCCCGACCAGTTGTTTGGGGATGTGTGGGAATGGACGCAGAGCGCCTATCTTCCCTACCCCGGCTTTAAGACCGCACCTGGGGCAGTGGGTGAGTATAACGGCAAGTTTATGTGCAACCAGATTGTGCTGCGGGGCGGTTCTTGCGTGACGCCTCCAAACCACATTCGTCCCACCTACCGCAATTTCTTCCCGCCCTCAGCTCGCTGGCAATTCAGCGGCTTCCGGTTGGCATAGCAACAACGAGAGATCCCCCCATTCTCAAACCACTTATTTGGAGACAACATTCAATGGCTGCAATTCTCAATCAGCAAGCCCCCGTTACCCTTTACGACTTGCATCCGCCCCTGGAGGATTTTCGAACCGAAGTGTTGCAGGGCTTAAGCCAGCCACAAAAAACACTTTCCCCTAAGTTCCTGTATGACAAGACAGGTTCGGAGTTGTTTGACGCCATCTGTGAGCTGGATGAGTATTATCTGACCCGTACAGAGATGGCAATTTTGCAAACCAATGCGGCAGAAATCGCCACATTCATTGGAGATGGTGTGCTGGTCGAATTTGGCAGCGGCAGTAGCCAGAAAGTGAGGCTCTTACTGGATGCCATGCCCCATTTAGAAACCTATGTTGCCCTGGATATTTCCAAACAACACTTGTATGAATCTTGTGTGCAATTGGTCGGGGCTTATGAAGGATTAGAGGCGATCGCCATCTGCACTGATTACACCCAACCCCTCCATCTTCCAGAAATTCCGCCTTTGAAAGGCAAGCGTAAGGTTGGTTTTTTCCCCGGTTCTTCCATTGGTAACTTAGAACCTACGGATGTCATTCAGTTTCTCAAAAATGCGGCCATGATTCTGGAACCCCAGGGAGATTTCCTCATTGGAGTTGACCTGAAAAAGGATAAAGTTATTTTGGAGCCAGCTTATGATGATGCAAAAGGTGTCTCAGCCGCGTTTGCATTAAATGTATTGACCCGTATCAACCGTGAGTTGAACGCCAATTTCAACCTGCAAAACTTCTCTTACAAAGCGTTCTACAATCCCATCGGGCGGATTGAAATGTACATTGTCAGCCTCATCGAGCAAGAGGTTCAAATTGGAGATGCGAGTATTTCTTTCCAGGCGGGTGAGCACATTCGCACTGAACATTCTTACAAATACAGCACCGTTGAGTTCCAAGACTTAGCCGCTATGGCAGGATTCCAGACGAAATGTGTTTGGACTGATCCCGATCAACTTTTTAGCCTGCATTATTTACACTCCGTTGCCTAGGAAAAGTTAACGCTGAGTGCCCGTGAGATCCCCCGGCTCTTTCCCAAAGAAAAGCTAAAGTCGTAAAACGGCTTTTATACCACAGCAAAGCCATCTCTCCAATCCCGCGTCAAACGCGGGATTCAGGGGATCTCATTTGCCCCACAGCGAAAAACCTGGTTTTTATGAGGTAGTTTTATTTTTTGTCCTGCACTGAGCAACCCAATATGAAGCTGCTCTGTCAGCTTCATATAGAAACGGTATTGGGTCGGCCACTGCATAGTTTGGTAGAAATGTCATACTCAAAATTAAGGTTTTACAGAAAATTTATTGCTTCCAAGAAACAGAGAAGTATTCAAGCTTTGTACGTAAAGTCTCTGTAATTACCCGTTAAACTTTTGAGCTACCTCTGTCTTTAGACTTAAATATACGAATATAGTCGAGGAGAGGCTAGTTTTGAGGTCAGTCAATTTACCGATGGTTGAACCATAGAAGCGTAGTTCTCTTTCCGCCCGAAGGATAAAATCGGTATTATTGCGCTGTCAAGCCGCCGATTGGGTGCCCACTAGGGCCGTCTACTGAGAAGGTGTTTGAAACTGCATTCCCGTCAGGATATTTACTGCTCCTGCATCTCGATTCCAGTTTCAACTACCTTCCTGGCAGTTGGTCCCTCAAGTTCAAGTTCAGTCTCGTGAGCATCATCGTGTTATTCAGTCAACTCAACCACCCGAACAGTTAGGGTGAACGCATACGTTTCTTAATAATTGAGTGGCAGGAGTTGGAACTCAGGAGAAGAGAGCGTAGAATCCAGAGCAGTCCTGATGTTGAGGAGTGTTCTGTGATGATTGA
>NZ_JAMPLB010000048.1:0-52455 GCF_039962325.1 Leptolyngbya sp. PL-A3
ATCCACAAAGTGCAAGGTTGGACGCGCGGCACGAGGTTCCACCATAACTAGATCTCGACAGGGTGATGCACCCTTCTACTCTAGCTATTCTTCTCTAGAATGATGAAAGAGGGATAAACGAGATCGAGCACCCAACCCTCATCTTCCTGCAAACTGTTCGGCTTTGGCACAAACACGGGTTCCCCGGTAAATCCTTTCGGTGCAGCACTCCATACCTCTTGTTCTCCAGTCTCCACATTCACTTTAAGTAAGGCTTGCTGCGGCGCATTGCCCTCCGCCTCATGAGCTGCCGCTAAAAACACCCAACGGTGGCGCTGCCCAATCAGGGCCGGATGAATAAAGGGAAACTCGCAAGACCGGCTAACGAGCAGATCACGTTTTGCCGTTTTTGACTTCAAGTTCAGATCAAAGCGCCAGAGCTGCCCTGGCTGCATATTGTCGAAGTCTGTTTCCTGATAGTTGAGGTTATGATCCACCTTTGGAAAGTCTTCGTAGCATACAGAATCGACAATAATGCGATCGCCCTGCTCAAACGCATTAGCATGGTGGAAAACAAAACAGGGATCTGCTTCTAATGTGTGTACTGGCTTCGATTCATGACGGGGAATAACCCAGATTTTAGTGGGGCGCTCGCCATGAAATGTAATGCACTCTGCAGCTCCCCGTAGACCAAAAACATAAGGAATGGGATTAAACGTAACTGGATTTTGGAAGAATAGGCAGTAGTTGGGTGTAATAGCAAAGTCATGGATAAAAGCAAAGCCTGGAATCCGATGGTCATGCTTTTCGACTACGTTTCCATCCAAATTCAGCTCATATACAGTAATTGTGGTGAGTGGGCCTGGTTTCACCGAAAAGGTTACTAAACGGGGCTCTCGATGCTCATCTCCTGGGTCAATCATGGGATGGGCGGCAAAGGGAGAACCTTTATGTAGCGCACCATTCAGAGTTTCAATCCCTAGGGTTTCGAGGGTATGGGGATCAATGTGATAGGGGTGGGACGCTTCCCAAAGCGCCATTAGCTTCCTACCCCAATAAATCACATTGGTATTTGCAACATTCTTCTTGTGTAAATCAAAGGTATTGGCTAACCAGCCTCCTGGCTTTCGCGTACCAAATACCCCTCGATACAGCATTCGACCTGCTTTTTGCTCTGCACAATATTCTTCAGTGCGTACAAAGCGATTGCGAAAGTGGGCGCGTCCTTGAGAGAAGGCGATCGCACAAATCATGCCATCTCCATCAAAGGGATGGGTGATTCGTCGCCCATTAACATCGAGCAATCCCGGCCCATTCCGGAACAAAGTACCATTCAGCTCGGCTGGAATTTCACCCTCAACATCCTCGATCCAATAATCAAACTCCTCCTTGAGAGAGCAATTACCCCCTTGCCAATCCTTTAAGGAATAGGGCTTTGATTGAGAAACTGTCTGCATGACCAACTCTCCATCTCCCATTGGGGGGTATTGCTTTCATTATCGAGTTACCACTGGGGGAAGCTGTTCCGGTTCAATGGTTAGAGCCACGGTTTGTTCATTGCGCTGCAGTTTTACAGGTAATTTACCGCCAACTCCTGCCCGATCAATTAACTGCTGCACCTTACTAGCTTTAGTGACAGGTTGATCGTCAATCGTTTGAATGACATCACCAGCACGCACACCTGCTTTCGCAGCGGGTGAATTTCGCTGAACCTGAACCACCAAAACTCCCTGTTCTACCTTGACCTGCATTCCACTATCAGGAGATGTATTGATAAACTCCTTCACTTGTGGATTCAGTGCAGTCATTTGCACTCCAATGTAAGGGTGTTGAACCTGTCCCGTTGTGATCAGTTGTTGGGCAACCAGTTGAGCGGTATTGATAGGAATTGCAAAGCCGAGTCCTTGGGTTCCCTGGAGAATGGCCGTGTTAATGCCAATCACATCTCCTGCTGCATTTAGAAGTGGCCCTCCAGAGTTACCTGGATTAATCGCCGCATCTGTTTGGATAAAACCAACTCGCTTATCTGGAATACCGATAGCTGCGCTAGACCGCTCAGTACCGCTAATCACACCCACCGTTACGGTTTCCTGCAACCCAAGGGGATTACCAATCGCGATTGCCCATTGCCCCTGCTGTACCGCATCAGAGTCTCCAATGGTAACAGTAGGCAAGTCTTCAGCTTGTACTTGAATTACCGCTACATCGGTTACGGGGTCCTTCCCCAGTACCTGCCCCTCCAGAATGCGACCATCCTGAAACGATACTGTTACAGTATCGGCTTCGTTCACGACATGGGCATTGGTCAGAATCAGCCCACTCGAATCAATCACAAATCCAGAACCAATGCCTCGCAGCACGGGGGCATTCGACGGGGCAGATTGTCCTCCACCTCCAAAGGGCCTAAAGAAATCGGGTACTGATCGGTTTCCTGCTAAGGAACGAGACACGTTTACCTGAACGACAGCTGCTTCTGCTTTATTCACAGCTGTGATAACAAAGTTATCTCCCACATTTTGAGCCAGCAAGATACCTTCTGTCTGCCTTCCCTCAAATACTGACAACCCCTTCTGTTGGAGTGATAAAGCTTGAGCCGCACTGCCGTTCAGAAGGCCAATACCAAGGCTTATGAAAACAATGAGCAAGCAAATTGCTAGTCTTTGTGCCCAACGCTGAAAAGTTGCTCGCTGCTCAGTTTTGTGAGACGAGTAGGATGAGTAAAGGTCAAGATTGACGAAATTGCGATCGCTGAACATGTTGCTCATTTCGCTTGAGTGGCTAGTTAGGAGTGGATATTGCAAGTAAATAAATCTATCGAATGGAGTAAAGACTGTATTAGATACCCGCAGTGCCCCAATAATGCAAAGCTACTGCAAGGACTTAAAGAAACAGAACATTTACACGTTACAGAGCTAAACCTGGCTTTTCCTCAACCAAAATAGTGAACTAGGGCTTCACAACGAAAACCAACTTATGTTTTGGGAGATTTCCAGAAAAGAACTTCCCCATTTTTTGGAAAGAGGACGCGGTGAAACCACGTCCTCTTTCCAAAAAATGGGGATATTGTTTTTCCAGAAACCTCCTTGGAGTAAGGGTACGTTGCATCCGTACCCCAAAACATAGGTTGGTTTCTGCCTAGGCTTATGGGAGGAGTGCTAAGCATCCCTTCCGCAACAACTATTCGAATCACGATGAGCAGAGCAATGCTCAAGTTCAAAAATATGCTCTAAGGAGGAAATTAAATATAATCAAAAAAGAACGGTCTATTTTCACCAAATTTATCGCGATAATCTTCGAATTGCTGGTTTAAGACAATGGGTTTGCAAAAGATTACTTCTCATAGAAAATTGCAATAAAACCTTCAAGAGTAACCACAAAACTTACGTGCGTAAGCAGGAAAACAATGACCCTGATCCGGCAAAAGCCCATGGCAACTACGGATTTAAAATAGCTTTAGAATTGGGATATAACCCCTAAATTTGTCATGATCATTCTTGAAGCTCGCAATCTGAAGAAGTCCTACAGTGAAAAAGGACGAACAATCGCTGCTGTCCGAGATGTATCCTTAAGCATCTCAGCGGGAGAAGTGCTGGCGTTTCTGGGCCCCAATGGGGCAGGAAAGACCACCAGCATCAAAATGATTGCTGGCCTGATTCAACCTGATGATGGTTGGGTGAGAATTAGCGATCGCGACCCACATCGTAATCCTCAGGCACTGCGATCGCTGGGTGCCGTTCTAGAAGGAAACCGCAATGTGTACTGGCGGCTGACAGCAGAGGAAAATCTGGAATACTTCGGAGTGTTACGTGGACTAGACCAGCGGACAGCCCGTCGCCGGGGACGAGAACTCCTGGAGCGGTTTAGCCTCATGGATAAGCGGCAAACCGTCGTGCAATCCCTCTCGCGGGGTATGCAGCAGAAGTTAGCAATTTCGGTTGCCTTAATGCATCAGCCTCAACTGCTCCTGCTCGATGAACCGACGCTGGGCCTGGATGTAGAAGCAACCGAAGATGTCAAACAGCTAGTGCGAGAAATTGCCACCGAAGGGTGTGCCATTCTGCTAACCACACACCAACTGGCGATCGCAGAAGAACTCTCGGATCGGGTTGCCATCATCAATCGAGGAGAAATTGTGGCGGAAGAGGCAACCGAAGATTTGATTCAACGGTTTTCGGGAAGTACCTATGTGATTGAGCCGGAACGGGCAATTGAGCCAGAGCGTATTCGCAAATTAGAAGCATTGGGGGTGACAATCACTGAAGATGGCGTAGTACATGCGACAGAACCAACTCAGCTCTATGCCGTACTGGAAATCCTGAACCCTCTGCCACTGCTGCGCGTGCAAAAGGATCAAGCCAATCTGACGGACGTATTTCTAAAACTGGTGCGAGAGAACCGCAATGTTTAAACTCTTTCTGGCAGAACTGAAGCGTAATTGGATCACGCTCAGGCGATACTCAGCAGAAGCGATTAGTGGCGTAATTGGTATTACGATCGTCTTCTACGGGCTATTTCTCAGCTTCCAGTACGTGGGAGGCCCAAGTGCGCAATTTGGCGATCGCTTAGATTCTGTTATTGTCGGCTACGTCCTGTGGTCGCTAGTGCTATTTATCATTAGCGATATTGCTCAAGGGCTACAGCGAGAGGCCCAGACCGGGACTTTAGAACAAATTTTTCTCTCTCCCTTTGGTGCCACACGAGTATTCCTGATCCGAGCCTTTGCCAGTCTGACCACTCAACTCACACTTAATGTCAGTATTCTCCTGTTAATCATGCTGCTAACAGGCAGCCGTTTATCGTTCCCTCCAGTCCTACTGCTGCCGCTTGTGAGTGTACTTCTGGGTGCTTATGGATTAGCGCTAGGAATGGGCTCACTGGCACTACTGCTCAAGCAAGTTCAGCAATTGTTGGGAATTTTTCAGTTCATGTTGTTTTTCCTGCTGTTAGTACCAAGTGAAAGTTGGCCCGGCGGCTACAAGTTGGTAGCATTGCTCCTACCAATGACACCCGGAGCGGGGCTCCTACGCGAATTAATGGCACGTGGGCAAGCATTAAACTTCGCTCAGTTCCTTGTGGCGCTCCTCAATGGCGTGGTCTACTTTGGGCTGGGGCTGATTGCCTTCCACTGGGCTGAACGGGAAGCCAAGCGAAGAGGCAAGCTAGCTGGATATTAATATGCATTCCAGCCGTTGCTAGATTGGCATAATTTTCGCATGTGGAAACTACATTCCCCAGTAACTCAACCCAATTAACATAAGATACAAAAGGCTGTGCCGCCCGTTTCGCGGGCGGCACAGCCTTTTGTATCTTATTGTTTTTCTGGAGATCTACGCCTTCTCCTGATTAGCGGCAGTAATCGTCAACGCTTCGTGTGGCCTTAACAGAAATAGGTGACCATTGTCGAATGACAAATTCACTTAATCCGACGTTCTCAGGGTGGTTTGGCTCGACAGTTGCCCAGTCCGATGAGCTTCCCCAATCGTAGGTATATCCCAATTGTGTCCAGGGGTAAGGTAGGGTACCAGATGCCTCTACACTAGTTCGGGTAATAGGTTGCCCATTGGATTGATAGCGCTGATCGTACTGGGCATAAAACCATTGTTGATAGGCAGACGATACGGACAGGAACTCATTGGCAGATCGAAAACCTAATTCAGCTTCATGGTCGGTAATTTCAGGGTCGGGACTGGGGCGAAAGAGAAACTGAGGATCAACCCAAATTTCGACCACTTGACGGCTGGCAAGGCGATCGCTCGTTTCCGGAGGTAAACCAAGAAGCTGATTGAGGCGTGCAGCCAGAGGTATCTCGGCTGTCGGGGTGTAGTTTTCGCAAAAATTCTGGAGATCGGGAACGACTGTAACCCATAGATCTCGGGTGAGAATGAGCCGGTTTCCTATATTCTGTGTATACCCATTCCAGGTGGTCCAGGTCGTGACTAAAACACGGTCCTGGTCATCTCGGACCAGGGTGTTGTTGTAGGGAGTGATGGCCGTCAGGTTGCGGAAGACTTCATTGGGCTCTGGAGTTCTGGCATCTTCAATAGCATCCCAATAGGCTTGTGGAAGGGTAGTTCCCAGAGGGACGACAGAGTTAATTGCTTCACCAGGTCGCCTCTCTTGAGCCCGAACCGGAGTGAGCAATACCCATCCAACTTCAGCCATACTGAGCAAGATGACAGCGGTAGAAAAACGCATCATTTGCTGAGAAAGGAAGCCTTCTTTTTTCACCATAAATTAACTCCTCTGGCCCTGTATGAGAGATCGGGCTGCCCTGCAGGTCTGTTCTGGCAGAACTAGGCTTGCAGTGATCAATCACCCTTGTTGAAGCCGATAATTTGCTGATCGCGGCTCATGATTAATACTTCCCAATCTCTGTAATTGAGTAGCAATGACTATTGAAAACGTGAAAGATCTGTACACGATGAGCCTATCCGGAAATCAATTTTGGAGAGCACGATACGCAGGCATCGCACTCTCCAAAATTGATTTCCAGTTCTCCGATAAATTCTATGCACACAAGTATCGAACCTCAGTTCAGATTATCTTGATCTTATTTCTGCTTTGCTTCCAACATTTTTGCAGCAAAATTCCAGGGAATCGATCTTTCTTGAGATGGCCAGGTCAGTTCGCAGATAGTGCCGTCAGGTGAATGAAGCAAGCACCGATATTGTCCATGTAATTTTCGCGCAAGTTGCTTTGCTTGTTTCGTTCCTATACCTTTGGAATAATGATTGACTTCTGTTATTACCGTATTCTTTTCGATTTCAAGATTGGCTCCATTATCTACAACACGAATAATATTTATACCATTCAACTGGCTGCAATTCACCTGAAGCCGCGTTGGTTTAACAGCATGCTTACCAACGTTACATAATGCTTCTTCCAGAAATCGGCAGAGAGAACGACGTTGCTCAAGGGTGAGATTCTCGTCAACCATCGGTTCAAATCTAACAACTTTGAGCTTAAGAGACTGAAACCCCTCAAAGCCTCGTTCCAGTACAGAGCTATAGACCTCATAAAGTAATTCGTGAAGTGGGGATTGCAGGTCTAATGCACAATTCACACTGAGATAGAGGCGATCGCTCTGCACCAGCGCCTCCTTGCGTACCGACTCATACACAGCTCGCAGCTCTTGATTCAAATGTTGCAAATCTTCATGGATATAACTGGAGGAGGTATCTAATTCTGCTGTTTGTTTCAACAACGTGGCCAGAGTTTGCAGAGGCCCATTATGAATAGCACTAAAGGTATGCTCAATGATAGCCTGTCGCTCAATGAGACGCGATCGCAAATCCTGCTCTTGCCGATAAAACGCTGCAAGTGCCAGCCCAGCCCCATTCAACACCAACCCGATGAGAGCCGGGACAAGGGGCAACCACCAACCCCATAGTAGAGCTCCATAACTCGAACCGAGAAGTGCCAGGGTGGCGATCGCTACCCCTGCTAGAATCCGGAGGGGCGATCGCAACCACCATGCTACCAACAAACCCAAGATACTCCAGGCCGCAATCCAGGTATACTCCCAGGGTTCTGTCCAGGTACGAAGCAGGGGCCGTCCATCCAGCACGGCACCGAGCAACTGGCTGACGGCGTGAGCCTGAGCTTCCACACCGTAAAACAAAGAAGGATTATCAATATCGACAGCTGAGGAAGTGATTGTATCCCTGGCACTCTCTGCCGTAATGCCAATGAGAATAATTTTGCCGCGAAACCATTCTGGTTGAATGCGTCCTGTTTCAATGTCCTCTAAAGAAACGCGACGAAATGGATTTCGTCCCTTACGGAAATTGAGCAGAGTCTGCTCACCGCCAGCATCTGTTCGTACATATCCCCCAGTATTGGGCTGGAAGCGAGGAATTTCCACATTCCCAAACTGCATAGCTTTAGAATCACGCTCTCCATTGCGCAACCCCAAACCTTGAGGGGCCAAGTACTGATCTACCAAGCGAATCGAGAAGGAAAATCGATACTCCTTCTGTTGATTCAGGCTACCCAAAAGACTACGTCTATAGGCCCCATCACTATCTGGCAGAGCATCCGCAAAGCCGACCTGTTCGGGTGGCAAATATGGGGGTGCAGAAACGGTATAACCACTCGCTCCAGGCAAGATTTTTTCAATGGCAATAATGTTAGGTTTGGATTGAAATGCTTGCTTCAAAGCAACATATCCCTGTTCATCTCCGGGGGGAACAGCCAGGTCACGAAACAGGTCTACTCCAATGGCGGTGGGTTGGTAGCCCTGCAACGTCGTTAATAATTGAGCAAGAGTGCGATCAGGAATCGGGTAGGTGCCAAGACGGCCAATATCGGATTCAGTAATGCCAACGATAACAACCCGTTCATCCATAGGTTCTAGAGGGCGCGATCGCAACATTCGGTCAAAGGCTGACCATTCTAACCCCTGCATCGAACCCGTAAGCCGAGCTGCCACTACCACACCCATTACCATCAGACCCGGTAGCACTCCAGAGTAAGCGGTAAAATCTATTTGCTGCATAGATGCCCAGAGATTGCGTTTCATAGGTGGGTGTGAAGGCCACTGAATATCAATAAATATGCCGTAGCAATCAGACAAACTGCTTGCCGATTAGAATCTACTTTCCATGTTTTTTCATGTTCTTGGTGTATGAAAAATCTTTCTAAGAAGCTTTAAAGCACACCTAAAATTATTAATTTTTTATTAATCATCTCTATCCATCCCCTTAAGCACAACAAGTTTTGCTTAATAATAGCGGAACGTTCCATTCACAAGGAACCATCTGGCCGTCGCCCTATTCCGTAGGATCTTCTAAAATGCTCACCTCGCAAATACTAATAGCTTAGTAAAGAAAAATTCCCGAGAAGGGAAATTTCGTTTGGCAGCAAGCTCCTAAGTAGATTGTTGCAATTAAACATAAAGCCCGAAAAATTGTGCCACTTAGCACTTTATTACGACATAAAGTGAGAACCCAGGTCAATCCCCAAGCTCTTGTATGTCGTAATAGAGCAGTGTGCAAGTGCGTTAAGTACAGCAACGGGGTGTGAGACACAAAGTGCCTCACACCACCGTACTTAATCAACGCGCGTAGCGCTTATAAAACTAGAGATGAACGTCAATTAAACAACGACGAAGTCTTCTGCGGATAGAGCAGGGGTGCCTGCTAATATGGCGAATTGCCCACCATTACCAAAAGTTGATTGGCTACCATTCGCATTGTAGAAGAGATTGCCAGTGGATAGGCTATAGACAAGAGATGCTGCGCTCAAGCCAGCATTAAAGTCATTCACAGCCAGATCGAACGTCAGGGATATATCACCGAAAATCGGGATAAAAACATTGCTATCTAACACAATGCTATCAACCCCCGAAACAAAATCGGTAATGAGATCAATGCCAGGTTGGCTACCAAAGTAAAAGCTATTCTGGCCATTACCCCCAGTCAGGGTATCGTTTCCAAAACCTCCATCGAGCCAGTCATTTCCTTGACCTCCAGCTATCCAGTCATCTCCCCCAAAACCCTGTAGGGCGTCGTCACCACGCGCTCCAAACAAGCTATTACTGGCAAAGTTACCATTAATTTCATCATGACCATCCCCTCCAATTGCGGCTTCAATTACTGTTGTGGCGGTAATGGTGAGAAGCCGACCATCGATCACACTGGTGCTGCCCGGATTCAAATTAATAGTGAGATTAGAGGCGATCGCCGCCGCATTTACCGTATCAAAGCCAAAGGCATCATAGAGGTATCCTCGATTCGGGATTGTCAACTCGGAAAAGCTATTAGTGTAGATGTAGGTGTTATCTAGTGTTGGCAAATCGCCATAGGCTCGTAGCGACCAGTCATCTAAAATTCCTTGATCACCTGTGGCGCGATCGCGTACCACCAACGTCCAGGTCCCTGCCGCATCTTCACCCCAGAACTGAGTACTCATGAAAGTGAACTGCAACGTGCCTCCCTCCATACCGAAGGGACTATTAGCTGATGCACCAGGTCGGTCCATCAAGACACTCTCTGTTCCATTAGGGGAAACCAAAATCAGTTGGACATCCCCTAAATTTTGGTGAGAAAGGTTAACGTCGATCTCCACATGGTCAACGGTCAGATTGGTACTTAATGTAATCTGACTATGAGCATCGATTTGATCGAGAATGAAGCTGTCTAAGAACTGCGTTCCCTCAACAAACCATTCATTAGCGGCTGTGTGCTGAGTTTGCCAGGTTTCCGCTAAACGTACGGCTGCATGAGCATCAACCAAACCAAAGCCGTAGTCAGTGCTGGTGCGCAAACCACCACCATTCCAGTTATAGGCACCGTTGGTCTGCCAGGTTGGATTGGACGTATCGGTTTGACGCGCGGAGTAAGCCAGGATTTCTTGGATATCCCGGTAACCCAAATTAGGGTTAGCCTCCAGCATCAGGGCAATAATACCCGTAACCATTGGGGCAGCAGAAGATGTACCGTTAAACGTACCTGTATAATTTCCCGAAGTATAGCCTGGGAAGCCGGGGCGATCGGTCGTGACAATGCCATCTGTCCCACCCCTCTCAGGTTCTCCTCCAAAGGCAGAAACCAGAAGGCTAGCTCCAGGGTTACTGTAGGCTGTATAAACCCCTGTGTGAGTTAAGGCTGCTACCGCAATCGTAAACCGTGAATTGTTAAAGTTACTGTAGTTGGTATTCATACCAATTTCACGTTCATTTCCACCGCTAAATACGATAGCGGTGCCTAAACCATTACGGCCTGCAGTGGCAGCGTACTCCAATGCATATCTGTATAAAGGCTGTATTAAAAAGTCAGCGGTAAAAGGGGCAGAGGTTCCCCAACTATTATTCGCCACATCAAAGTTAGCCATTTGAGCCAGGGCATAGCTCGTGTTCTCATAAAAATAGGGATCATCTCCGTACCGAATTCGTAGCCCTGCGATGTTGGCATCGGGTGCAATGCCGACACCCCCTTCCCCGTTATTGCCACTCGCGGCAATGATGCCTGCTACGGCCGTACCGTGATTGTCACTGGCTCGCGCAGGACTCCCATCGCTCACACGGTACTCTGCATCCAAGTCGGAGAAAAAGTCATAATTGGCAATTAAATCGGGATGATTGTAGTCCACGCCATCATCAATAACGGCTACACGAACCCCGGCTCCTGTGTAATCAGCCCAGACAGGGAGAATGTTCAAATCGATGCCAGGGATACCACCGGATTGACCATCGTTGTGCAGGTACCATTGTTGATTGAAAAGCGGATCATTGGGCAGAAATTCGTGTGTCATGGGGCTTATTCTGGTTGTTCAGTGACGATTGAAGAATGTGTGTCAATGTGGCCGATACTGTGTTTAGCAGAAATCGTAGAGATGTTTCGCTTTACTGATTCCAGAATAGAGAAACGACCATAGCCATTCACTTGGGCTTTCTGCCAAGTAAGCCGCACTTTTTGATCAATCTGAAAGACTAAATGAACAACCAGTATTGCTGAAAACTGCAAAGCTTATAAGCTTGCGTTGCGTGACATCACTATCCTTAGAAAGGGTGTCGCCAAGGAGATAGGGAGGTTTTGTACTCCCTATCTCCTTGACGACAACTATTGTGTGTGTTGGAATAACCATGATGTAAATCGATTTCATACAAATACCGCCTCCATTCACATCATGGTTATTCAATAGAATTCGATATACTCACCTCTTGCACCTTTCTAAAACCAAAATCCAGAACCACCATTTTTCTAGATGCAGCGAAAAAATAATGGTTCTGGGTTTTGGTGCAAGATATGAGTAGGGATTGAGCTGAGGTGCACGCCATCGCTCATTCGGGTACTTACTTTGCGAAAGCATGATGAGTTTGTAGAAAGTACCTGAGGTGGATAGGGCGATCGCCCCATCCTACCTCTCCATAGGAGAGCCGCAAGTTCTTAACGGATCGACTACTTTGAATGAGCAGGCTTCCCACACCACGCCTACAGGTGGGGTAAGATTCATCATGAGTACGTTCTGGAAAACTGTTTTGAGGGTATGTGATGCACACTCTCAAAATCGTTCGCGATGATCTGACATCAAATCCCCATGCAAATGAAAACTGTGTTCGAAAGAAAATTGGCCCAGCCCTGGGTGCAGTGGCTGGCAGTCTTTATATTTATTAGCTTGGGGTTTGTGCTAGTCGAAAATATGGGCTACACCAACGAAGTGGATGTGCTGCCCTTGGCGCGTCAATTCGCCGATCCACATTGGATGCCAAATGATTGGTACTTAAATCAACCCGCCGGGTACCGGTTTCTTTTCTCCAGCCTGGTAGGCCCTCTCATTAAAGTCTGGGGATTCCTGGCAACCTCGATTATAGGGCGATTATTTTGTTATGGCTTAGTTGCAGCAGGACTGGTCGGTATCGGGCGAGCACTACGCCTGAGCCTCCCCTATTTGCTGCTGGCGATCGCCCTTTTCTTCTACAGCTGGGAAGACCAGGGGATGACCGCCGAAGAGTGGATTGTGGGAGGTCTGGAGGCAAAATCAATTGCCTATGGGTTTGTGCTATTAGCGATCGCGGCTATTTTACGACGGCACGAGCGGCAAGCGGCAGCTTTCCTGGGAATTGCAACCTCCTTCCATGTGTTGGTAGGAGGCTGGGCAATGGTAAGCGGCTTGCCCCTCTGGTTCTGGCACAACCGAAAGTCTTTCAGCATTTCACGATTCCTGACTGTAGGCACTTTTTTTAGCATATTCTCTGCGTTTGCCAGCCCAGCGGTCGTCAAGCAACTCTTGACACCAGTTCCGGAATCATCTATTTCGCCGTCGTTTATTTATGTCTTTCTGCGCTTACCCCACCATCTCAATCCCTTTGCTTGGAATACCGTAGGCTGGGTTCGGCTGGGTCTTTTCACCGCTGCGTTTGGCCTTACAGTTTTTTTGATTGTCCGGCAACGAAATCGCTTACCGGAAGCACAATTTCAGGCCTGTTGGGACCTAATACTATTTACAGGACTCAGCATGGTTCCCTTCCTGATAGGGCTTCTTGTGGCTCCTTTGGATGCTCAAGGAAAATTGTTGCAATATTATCCCTTTCGATTAGGAGATGTGCTGTTACCTCTGGCAACGTTTTTATTAATAGCGGTATCGCTGGAACAACAACTTCGCTACTGGAATTACCGAGCCTGGGCAATTTTAGGTATTGTCCTGCTGGTAGTCTTTACGGTGAGCCAAACTGAAAAATTTGTCTACAGCATTGAGGATATTCAAGGCTATCCCGATACTCAACAGGAGTCGGATGAAGAATGGCGTGACCTTTGCGGATGGATTCGTCGCAATACTTCAAAAGAAGCTGTATTTGTGACGTTGCCCTTGAATCGTAATAGTTTTAGCTGGATGACAGAACGGGCGATCGTAGCCAACTATAAGTTCTTACCCCAAACAACTCAAGAGATCGTCGAATGGTACGAGCGGGTAGATGATCTCACAGAAGGAAAACTCTCCAGTCTGGCAACAGATACTGAAAAACTACATTGGACTCGGGGCGTCAGTGTCGATATCCGGAAAGAGCTTAGGAGTGCCTATCTTAATCTGGACACAACTGCTGCCACTGCTCTGATGAATAAATATCAGGCTTCGTACTTTTTGTCGCGATCAGGACACGTCCTTAATTTACCCATTGCCTACCAAACACACTCCTATATTCTTTACCAAAACCCCCAATAGTTCGCCAAGCGAATGTTGAGTAGCGGAAAAGCACACTGCTGAGGAACCTTGAGGAAGTGATGTGACCTGCTTTGCACACCGCATCGCCCCCTCAAAGTTTCTCTTTAAAAGTTATTGTTTCATGCACAGAAGCGCACGAAAAATAATATTTTTGTTTTACGTGGCAGCCGCCCAAGGGTTACTTCTGCGTAAAATAGCTAACGAGTTGACCTCTAGACCGGTATCTATTGAAATCAGTAGGAGGATTAATATAGCTCTATGGACTCAGAAGCAGAACGTTTAGTTTTTGGAAAGCTAGGCTCCGTGGGGCTTCCCAAAAACTAAACGTCACAACTGAATTACGTAGGGCTATGTACTTTTAAGCGCGCACACCTTTGTAAAGAAATGCTAACAAGATTAAAGGGAGAATTAGAATAAGATAAACTTTTAGCATCCTTAAGATTTTCTTTACATCTTGTTCTCATTAGGTATGTGAACGAAGGGGATAAGTAGCATTTTTTTGAATACAAAATCGGTGTTGGTGACATGGGCTTTTTAAGGCCCGTGCATCAACAGACAATTTGTGCTGTATACCGTTCCTAATTTTTAGTTCTTTTGAGGTTTTTATGACTATTGTTCCGGGTACTCCTGTGAAACTTCCTGACGGTCGTGATGGTATCGTTATTCCGCCTCCTATTTCCTCCCGCGATCGGGTGTTGGTAAAAGTGAAAGGAGGGAAAAAAGTATGGTTCGGGGTGGATGAATGCGTCCCCGTATTTTCAGCTCCCTAGTTTCTGTTTGAAAGTTGAATTTCTTCGTGTGCAGGCGGCACGAAAAATAGTTTTTCCAGATAGCTTTAAATCAGACTCTAGCCAATTCGATATAGGTCGGTATAACTCTTTAAATTTGTGTGTTCGTTGGCATGACGGTCATGAGCAACGTGCTAAATCGCTTGAAATGCTTTCATCCTTGTCACGGTAGCGAACAAAGGGTTGATTCTTATGGGACTAGACGGGTTCTCTCAGGAATACGGACTGGAAACAATTCATAAAGATATTGATAGTCCTAATGACCTGCCTGCGCAGAGTCTGCTGCAATGGATTTCAACAACGGAAGCAACAAATTTACTAGGTTCACCGCGATCGCCCCGTTCCCTCAAACAACTCACCTTGCACCAATTGAGAGTGTTCGAAGCAGCGGCTCGTTACCGTAGCTTTACCCGAGCAGCTAAAGAGCTTGATTTAACTCAACCTACCATTTCAATGCAGATTAAGCAATTAGCTGATCTTGTAGGAATGCCTTTATTTGAGCAGGTTGGTAAACAAGTATTTCTGACAGGTGTAGGGCAAGAAATGCTCACAGCGTCTTACAAGATGTTTGAGAAAATTGCCGAATTTGAAATGCGGATTGCTGATTTGAAGGGCCTGAGCCAAGGGCATTTAAAGATTGCGACCATTTCTCCCATTAATACCTTCGTTTCTCGTTTATTGAGCCCCTTCTGTCAGCGTTATCCTGGCATTGAAATCTCCGTTGACTTGATGAACAGTGAACAAATTTTCAACCAACTTGCAGAGAATACTCACGATCTCTACTTGATGTGTGAACCACCAGAGGAGCCAGGAATTTATAGCCAATCCTTTGTTGACAATCCCTTAGTTGTTGTTGCCCCTCCTTATCATCGTCTTGCTACCCAAGCCCATATTCCAATCTCCCAGATGGAGGGCGAACAGTTTGTCATGCGTGAGATCGGTTCGGCGACCCGTCGTGCTGTCAAAGCATTATTAGATCAGCACGGAGTATCCGTCCGGGTTCAGCTCGAAGTGGGCAATAATGAAGCGATCAAACAGATGGTAATGTATGGCCTGGGAATTTCGGTTCTGTCTTACCACATGGTGATGAATGAAGTAGCAAACGGTCAACTTGTGCTTCTGAATGTAGAAGGTTTTCCCATCAATCGCAATTGGTATGCTGTTTACCCCTTGAGTAAGCAACTGTCAGTGGTTGCCAGCACCTTTCTTCAATATCTAAAGAGTGAAGTAAAAAGCTTTCCAGTACTCGCAGCGTAATAGATGTTTGAGAAGATTGTTGTTCCGTATTTAGGTAGAAAATACTGCACGGCGGAAACCAAACATAAGCAGGCTTAGACCGCTCAGTAAGTAGCCCAGCTCAATTAAACATAAGACCAAAGGGGTTATGTCGTCTTCCATACGAGCGGCATAACCCTTTTGGTTAATTCAACTCATCCTGTGTTGACAGCAATTCTCATTTTGGAATCCAACCCGAAAATAGCCCACCTTCGGCGGGCTATTTTCGGGCTTCAAAGCTGAGAGTTCGTGCCCTTCGGGCACGAACTCTCAGCTTTGAAGCCCGTACTGAGAATTGCTGAATATGTGGATGGAGTGTGACGGGGCATAAAGTGTTCCTTCACACATCTGGAACACCAGCATTAACTCGGGCAGAAATTACTCCCCGAAAAACACCATCTCTAAAACTCAATTTTCTCCGTTGCTGAATATAGCGCTGTGCACGTTGATTAAGTACGGTGGTGGGGGGGACGAAGTCCCCCACACCACCGTTGCTGTACTTAACGCACTTGCACATCGCTATAGAGCTATGAAATGAGATGTATGTCCTACCAGATTGTTGGGACTGTCTATGAACAGATGTAAGATATGAGCCATGCCACGTTTCTCAACCTTAAAATGAAATAGAAAAATACAAACTTTCAGTATTTTTACGAGTTAAATCATGAGTTTTATAGCTCTCCAAAATAAATTTTAGACCACTGTAATACTGACTTTACATACAAAATCTGAGCAAATCAGGACTGTTCCTGTTGCATCCAGTGATCGGAAATATAGCAATTTCAAAAGGTTTTGAGAGATAGATTGATCTGCACCGACTCCACTTCTCAAAACCCATCTTACAAGTTATTTAGGACTGACATAAAACGGGCTTATGTAAATACACGGAAAAGTTTTATTAAAGTATTTTCGAGAAATTAGTACCGGAATTCTTGCAGTTTTAGGGGCTTCAGGGAAGCTTTTTACTCGTTCTTTAGATTAAAGAAACATATTACAAAGTACTTGTGAATTCTTACATTAAAGAACGACCTAAGGGGGTTTACATAGATAAACTATGGGTACGTAGGTAACTCATGGGTTTTACTTCATAGCAGCACCTGAAAACATCTGTATAGACACTTAAGAGCAGCATAACCCGATTATCCGGCCCTTCAAGATGGTTCATGCGTTGTTTTGAAATTTCCTCAAGAAAAATTTTGAAGGCTAGAGAAATGGTCATTGAGTTGCAAAAGATTGATGTTGTTGGAAACGGCAGTTCCTTTCCAAGCTATTTGGCAAGTGCTAACGGTACTCTTTTCTTTGGAGCTGTAGATACTGTTAATGGTGTAGAAGATTATGAATTGTATTATTTGGACAGCACCAATACTCCTGTAAAGATTGATGTGAACCCTATCGGTAGTTCCTATGCTCGTTCCTTTGTAAGTATTAATGACGCGGTATTTTTTAGTGGTGTTGGTGTCACTCGTGATTGGGAACTTTACTATCTAGACGAAAATAAGAGCCCCATCAAGATTGACGCCAACTTAACAGGTAGCTCTTATCCAAACCAGCTGTTTAACTATAACGGCACCTTATTTTTTCAAGCGACTGACGTGAATGAAAATGAAGACTATGAGCTTTGGTATTTAAACGCTAATGGTACCCCTGTAGAAATTGATATCAATCCTGCAGGTAGCTCATTTCCCACCTCTTTCGTCAATGTCAATAACACTTTATATTTCTCAGCAAACGTCAATAATGATTATGAGTTGTATTACCTTGATAGTTCCAACAACCCAGTCGCAATTGGCATTAACCAGAGTGGTAGCTCTTTTCCCCAGTTCTTGACTAACGTTAATGGCACTCTATTTTTCCAGGCTGTTGACACGACAGGCGATTATGAACTTTATTATTTAGACGCCAACAAAGTTCCCACCAAGATTGATATCAATCCTACAGGCAGTTCTTTTCCTCAATATTTGGCGAATGTAGAAGGTCGGCTATTCTTTCAGGGTACGGATGATAACGGGGATATAGAACTGTATTACTTAAGGCCAGACAATACACCCGTTAAACTTGATATCAGTGCAACAGGAAGTTCTACACCTAAATTCCTAACAAGCTTCAACGGTAAGTTATTCTTTCAAGCAACAGTTGATGGCGACACCGAACTGTATTACTTAGATACGAATAACAACCCAGTCAAAATTGATATCAATCAATCTGCCAGTTCTTCTCCAAAGGGATTTACAGTTGTCAACGACAACCTATTCTTTCAAGCTACAGATACCAATGGTGATGTAGAACTTTACCAACTGTTGGACAGGCTCGGCATTGATAGTGTGAGTTTGCCAGGCGATCGCACCTATACCATCGGGGAAAACCTGGACTTTACCGTTACCTTTTC
This sequence comes from Leptolyngbya sp. PL-A3, assembly GCF_039962325.1. Classification (NCBI taxonomy): domain Bacteria; kingdom Bacillati; phylum Cyanobacteriota; class Cyanophyceae; order Leptolyngbyales; family Leptolyngbyaceae; genus Leptolyngbya; species Leptolyngbya sp. PL-A3. Next base: position 18,091 of record NZ_JAMPLB010000048.1, read on the forward strand.
AAAAGCAGTCACCATTAACTTAGGTGGTGGGAGCGTTCGTATTCCCATTACTCTCGATAGTGGTGAGGTTGTCTACGCTACGCTCGTAGGAGATGGTACATCGGCGACCAGACATACCTTCCGGTACACCGTCAGCAACGGCCAGTTAGACACTAATGGTATTACCGTAGGAACTAGCCTGGAGTTAACCGGTAATGCCACAGTTCGTGATAGCGCAAACACCAATAGCCCTCTCACGTTCCCCCCTTTGGGAACCACTGCGGGTATTCAAATCGATGGTATAGCTCCTAGCGTTACGGGTGTTGCCTTACCCGCTAATAACATTTATCAGGTGGGGCAAAACCTGAACTTTACCATTACCTTTTCAGAAGCCGTAACGCTGAATACGAGCAACGGAACACCGAAACTTTCCCTGATTCTGGCAAACCGTGCCGTCAACGCAACCTACATCTCCGGAAACGGTAGCAACACATTACTGTTCCGCTACACCGTGGCTGAAGGTGATTTAGATAGTGATGGTATTGTTTTGGGTACAGCCCTTGTATTGGATGGAAGTACCATCCGTGATGCGAACGGCAATAACGCGTCTCTGGCTTTAAATGGAATTCCTTCCACAAGCGGTATTCTAATTGGATCTGATGAACCCAGTATCTTATTGGTGGAAGCACCGAATGCAGGCCGTTACCGGGCCGATCAGGCTCTTGATTTTACGCTCAATTTCAGTGAAGTGGTGAATGTCAATACTGATAACGGTATCCCATCGTTAGGACTGAACTTGAATAGCGGGCTAGCCAATGCTGTCTACGTTTCAGGTACAGGTACTAAGCAACTGGTCTTCCGTTACACCGTAGCCAGTACAGATTCAGATACTGATGGCATCACCCTGGACACCCTTAATCTGAATGGCGCAACCCTTCAGGACGCATCAAATCATAATGCCGTCCTGACACTTCCTGGAAGCCCGAATACCAGTGGCATTCTTATCGATACGACCGCTCCTACAGTTAGTGTGGTAGCTGTTTCCCCGGTTGTACAAGATGGGCGCGACAATGTTGCAACCAGCAGCCTGAGCTTTACATTCAATGAATCGGTGACAGGGGTTGACATTGCAGATGTATCTCTCACTCGTAATGGAGTCGCCCTTAACCTGGCAGGAGCAACCTTAACTGCTAACAGCAGCCAGACAAGCTATACCCTGAGCAATCTGACAGGTCTAACCACTCTGGATGGTTCGTACACGCTCAGTATTCTGGCAACAAGCTCTGGTATTGCCGATTTGGCAGGCAATCTTTTGGCTACAGGAGCGGCCGTTTCCTGGAAGCGAGGCACAATGGCCTTGGCTCCTGCCAACATCAATTTCTCTGGAGGGTCTGTAGGTCGCCGTTTCACGGGAAAGTCAGGTAATGAAACCATCCTGGGTACGCGGGCGAATGACACTCTTTCTGGAGCAGGGGGTAACGATACAATCCGAGGATTAGAGGGCAATGACCTTCTAAATGGTGAGATTGGTTCAGATGTAATCTTCGGTGGAGCCGGCAACGATCGACTGCTTGCCAGAGTAGGTAACGATCAGCTCTCAGGCGATGCTGGAAATGATCTGCTTCAGGGGGATGCTGGAAATGACCTATTGAATGGCGGAGATGGTAACGATATTCTCGTCGGTGGTTTGGGAACCGATACCTTAACAGGCGGATTGGGAACCGATGCTTTCCGTTACAACAGCCTGACTGAAAAAGGTGATATTATCCGTGGCTTCCAGGTAGGGCAGGATGTCATTGATTTGTCACCGTTGTTCCGTACAACTCCGTTCCGTACGGGTACACCCTTTGCCCGGTTTGACCGCTATGTGCGGCTATCGGCATCAGGTACCTCTACCCGTATACAAATCGATCAGGATGGTGTTGGGGCTGGCACCACATTTGTGACTTTGGCAACCTTGGAAAATGTTCGAGTGGGCCAACTCACAAGTCGTAATTTCGCGATCGCCTAAGCTTACAAAGCTTACAGCAATGTGCAAGTGCATTAAGTCCAGTGGGATGGGAACGAAACACCCAACTGGACTTAATCAGCGCGCATAGCGCTATATAACTCCAGCCATTGCTATTAGAAGGAAGAGGGGGATGGCCCAACCACAATGGCTATTGCTATACAAATTGGGGCGTTGCTGAATGGAGCAATGAAATGAGATGTGGAACTGCGGTTCCACATCTCATTTCATTGCTAGCAAATCGGTAATGAGGATAAGCTATAGCACCAGCAGCAACGCTGTATATCCACCGGCTCCAAGAACAAACGACCAGAAGCGACTTTCTCTTTCTTCGGGGAGTTCTTCCTTCAACACGTTGAGCACGACACCTCCTGCAAGAAATGCGAATAGCATTGCGATCGCTGCCTCCGAAAGCTCAGTTGCACTGCCAATCACCCATCCGGCGATGATGGCAGCGGCTAAAATCCAGCGACCGGTATGGTCGTACATTTTTTTGTGGTGTTCACGCAATCCATGATCATTCACAACAAAATGTAGGGCCATGGCGATCGCAAAGAACAACAGGCTCATCAGCCCTGGCACTTCCCGATGGACTAGAAGATAACCGATGAGCATGTTATAGGCTGTAAAAGACGCTATGTGAAGCCAGAACACTCCGGCACTGGTGGTGTCGCCATGGCCTGTATCACGATTGCGCCGCCGCGATACTTTAGCCACGCGTTCTAACCCATAAAAAATAATCAACCCAAGCAACGCGACCAAATAAACGTGATGCTCCAAATAGGCCAGGTTTTCATCCAGGCTGCGTTGAACGGATTCCTGGGCCTCGCTCAAATCTGGCAAGACATGCACAAATACATAGGCAACGGATACACCACTGCCAATCGATAGCCAGCGGCTTCGAGGAACCGTACCCAAGAATCGCAATCGCCCTGAAAAGAGGTGAACGAGAGCCAGGGTTACGGCAAACAGGCCTGTTATAGGAATTAAGTTGATGGAAGCTACTGGAGCTTCGGCCGCGATCGCAAACATGGGTCAAGCCAGGATCCAATTAATCTCTAGCTTGGCTAAATTCCGCGATTAATGAGTCTTCCAATCAGCTGATTTTGCTGCGGTTTCTCATTTAAGCGATGAAATTGGGCAGTCCAAAGCACTGCCTAATTTCATAGTTATTTAATTAGACCGAACATGCGTTTGCATACGCTTCCATTTCTGTGTCAGCACACCCTGGCTAGGGCTGAACAGCAGAGCCAGGATGAAAAAGCTGAACACAACCAGGGCGATCGCCGGACCTGATGGCCAGTCGAAATAATAGCTGGCATACATTCCGATCACAGTCGCGATCGCCCCTAACACACCCCCTAAAATCATCATCAGGTGTAGCTCTTTAACCAGCAGGTAAGCCGCAATCGCAGGCCCGATCATTAACGCAATAACCAGAATTACACCCACCGTATGCATTCCAGCAATGATGGTCATGGTAATTCCGGCCATCAAACCCGTGTTCAGCAGGCTTACCGGAAGTCCCATAGCCTCTGCTCCAGACCGGTCAAAGGTAAAAAAGAGAAGCTCTTTATAAAACAACTTAATGAGCAGCAGCACAACCGCTGCGATCGCCCCTGTGCGCAAAGCATCTACCAACGTAACGCTGAGAATGTCACCAAATAGCAACCCCTCCAGATCCAAGCGGGTACGGAGGGTCGTGAGCAAGAGAATTCCCAGACCAAAAAAGCTGGAAAAGATGAGCGCCATCGCAGCATCCGCCTTGACTCGTGTTTGATGGCGAATCCAATTGATTAAAAAGGTACTGAGTAGACCAGAGATAAAGGCCCCAATTGCCAGCTGCACGTTTAGGAAGTGAGCGATCGCCAAGCCTGGCATGACTGCATGGGCAATCACATCTCCCAACAAGGCCATTCGCAACACAATCAAATAACTACCCACTACCGGGCAGAGGAAACCAACTAAGACCCCTACCAGAAGCGCGTTTCGCATGAATTCATAAGCGAAGGGGTCAAGCAGCAGGTTTAGCATTGCAGAAACGATTGCCCTTAGACGAGGTTCGAATACGGTAAAGGCAAATGGACATTCGCCTGATTAAGTTTTGCAGAGGCGGCCAACCGACCTCCAGAGTTAACAGAACAAAAAAGCTTCTTCCGCTCGCTGAGCAGGAGTCAAATTAGAACCATAGGCCCGCTGAATGTTTTCCAGGGTCATCACTTGATCAGGATGATCGTTGGCCAGTAGCTGGCGGTTGAGGAGCAGGAGGCGATCGTATCGACGCAACGCATCACCCCACTCGTGGCTGCACACCAGCAAGGTTTTACCCAAACTCTTCAGCTCGTCAAACACACGAAGCATGATCGCCTCGGTTTTACGATCAATGCCCGTGAAAGGCTCGTCAAAGAAAAACAAATCAGCCTCTTGGGCCAGGGCTCGGGCGAGGAAAACACGCTGTTGCTGCCCACCCGAAAGCTCACCAATTTGGCGGTTACGCAGCTGCAACATTTCCACCCGATCTAGCGCTTCCAGGGCGCGCCGTTGGGCTGACGGGCTGGGAGAACGAAACCATCCTAGAGACGGCGTTTGAGCCATCATCACTACGTTCCAGGCTGTGATGGGATAATCCCAATCAATTTGCGATCGCTGGGGCACATAGGCGATCCGATGCCGCAGTCGTCGTACTGGATGCTCATGAAACAAAATTTGCCCGTCGTTGACCGGAATCAGCCCAAGAAGCGCCTTTAGCAGCGTGCTTTTACCGGCACCATTGGGACCAATCAGCCCTACCAGCTCACCGGGATGCAGCTTGAACTGTACGTTTTCAAGCGCCTGAACGCTTCGATAGTTGACAGACAAATTTTGAACTTCTAACATGAACCCGAGTTGGGATGAGAATCATTCTCACAAGATCATAGCAGACCCTCTCGGAAGCGGCAAAGATCATGCAGCACTTCTTATATCGGCCCGCCCAAGCCTGGAAATGGACAGCGATCGCGCTCATCGTGACTCTAGCCACCAGTTGCACGCCAACCTCCAGCACGTCCGGAGAAGCCGCGTCCTCCACTCAAGAGGATCGCCCTGATGTCGTTGCGAGCTCAAGCGTTGTCTGCGATTTAGTCCAGCAACTCGCCCAGGATACGATTCAGCTCACCTGTCTGATTGACCCGGGACAAGACCCCCATACTTACGAGCCGACGCCTTCTGACCGCCGTGCCATTGATGATGCCGACTTGATTCTTTACGAGGGGTACAACTACGCCCCTGACATTATTCGACTGGTGACATCAACCACCAACTCGGCTCCGAAAGTGGCGGTTTATGAAGAAGCCGTACCCAAACCCTTGATGGGTCAGGGTCATGACCATGAGCATGAGGCAGACGAACCAGGCCACGCAGAAGCCGAAGACGAGCATGGTCATGAAACTGACACAGCAAACGCTGGAGACGTTGAAACCCCAGACCCGCACGTTTGGCACGACGCCGAGAATGGGGTGGCTATCGTCAAGGTGCTTGAAGAAAACCTGGCAGCGATCGCCCCAACCCATGCCGCTCAGTACGAAGCCAATGCCGCTAAGCTGACGGAGCAATTGTCAGGAATTCATACCTGGATTAAAGCGCAAGTCAGCACAGTTCCCCCAGCAAATCGCAAATTAGTGACGCCTCACGATGCGTTTCACTATTTCGCAGCCGCCTATGGCTTTTCTGTGGGAGGAACCTTAAGTGGCCTCAGCACATCTGAAGAGGTCGCCGCAGGAAATCTGACAGACCTGGTGGATGAGGTGAAATCGGCAGGTGTCCCAGCCATTTTTGCTGAAGCAACCACCAATCCTAAAAGCATCGAGGCGATCGCCCGAAACGCCGGAGTCACCGTTGCCCCTCAACCCCTCTATGTCGAAGGCCCAACCGGTCCCAACACAGCCGTAGATCATTATCAGACCATGTTGGTGACCAATACCTGCACCATCGTCAACGCGCTTGGAGGAACCTGTAAGCCCGAAGATGCACCTGCAGTACCCTAGAGGCTGGTTGAAAAGGTATCTACTTATAAGAAACTGAAAATTAGCGGTTTCAATTTCGGGCGATCGCAATCTCAAGCAAAAGGCAGATCCAATCTCCCTACGCATTCGGCAAAGTATAAGAGAGGGGTAAGAATTTCAATTCTGGCGTGTTCAACGGAACAGCTTGTTGAGTGGACTCCTAAATCCTAAATAACAGGCTTTCACAGAACTTGAGCAGGTACTGAAAACACTAATTTTCCGTAGATCCAGATCTGCGGAAAATTAGTTCTTATATGGGATTTTCTCAAGCAACTTCTGAAAAGTTTTTGTGGTGGTGTTGATTTTTCCTGCATAAACCACGCCAAATTAGCATCCTAAAAACTTTTTCACAGTTATGAAAAAGGGAGATCAAAATGAGCACTTCCATTGATACAACACAGCATCAAAACTACTTACAAAATGCTGAAACAGAATTTTCTCGCCTGAGCCAACAAGTGGATGCCTATCGTAAGCGAGCACAACATGCCAAAGCAACATTCTCAGCCGTATATCAGGTTGAGTTAGAGCATCTATCGGTGAAACGAAATACGGTACAACGGAAGCTACAACGGTTACAACAGGCAAACAATGCTCACTGGAATGAACTGCAACAGGATTTTGAACAAGCCTGGAATGAGTTAAATGATGCTTATTTGAGGGCGATCGCTTCATTTGAGCGTGCATAAAAAAGTAGGTGTGGTGCAAAGCGCCACACCTATCTTTGTTTAGATATCTAAATCTTTTGAATCTTCCGTAGGAAAGTGTTTGGCGTTTGCTGCGATCGCTAACCTCAAAGGGTGGAAGTTGATCCATTACAGCTTCCCTGTCCTCGCCGTCGCGCTGAAGCAACCATCATGACCCAATTTCGCGGACAGACCCAGGCCTTTGGTCAACCTGGCATCGAGCCCCGCTGGACTCAGGGCAATAAGGCGGGTATCGGTACAGCCTACTCAACCTCCAGCCAGGTCTGGTCTACTCTGTGGAATGGAGTCATCACAGAGGTGTATCACCCCACAATTGACTGGCCTCAACTGCGCGATTTGCAGTTTTTAATTACGGATGGCAAAAGCTTTTTTCATGAAGAAAAAGCGCATCTCCATTCTGAAACCAAACGCCTGTGGCAATACGCGTTGGGATACAGTGTCACCAATTCTGACCCTAACGGGCAATATCGCATCACCAAAGAAATTATTGTTGATCCGCACCTGCCGTGTCTGCTTCAACAGACCAGGGTTACGGGTAATTTGCCCGACTTGCGGCTATATCTGCTCTGCGCTCCCCATCTAGAAGTGGGAGGGTGGGGTAACAATGCCCACGTGGTGACTGTGGCAGGGCGTGAACTGCTGGTCGCGGAGAAACAGGGACAGTGGTTAGCGTTGGGAGCAACCTTACCTTTTACCCGTCTTTCCTGCGGTTATGTTGGGCAGAGTGATGGTTGGACAGATTTGCACAACGACTTTCAAATGGATTGGGAATTCGATTGTGCATTAGATGGCAATGTTGCCCTCACTGGAGAGCTTCAGCCCGAAATGGATGTGCCCTTCACGGTTGGATTGGCCTTTGGTGACTGCCTCTCCAAAGCCATCACCGCTTTGCTGCAATCCTTAGATGTGCCCTTTGTGGATCAGCAGAAGCGCTACATGGAACAGTGGGAGCGCCCTTGCCACAATGTGCTGCCCCTGGCTCAGGTCGCAACAGATGGCGGCAACCTTTGCGCCAGCAGCATCAGCACGTTACTGGCCCATGAAGACAAGCGCTACCAGGGGGCAATGATTGCATCTCTAGCGATACCTTGGGGAGAAACAAAAGGCGATCCATCCAGCAAAGGCTCATCTGACCCCCACCAACGGGGCTACCATGCGGTCTGGATTCGAGATCTCGTCCACTGTGCCCTGGGCTTACTGGCCGCTGGAAATCAAGAAACCCCTCTGCGATCGCTCATCTACCTGGCGACCAGTCAGCTCCCCGATGGGAGTTTTGCCCAGGTCACCTGGCTCAATGGTGAACCCCTACAGGATGGCGTGCAGCTCGATCAGGTCGCCTTCCCCATCTTGCTGACCTGGCACCTGCATCAAGAAAAAGCACTGCGGCAGTTCGACCCCTATCCGATGGTGCAACAAGCCGTACGCTACCTGATCAACCATGGCCCCGTCACACAGCAAGATCGTTGGGAACAAAGCGGTGGTTACTCCCCCGCGACGCTGGCGGTAACCATTGCAGCGCTGATTGCAGCAGCCGAGATGATGCGCGATCGCGGCGACCATCAAACGGCCCAATTCGTTGAGGACTATGCTGACTTTTTAGAATCTCACATTGAAGCCTGGACGGTGACTCGCGAGGGTAGCCGGGTACCCGGCATCTCCCGACATTTCGTTCATATTGCCCCGATCGACCCTGCTACCCCTGATGCCATTCCTGACCCCAACCGGGGCATTGTCTTCCTGCCCCATCAAGGCCCCGGCAAGCCCCAGGAGTTGCGAGCCAGCGAAGTGGTCGATGCCGGCTTTTTGGAATTGGTTCGTTATGGCATTCGTCAAGCTGATGACCCACTCATTGTCGATTCATTACGGGTCGTTGATGCAGACCTGAAAGTGGATACGCCCTTTGGTCCCTGCTGGCGACGGTACAGCCATGATGGCTATGGTCAACGGGCCGATGGTAGCCCCTGGCAGGAATGGGGCCAGGGCCGAGCCTGGCCGCTGTTGACAGGAGAACGGGGGCATTATGCGATCGCGGCCCACCAGGACCCTCAACCCTACATCTCTGCAATGGAAGGCTTTGCCTCATCCACAGGTCTCCTGCCCGAACAAATTTGGGATGCCCCTGATCTACCCGAAGCCCACATGTATCTAGGTGGCCCTACAGGTTCAGCGATGCCCCTGGCCTGGGCTCACGCAGAGTATTTGACGTTGCTTCGCTCAACGATGGATGGTCAGGTATTCAACTTCATTCCCGCAGTGGCTCAGCGGTACGGTAGCCAGGAGGGACGCCCCAGAGCACCCCAGATTTGGAGCACCCATTTTCAAATGGCAGAGGTTACCCAGCAAGAACTACTGCGCATCCAGGCTTCACGCCCGTTCCGTCTGCGCTGCACCTATTCCGACTGGGACGATACCCACGACACGACTGCAAAGCCCACCGACCTTGGCGTTCATTATGTCGATATCCCCGTGCCGTGCGGTCAGAAAAAGCCCATCCGCTTTACCTTCTACTGGTTGGATACGGAGCAATGGGAAGGACGCGATTTTCAAGTCAACGTTCACACAACCGAAGTTCTCACCCCCACACCCACTATGATTCAGCAAAACAGCACCCCCGAAATTCGTCTAGAGGCGCTCCGCACCTGGAGCATCGATTCTCCGATTGAGGCTATCACTCCCCAGGAGCTACTGCGGGTTCAGGCCCCTCGGCCCTTCCGCCTGCGTTGCACCCATACCGAGTGGGCAGACATTCACGACGCAACTGCAAAGTCTACCCCGGCTGGCATTCATTACGTCGATGTCCCCATCCCCTTCGGCCAGGAAACACCCATCCGTTTCACCTTCTATTGGATCGATACGAACCAGTGGGAGGGGCGGGACTTTCAGGTCAACATTGACCAGGAAGCAAATGTAGCACCCATTTAATCGGTTCTTTAGCAACCCTGCTTTGCACAACCGATGATTAGGTAACTAAAGAGCGAACGAGCTAGAGGAGGGCGATCGCCCTCCTCTAGTTATGTAAGCTGAAGGCCATTAGAGGCGATGGGAGGCTAATCCTCCCATCGCCTCTAATGGCCTAATCAATTTGTAGCCAGCAATACGATGCTGTGGGGTTTTAGAAGAACCGGATGTCCCCCCTGCCGTGCTACTGTGTATCCGTTGAGGAGGTGTTGGCATGAAGCGACTCATTTCCATCGCGGTCAGCCTGGTCATATTGCTGCTGATCTACTGGAAGATTGATTTTGCCGGTCTAGTAAAGGTCTTTCAAGATTGCGATCGCCTCTGGATGCCCGTCAGCCTCGGCATGGTTATCCCTATTACCCTGTTTACGGCCTGGCGCTTGCAGCAATTGATGCCCAGCTCTCCGGATACCACCCGCAATCTTGGGTTTTGGGAGGCCAATAAGCTCATCCTGGCTGCCAGCAGTCTCAATATGGTGTTGCCCTCCAAAATGGGAGACATCGCCAAAGCCTACTTCATGCGCGATCGCGGTCACCTCAGCGGTTCCCTGGCGCTTTCCCTGGTGGTCTTTGAGAAAGCCTGCGACATGCTCTCGTTGCTGCTGTGGTGTGCATTTGGCCTGTTGCTCTACCCCCAAAAGGATGCCTTTTTCTGGGGCATGACCTTATGTGTTGCCCTCGGCCTGGGGCTGGGCCTCATGCTCCTTGGGTCGCCTGCTTTTGCCCAGTTTTTCTTTGGCAAAGCCCATGCTATCGCTCCTAAAAAGCTGAAGCTGAAAATCAACAAGCTCAGCTATTCCTGGAAGGAAATGCATGATTATTTTTGGGGCGATCGCCGCCGATTGCTGATTGTTTCTCTCACCTCGGTCTTTATCTGGTTTCTGCATCTGTTGCAGATCTGGTTCTTCATCCTGGCCCTCAATGCCTGGGCACCGTTCCTGACAAATTTAGCCCTTTCTCCTCTAGCTATTCTGGCTGGGCTTCTACCCCTCACATTCGCTGGGGTGGGTACCCGTGATGCCGCCTTAATTGCCCTTTACCAACCCTACTTTCCAGCAACCGTTGGTGCGGCTCTGGGTTTGTTATGCACCTCACGCTATCTATTACCGGCCGTTGGGGGTCTACCGTTTTTGGGACAGTACATCAAACTTGCCCAGGACGTTCGTACGGCTACAAAATAGTCCCCTTACAATAACAAGCAACTTCATCTGTCTCCCCCTTCCTACAACGTGACTCAAACGTATTCCGGCTCGACGGCATCTCCATCCCGCTTCTCAATCATGGATCTGGCCTATCTCCGTAAGTACATCACGACTGAAGTCAGCCAGTTTCAGCGCTACCTGTGGTTAGGGCTGAGTCTACTGATATCGCTGAGCTACAGCTTACCCGTTATGTTGAGGGCACTGAGTTCTCGCTTCATCATTCAAGATGACGCGCGGCAACATGTCTCCTGGATGCGGCGTTTTCTAGACCCCGACATCTACCCTAACGACCTGATGGCGGACTATTTTCAGTCTGTTGCTCCCTGGGGCTACAGCACGTTCTACCATCTGTTTAGCCAGGTCGGCGTTGATCCGATCGTCCTCAGTAAGCTCTTGCCCCCTATTCTGGCACTGGTCACAACGGTCTACATCTTCTTAGGAACGATGCAGTTTCTGCCGTCTCCTGTTGCGGCCTTCATCTCGGCCACGCTGATGAACCAGAACCTGTGGTTGCGGGATGACATTGTTTCGGCAACGCCCGTTGCGTTTGTGTACCCATTCTTCACCGCATTTTTCTATTACTTGATGCGGCGATCGCTCATCCCCTTCCTGATCTCCCTGGTACTTTTAGGGTTGTTCTACCCCCAGGTAATGTTGATAGCCAGTGGCGTTCTCTGCTTGCGGTTGTTCTCGTTCAAAAATGGACGCTTGGGGTTCGCTCCCTCATCCGATCTACGCTTTTACTTGATGGGATTAGGAACGGTTTTTCTGTTACTGATCCCCTATGCCGTCGAATCGTCACCCTATGGCCCGGTACTAAGCCGTGCCGAAGCGCTCAACATGACAGCTATGGGGCGCAATGGATGGTCACGCTTTTTTGAAAGTTACTTCAGCCGATATTGGATTTGTGGCAAACGTAGTGGTTTTTTGCCCTCTGAATGGTGTGATTTATCGTTCTCGCTGCCCCAGATCGGTCTGGGGTTCCTCCTGCCACTCCTGATCCTTGAACGACAGCGGTTTCCGCTGGCAAAGCGGGTTAGTCCAGAATCCCTAGTGGTGCCTCAAACTCTGGTGGCATCCTTCGGGTTATTCTTGCTGGCCCACATGTTGCTATTTCGGATGCACCTGCCCAATCGTTACGGAGAACATAGCCTACGCATCATCATGGCGTTATCGGCAGGGGTTACCCTTGTCATTCTTGGCGATCGGTTACTGAGTTGGATTCAGAGTCAGGCAAAGCCTAGCCTAAAAATTCGTTCTTTTGGAGCCCTTAGTTTAACAGCACTACTGGTTACAATCCTGTTGGCAAATCCTTACCAGCTCACTTTCGAACGTGAGCGGTTTCCCATCGCTCGTTATGAGAAGGGGCTTTACCCAGAAATTTATGAATTTTTGCTCTCTAAGCCTAAAGACACGCTGATCGCCTCTATTGATAATGAAGTCAACAATATTCCCAGCTTTGCAGAACGCCCCGTGTATGTAGGTGGAGGTGGCTACGTTTTGCCCTACCACAAGGGTTACTTCCAGGAGGCCCAAACGCGATTGCTGGATGTTCTGAATACGCAATACAGCAACAACCTGAACCAAATCAAAAAGATGATTCGGCGTACAGGTATTGATTACTGGCTCATCGACCGTGATTTTGCCACTGTTGATTACCTTCAGAATGAGGTCTTCGCACAGTTTCCGGAGTTCCGCAAACCCCTGAAAGAGCGGATACTTAAGGGGTATCGACCTGCACTAGCGGTGATTAGCAAAAAATGTGTGGTTGCAGAAAGCGCTTCCTCAAAGCACGTTCTGCAACTTCTAAACACTACCTGTTTGCTAAAACAAAGCGCCCCGAAACCAGGCAAACCCCCTCGAGCTACTCCGTAACCTGAGCCCTTACCCCTTGCCCAAACAAAACCAGAGCCTTGATTTCGAAGGTCGAAATCAAGGCTCTGGTTTTTAGCTGAAGAGCGCTAAGTACTAATAGCTAACCTGAGTTCGGGTTAAGGGCGTTTTCGAGTGCCCAAAGCGCACGACAAAATGAGCACTTCAGCTTATCCCGAACTGAGGTTAGCTACAGCCATTTTTGCCTTATGTCCTGGGATTTACTCAGACCGTAACGGTGTAACTGAACTGCTCGCCAAATCTTGTAATTCAAACAGACTTAGCAGGGCATTCCAGTCACCAGCATAGGTAGTACGATTTTGAGCCAGTTGTGTTACAGCTTCGTACCAGAAATCGTTATCTGCGTAGATGGGGTATGGGTCGGCAGTCTCGGTCAGTTGCTGAGCGGCTTCAGGCGAAAGTTGAGCTCGCTCAACCCAACCACTCACTTCCGTCAGATCCTGTTCGCCACCCGAGGGTAAATTGCAGACGATGGTGAAATACCAATTATACGTTTCGCCGGTTTGCAGCGGGGCCTCTGTACTAGGTAACTGAAAGCTGACAAGCCCAGGCGTTTCAGGAAGACTAACGGGGATAGAAATCGATTGCAACACCGGGTTACGATCCTTATCTAACAGCGTGAAGAGCGCCGAGAGGTTTGTGTTGGAAGCTGTAAATGGCGAGTAGAACCAGAAGGTGGGGTAATCTTCAGATGTCTTTCCCAAGTTGCTAGCTGGAATCAATGCCAACAGAGGGCGATCGCCCTCCACGTCCAATGTCTGGCACCCCGACCGAATCGCTCCACCTCGTGCCCTCCCGGAAGCACGACCCACTTCACGATTGCGAGTAAAGAGCGCTTGAATCCGTTCACTCAAGCTTTGAGCTTCCGCTGGAGCAGGTACAACCGGGAACACCATAGCTCCACAAATGATAACGGCGATCGCCCGACCCCACAGGCGGGACGACCTCAAGCAAGTATATAGCGGGCGTTGTACGCGTAACGACGAATTCAGGCGTTTCATGTCTCAGGCTCCTGAGCTGTATTGTCAAATTTTGCGGAGACGATAATTTAAGTACCCTACGACTGCTCCGGCCATGAGTAGAGCGATCGCCGGGGGCACAAGGGGTAGCCAGCCACTGCCAAAGACAAACACAACATAACTAATCCCATATAAGCTGGCTAGAGCTAACCCCAGGCTTAAGGCTAGCAGTTTGACCCGGCTTATTTTCCACACGACCACTCCACCTACACACCCCCAAGCCAGCGTCCACACGGTTTCGAGCCCCAAAGGCCACCACCAGATCAGCGGCCGATTATCCAGCACAGTACTGATCAATTGGCTCGTCTTTTGGCCCTGCAAAATTACCCCAGGCAGTTCCCCAAAAGGAGTATTCCAAAAATCAGCAGCGGTAGAAGATGGTGCCGTAAAACCAACCAAGACAATGCGATCGCGGATCTGCTCAGCAGGCACCTTGCCCTGAATCACATCCTTCAGGCTAACCATGGAAGCAAACCCAGGGGCACTGCCATTATGGGTGCGATAGTTGAGCATGGTTTGGTAGCCCCGTAGTTGATTGTCCATATATTGGTAGGCGGCTCCGGTACCCAGCAGTTGAGGAATGGGGCGATCGCCCAGTACCATGTCTTGCTGATAGGCCGTTCCCTGCGCATTCTCAGGAGAAGTGAACGGCATCCCTTCGGCCTCCAGGTAACGACGAGCTAAGACCAGGCTAAAGGCTTCCTTGGTGTCACACACCCCCATATCACCCGATTGTTGCATCAGGTAATGACGGCGCACATAGCGATCGCCCTGGTCGTCATCCAGTAAGTCGCTGAAGCCGACCTGTTCCCGTTTCACCTCAGGAGGATAGGCGATCGCATCTACCGTCTGGTTACTCCAACCCCGGTAACTACTTTTGCAAACAGTGATCAAATTTGGGGTCTGTGCAAGGAGGCCATTCAGCTCTGGCTCGGCTGCAAAATCGCGATAGAAATCTAGCCCAATCATGCGGGGTTGACCGGGTTCTAATGCCTTCAACATATCGGCCAGCGCACCATCGGGAATGGTACCGCGTCCCGGTTCATACTGGTTCTGCAAAAACTGCAACGTCGGTTCATCCACCCCAATCATTAAAAACCGTTCATCCTGAGGTTCGCTGGGACGGGCCCGCAGGAATGCGTCGTAGGCTGCCAGTTCTACGCCTTGCAACATGCCCATAAATCGGGCGATCGCCACCAGAGCGGTCGCTGCAACGCTCGTAACGGCTACTGTACGCAGTTTGACACGCCGAGACGGAAGCGATTGGCTGGCTGCAATAAACTCTGTTTGCAGTGCAGTAGCGGGGGGCGATTGCGTCGCCGACTGCTCAAACCACCGGGCCGCACCGGCCAGGTCTTTCCCCCGCAGCAAAAAGCTGTTATCCCGCCCCTCCGCCTTCCATTCCATGGCACGCACCTGAAGCCGGGTGTGCATCCGGAGGTATTCCTGGTCTGTATCCAGGCTGGTCATTAATGACCCTAGATTTACCAGAAAATTCGTCTTCTTCGTGAAGTCAATCGCATGGCGGTTGGCGACCGCAGACGGTAGACCATCAGGCTCAACCGCTTGGTAGAAAAGGGGCACAATTCGCTTATTTAACGCCTCCGCATAGGCCAGTTCCTCCTGACAGCGGGGCGATCGCACTGCACTGGGGGACAGCACAATCACAAAGTTATCGGCGGTTTCAATACCGGTTTTCCGCTCTTTCTCAATATCGCTTCCAGAAACGATGGCGTCCTGATCAAACCAGGTGCTCCTACCCTGATCCTGCAGGGCATTGTTCAGCTTGCGGGCAAAGTCAGAATCTACTGGAGAGTAGCTGAGGAATGCTGCTGTAGAAATCTGGGGAGGCTGTTCCAAACTGGTCGCAATGAGCTCCTCCTGCAAAGCAACGGGGGGTTGCAAGTCAGAGCTTTTAGAAGAGGCCAGCCACGCCTTGGCTTTTTGCAAATTGTGTCCCCGCAGCAACAGGCTGGGTTGACGACCCTGTTCGTGCCAGCGTAACGCTCGCACCAGCAACATCTTATGCTGTTCGTGATAAGCCGATTCCTTATTCAATTCACACAACAGCATATCGATCCCCGTCTGGTACTCGGCTGCATCAATTTCCTGGGGTACCAGATGAATCACGGGCAGGGATTTCAAACGATTCAGCACAGAGTTTTCATCTCCAACCCCCAGACGGTTGTAGATGTCAACCATGCCTCGTTTGCGTTGGGCAGATAACGTGGTTGATCGCAACCGAATGGCAATGATGGGCTTATTCAACTCGAAGGCATAGGCCATCTGCTTTAAGCAGTCCTCCGAGTCATTGAAGCTGGGGGAGAGGAAACACACGACGTGATCGGCTCGCTCAATGCCCTGGCGCACATCATTCCAGGGATTAATGCGGCCTCTACGGCTGAGGTCGCTAGCCCAAATAGTGAACCGCTCACGCATCAGGGTTTTGCTAACGCTATCGGCAATGTCGTATTCCTCTGACGTGTGGCAGAGGAATACCTGAGTCATTAAATTATTGGCATTTTTGATGCTTTCACAAATGAACTCGCAATGTAAATCGGTCGGTTCGCAAGGAGGTTGCTCACCCTTAAAGCGATGGGTTAGCCAGAACTCTGCCTCCATGCGCTCCTCTTCCACCAGAAGGTATTGGCTTTGCTTCTGGTGGCGTTCCCATTCCAGCGCTTTGGTTAGCAATACGGTGTGCTGATGCACGTAGTCTTGATGACGGTGGAAAAGGTCGAGTAGGCCTCGGAGCGATCGCTCAAAATCATCCACCCCTTCCCGAAAATAAACCCAGTTAATCTTGCTAATTTCTGGATGCATATTCGAGGAGGAGTGCAACCCCTTTGCTCGGTAAGCATCCCACTCCTCACCCGTGCCTGTGGGATAACGCTCCTGCCAGGTATCGCGGGAAATCTCCTCAACGTGCAGCAGTGGAATAATACGCTTATTTTGCAACACTGCCATTTGAATTTCTTTCAGGCAGTAGGGTGAGTTGACGGCATGGGGCGAAATGATGAACAGGAAGCTATCAGCCTGCTCAATGCCGGTATCAATTTGGGTTTGAAAGTTGACCCCGAGAGGAATGTCGGTCTGATCAAACCAGGCTGTCACGCCTTCCTGTTGCAAGCGCTCATGCAGCCGAATCACGAACTCTTTGCTATCGATCCGTCCGTAGGAGATAAATGCATCCTGGAACTCAGTCATACCGACTCTTTATAGGGGGTTCTGCATCCTGTTGACCATGACTATATCAACAATTATCTAAGCCACGAGAAAAATTACGGAAACAGCAATCTTTGGGGGTGAAGCAGGGTGAGGTTGATATTAGGGGTATTGAGCGATCGCCTAATACCTGCCGCAACAAATCCTAACCATTCTCTATATCAATCCATCAACCTACTTAGGAGATTTCCAGATAAGAACTTCCCCATTATTTGGGAAAAAGGAGCGGCTTCGCCGCGCCTTTTTTCCAAATAATGGGGATATTGTTTCTCAGAAATCTCCTTAAGGTTCAAACAAGCCCCCAACACAGTACAGTATGGTTGCGTCCGTTCCGTCTATCAGGAGATTGCCGTGATTCGGGGTCCTCGTTTTCTGCGCTCTCAACTATTTTTATTTAGACAGAAGATACTGAGCGTACCGCATCCAGAATCTTCTGTCCTCATAAAAATGGCTATGGCTACATCTGGTTTACGAACGGTTCGTCTGGTTATTGCTTTGGGAATTGCCATACCTATTCCTTCCCTGTGGCCTGCGATCGCCACTGCTGCCCCCCAATCCCCAGCCTCACTGTCCACCAGGCCCTTTTCTAATCCGGCTGATATTCGTTCTAAACAACGCGTTACCCCTGACGTCCCAGAGCCATCCCTCCCGACTGACCCCCTCCCCCTGCCTCCCCTTCCCGATGCCCCCCTCCCCCCCCTGCCGCCCCCCAGCGAGTTACTCCCCAGCCCCGCCGAGCAACCGACCTCCCCGGAACTGCCCTCAGATCTACCAGGCACTATTCAAGTCGATCGCTACGAGGTTGTTGGTAGCACCGTCTTTGACGAGGAAGAATTAGAAGCGGTAACACGCCCCTTCACCGGCCCTGAGGTTTCCTTTACCGACCTGTTGCAGGCCCGATCTGCCGTCACTGCCCTCTACACAGACAATGGTTACCTCACGTCTGGGGCTTTCATTCCCCCCCAATCCCTAGAGAACAACGTGGTCAGAATTCAGGTGGTTGAAGGCCGCCTGGAAGACATTAATATCACTGGCAATCGACGGCTAAATGATAGCTACATCCGCAGTCGTCTGCGTCTGGCTGGACGTTCCCCTCTAAATGTGCCCCGCCTGTTAGAAGGGCTGCAACTGCTGCAACTCGACCCTCTGATTGAGACCATCTCCGCTGACCTGCAAGAGGGCGTTGAGCCCGGCACGAACCGACTCGAAGTAGCCGTAGTGGAAGCGGATAGTTTTGACGCAACTCTCACCCTCGATAACAATCGATCGCCCAGTGTTGGTAGCATCCGTCGCCGGATCGCGGTCCAGGAGGGCAACTTGTTAGGGTTTGGCGATCGCATCCGTCTCGAATACACCAACACCGATGGCAGCAACGGCATTGATAGCAGCTACAGCGTCCCCATTAATCCTCGTAACGGCACCGTCCAGCTTTCCCTCGGTTTCACTGACAGCAATGTGATTGAAGAACCCTTTGATGTCCTGGAGATCAACTCTGACTCCAGCTATTTCGAACTGGGAGTGCGCCAACCCGTCTTTCAATCTCCCACAGAGGAAGTGGTACTGGGGCTAACGGCTTCGCGCCAGGCTAGCCAGACGGAACTGGGGATTGAAGACATTGGCCCCTTTCCCCTGTCCCCCGGTGCTGACGAGGAAGGACGTACCCGCGTTTCAGCCCTACGGTTCTACCAGGAGTGGGTGGAGCGCAGCAGCCGTCATGTACTGGCCGCGCGATCGCAATTCAACCTGGGGCTTGATTTGCTGGGCTCTACTGTCAACGAAGATCAACCCGATAGCCGCTTCTTTAGTTGGCGGGGGCAGGGGCAGTGGGTACGTCTGCTAGACAGGGATACTTTGCTACTAGTACGGGGCGATGTGCAACTTACCGGGGATGATCTGCTTTCCCTTGAGCAAATTGGTATGGGTGGCCAGGACACTGTGCGCGGCTATCGCCAGGATACTCTCTTAACCGACAACGGTGCTGTCTTGACAGCGGAGTTACGCTGGCCGGTACTGCGGGTTCCTGAGGTAGACGGCCTGCTGCAAGTGGCCCCTTTCTTCGATGTCGGCCTGGGTTGGAATAACCGCACCGAAGACCCAGATCCCAATTTATTAATGGGGTTAGGACTAGGCTTGCTGTGGCAGATGGGCGACAATTTTACGGCTCGCGTTGACTGGGGCCTTCCATTAACCGATGTCGAGTCACGGGGCGACTCTTTGCAAGAAGAGGGAATCTACTTCTCGATTATCTACACCCCATTCTGATTGCTGATTCAACGTCAGTTAGAAAGGGTGCATCCCACTTTTGCAGATTTGGAAACCCACTTTTGTAAGTGAGGCGGGCTAAGCCCGCCTCACTTACAAAAGTGGGATGCACCCGTTAGAAATAAGCTGAAGCATCCGTTTTTGTATACAGTCTGCGCACGCCAAAGTGTTTTTTCGAGGGATGCGCTTTGCGCATCCCTCGAAAAAAACTTACCCAAACCCAAGTTACATACCTCAATTCGGGATAAGCTCAAAAGTCCATTTTGTAGTGCGCTTCACGCACTACAAAATGGACTTTTTCGAGGGGCGCGCAAAGCGCGCCCCTCGAAAAAGTCCTTAGCCCGAACTCAGGTTTACATAAGTTCTGGCTGAAATAACTTCAAAGAACAAATAGTACCCACAGTGAGGACTGCCTCAGAAAAATTAGGATGCCATAGTAGGTTCAGTTGGCAAGCAAAGTATTCGAAATAAGCCCAACGAATACTGGCAGTGCTGTCAATAAATACACGAACAAACATCACCTAAGAGGACATGATTCATGGCTAACACAACAACGCTCTCCCCCGCTATGGCCGCTGCTAGAGCTCAACGCGAACAGGTTACAGATTCAGAACTTTACTCCCGGAATATTCTGGGTCCTGTGTTCTTTACCCTGTCCGACTTGAGAGTTGATGGTACCGCTGGAGATCCCCTGTACCCTGACTTCGTGGCCCCCAAACAATCTCCCCACATTGTGGCAGAAGACGAAGAGGTTATTGCTAGTGTGAAAATCGCATTCAATAAGTCACCTTTGTCTGCTCTACTGATGTGTCTAGAAACCAAAATCACCATGAACTTCCACTTCGAAGGTCAAGGTAATATCGCAGACGAAGTGGATCAGGCGATCGCGATCTACACCCAAAAGGACGTGTTTAATTACACCGTCCAACTTCCCGGCACTGCTCGGAAGTGGAATATGGACCCTGGCCTGTATGTGGTATCTGCTACGGCTGAAGTTGGCCCTGCACAGAACAAGTGCAGCCAGTTCATTCTGGGTTATGGCTACATTGCCGAGGTGCTGCTGCAAGTCTATCCATCTGTGTAACAGATTAAACTCGATTACGGCCTGAAGATAATCTCCAGGCCGTAATGAGAATCTGGTAGTGTTCTAAACACGTGGATGGGGTGCGGTGAAAGGACACGAAGTGCCCCTTTCACCACACCCCATCCACATTTGAAACAGGCCCCAAAGGTATACACTTCATAACCGGAGGACTGACGTAAGCCAGCCACACCTGATGCAATATCGCAGACAGAGAAGGTGCACGATGTAAGTTAAAGCCCAATTCAGAAAATGCCTGCTGTACAGCGGACATCTCCTGAATTGGGCTTTAACTGGCTACATAGACCCGCTTGGGAATTGATTTGGGGGGCCGGCCATGGATGTTGAAAAGCTTTTGAAAAGCCAGAGTTAAGGCTATCCAAGTGCTGCGTAAGTTTGTACAAAAAGTCATCAAGGTCTAAAGGTTTACGGATGAAGCCATCACAACCTGCTGTAAAAGCAGAGGCGCGATCGGACTCAAAGGTTGCCGCTGTCACTACCAGAATGCGTACAGAAGGGTAGCGGAAGGATAGAGAGTCTGCCTTGCACCACTGGCTTTCAAGGGCACGAATTTGTCGAATTGCAGTTTCTCCATTCATATGAGGCATCCACAAATCCATCAGAATCAGATCGGGGCGCCAGGTTTGAAAAAGCTTCAGGGCCTCCAATCCATCACAGGCCTCAGCTAAGTCAAGTTTTTGGGAAATGAATTCATTAAGGATGGTTTGAATGAGAAGTCGATGATCTGGCTCATCATCGACAACTAGAATTCGCACGCGATCGCTGTTCATAGGCCAAACACCAAATGAAGATCAGATCGGCAGTTCAGCTATCGCAACAGAAACACCAAACCTGCACATCTATTGCTAATGTTGAACACGAATGATTAAGCAGAGCCATTGATAAATTACTTCGGAAGAGCAAACAGCTTGTGGAGTATGGAAAATTTGACAAGCCTTTTAGCAAGATGAATCTTGAACGAATCAGGCTTGATGCTGTTTGACAAACCGTCAGGCAACGAACAAAGGGATGAAGTTATAAACCCAGAAAATTTTTGATGATTATGAAAGTAACGAAAATTATTTAGTTAGGTTTTATAGTAGAACACATCTTCCACTTTGCCAACCCCTATCTTAACGCTTCAATATAAATCCTTACTAACTGTTGCTTAACCAAGCTAAAGTATTTATTTTGTCTTTTGTTAAAAACGTATTGGGTGCAACTATTTCAGGCGATCTTAGGATGACTAGCACTTCAAAAAAGAGCTTATGCCAGCTCCAGGTAACTGATACCAACCGTTACATTATTTCTACATAAATCTGTAGTACCTTTTGAGATACAAAAAATTTTCATACCACCTGACTTTTGAGAGCTAAGCCTAGCATCTTTCAAAATAGCGGACTTTTAATACTCAGTAATTGATTCAAATTCTGGCGTTGCTAAATAGGGGATGAAATGAAACGCCCTGTAGTTTGTTCCCATCCCCTATTTAACAACGTCTAATTTTCAATATTCTGGACAGTTTTTCTGAAACCGTTGATTTTGCGTGCGCTTCGCGCACGCAAAATCAACGGTTTCAGAAAAACTGTCCGAACTAATGATTTTCTAATCAGCTCAATCTGTTAGTGAAAGACTGAAGGTGTTTATTTATGCATTGGCGATCGCCCAGGGCCACCAGTAAGGCATCGGTACTATGCGATCGTGTAATCGCCCTTTTACAAGGTAATAAACCAGTTTCGTAAGTACAGAAGGCTCCGTACACCGTGTGTCTCTAGCTCAGAGTTATTCAATCAGTTCCTTATATCCAATACTCTGGACAGTTTTTCTGAAGCCCTTGATTTTGCGTGCGCTTCGCGCACGCAAAATCAAGGGCTTCAGAAAAACTGTCCGAACTAATGTTATATCGTGAATTTAATAGAACCCCGATTTTTTGAAAAAGCTCGACGTAGCCAAGCTTTTTCAAAAAATCGGGGTTCCATTTTGTAGGACATCCTGAGCCTTGGGTATTTCTGAAATCTTTGATCTTGTATACGCAAAGCTCATACAGAAATAAGGTTTTCAGAAATATTCGGGGTACTCGTATAACATGGCAGCACTGTATTTACCGAATCAGAAGACTGAATCAAATCAACCTCTTGAAAGAGGCACACCAAGCCATAACTTCCTACGCTGAGAAAACATCCGCAGATGCTGGAGTTCAGCTATGGTTCATGCGTCTGAGTCCGATCGCTCACCCTCAGAGCCTCGTAAAATCCGCTACGCCGTTGTCGGCCTCGGTTGGATTGCTCAAGAAGATGTCTTACCAGCTTTTGAGCAAACCGAAAACTCAGAGTTGGTAGCTCTGGTCTCTGGTGATCCGGTGAAACTAGCCGAATTGGTGCAACGGCAGGGAGGCGTGCAGCGTGTATTCTCCTATGAGGAATACGACGATTGCCTCAGCAGTGGCCTGGTAGACGCGGTCTACATTGCTCTGCCGAACCACTTGCATTGCGACTTCACGGTACGAGCAGCTCAACAGGGCATTCATGTCCTGTGTGAGAAACCTATGGCCGTCACTGAAGCAGAATGCGAGCAGATGATCCGGGCGGCTCAGGATAATCATGTCAAGTTGATGATTGCCTATCGTCTGCACTTTGACCCCGCCAATATGGAAGCAGTGCGAGTGGCCCAATCCGGAGATTTGGGGGAGTTGCGAATCTTCCAATCCATCCTGTCTCAACAGGTTGAAGAAGAAAACGTTCGCTTAGAACCCATTGATAACGGTGGTGGTACGGTCTATGACATGGGGATTTACTGTATCAATGCCGCCCGTTACCTGTTTCAAGAAGACCCAACGGAAGTCATCGCTCTATCCAGCAACCACAACAACGATTCTCGCTTCCGTGAGAGCGATGAGATGACAAGCGTGGTCTTGCGGTTCCCGGGCGATCGCCTCGCCACCTTCACCTCTAGCTTCGGCGTCACTCCCACATCCAATTTTCAGATCATTGGCACGAAGGGTAGCCTGCGTTTGGACCCCTCCTACACCTATCAGGGCGAAATCCAGCAAACCCTTACCATCAATGGCGAGAAGCAAGAACAATCTATTCCTGTAGGTGATCAGTTTGCTGCTGAAATTGCCTACTTCTCCGACTGCATCTTACAGGACAAAGAACCTGAACCTTCGGGACTAGAAGGGCTGATTGACGTTGCCATCATTTCGGCCATTACCCGATCTGCCCAAATGGAAGGACACCCCATCAAACTTCCCGCCTTCCCCCGTAAGCAGCGCCCCGGCCCCGATCAAATTATCCGCTATCCCGCTAAACAGGGCTCTACTCCACTGGTACACGCGGCCGATCCATCGGGCAAATCCTAACTCCTTCCACTCCTACAACCTGTTGTCCACTACCTAGTACCCAAACTATGGCTTCCACTGAACGTCTTACTGGCTCTGAACTAATTGATTGCGCCCGTGCCAATAGCTCGCAGGGCATCAGAGCGGCTGCCTCACGATGTGGCTACGGCAGCAATATTGCAGCGTTTGAAGCAGCCCTCCGCGAGGCTGGCGAACACATTGGAGTTGACATTCCCTCCTTTGAGGATTTGTACGACACCTCCGCTGTACAACCCGGCGTCATCGGCGGCGAGGAAGACCCGGATGTACCCGGTGCGCTTTAACGCTGCATTCCATTTAAAGCAGCAATGATCGATTCTTCTGAAACTCCTCATTTTGAGGCGGTACACGCTCAAAACTAAGAGGTTTATTGTTAAAAAGCCGCGCAGAGCGCGGCTTTTTAACAATAAACAGTCCTAACAAGATTGTGTAAGGCGATGCAAAGCGAAAAGTTTCAAAAGAATGCGCCAAATTATCGAATTGCTGTTCCGTAGGCGATGACTTCTACAACAGCTCCTTGGTTGCTGGATTCACTATTGATACTGACGGTTTCCATACGAAAATTGAGAACTTGTCGGGCACCTTGGGCGATCGCCGCCTCCTTCATGCGCAACATTGCTTCTCGCCGTCCTCGTTCTAATAGGGTTTCATACACTCCAATTTGGCCTCCAATCAGGCTTATCAAAGTTGCCACATAATAACGAAACAGGTCACTAGCAATGACTACACTGCCTGTTACCAAAATGGCGTCCCTTGCATCCGGTAGAGGCTCATGAGCCCCAAAATTAATCACCGAAAGCTGCCGTACCCGCTTTTCCCGCTCCCGTAAGTTGCGAAAGTGTTGCTGTTCATTAAGGGAACCTGCGAATAAACCGATCAGCAGCAGGGCCAGAAAAAACCAGAGTTCAAAGTATTCCATAAGCCTTAAGTGCAGTGACGGAATGTATAGCACCAGAACATAATTAATTTGCAATCTGCCATTTCTCCGTCGGAAACGACAGATTGCAAATTAAGGGTTTATTCGACAACTACAGCCGTGCCATAGGCGAAAATCTCAGCAGCCCCGGCAGCAACAGAAGAAGTGGCAAAACGTATATTAACCACAGCATTGGCTCCCATCATGGAGGCTTCTTTCACCATACGGTTAGTGGCTTCCTGACGGGCTTCCTGTAATAACTCTGTATAGCCTTTAAGCTCTCCACCAACAATATTTTTAAGCCCGGCCAAGATGTCTTTACCAATATTTTTAGCCCGCACGGTGCTTCCCTGAACCACACCAAAATGTTTCACGATACGGCGACCCGGCACGCCTTCAAGGGTGGTCAGAATCATAGATGTTTAACAGTCCTAAGCAAGTTGGATAGCCGCAATTGTATTCGCCAGAATCGGGGGCGATCGCCCCTCGCAACGTTTCTTCGTCAACTTAGCAAAATCAGACCCTACAGAAGCTCGCTACTGCACTTACCGATTCGGTGAGAGAGGGGAGATGAGTGTGAAACTTGAACTTTGTCCTACACTCATCTTCCCTCCCTCACGGGGCTAGTAGGCTGCGGCCTAAGTTCACAACCTATGTTTTGTGTGGAGTGCTTTGCACCCCACACAAAACATAGGTGATGGATTTGCGCCTCAGCGTACTGGACAGAGTTATCTATTCTGGGGCATAGAAAATACCTTTGCTCCAGGGGATATAGAAAGATCAACCATTTGAGCACTCTCTAAAACCAGTTTTTGTGAGAGTGTAGTCTTTGCATTTGCGTTGCACGCATTAATCCTAAGCCCAAAATTGGCCAAACTTTAACCTTATGGAATTTACAAACCTACTCGGTATGGTAGCTGGAACCCTCACCACTGCCGCCTTCATCCCACAATTATTAAAGACCTGGCAGTCTCGCTCGGCTCGCGATATTTCTATGGCATGGTTAGCAACATTTACCACAGGGATTCTCCTATGGTTTATCTATGGCTTATCAATTCAAGCCTTACCAGTTATTCTGTCGAATGGCATTACATTACTGCTAACTCTCTTGATTTTGTTCTTCAAATTGCGTTTTAAGTAACTGTGCAGTAGTGATCACTTATGCACAAGAAAGTAGAAAAAGCCAACTGGTTGGTCTTCAAGTCCTGCTACAAGGGTTTCATAAACAGGTTCTCAGAACTTACACATTGTTATTAGATGAGGTGTGTTTTCCATACTATTCCAATAACAATGTGTAAGTTCTGACTCTATCTTTTAGACTTAAACCCAACTAACCGAGCGATCGCACTATAGCGCTGTACGGGTTGATTAAGTACGGTGGTGTGGGGCACTTCGTGCCCCACACCACCGTTGCTGTACTTAACGCACTTACACATTGCTATATTAAAGCGAATTAAAGCAGGCTTTATAAAAAAAGCCCGGCCCTTGTAAAGGCCGGGATATCTCGGTTTCTCAGGGAGTCAAAAGCTAAAGACAGTTGACGAAGCAATGAGCCTGCGTCTATCGCTCTTTTACATCTTGGGAACGCAATTCCACACCTCGATAGTGACCAATCACTTTACCTGTTTCTGTAGCGACAACAGGAATTTTGGCTTCATATTTCACACCGCGATAGGAGAGTTTCATAACCCATTTCCTCTTTCAGTCATGCTTTTATCTTAGGAGAGGCATTACGAAACTACTTCATCCAAACGTCTCACCCATTGGAGGGATAATTTTCTACGCCAGTCGGATGACTGCTTAGGAGGTTTCTGCATAAGAATTTACCCAGAATGTTGGTGCTTTGCCCGCTTCGCGGGCAAAGCACCAACATTCTGGGGGTAATTTCATTACTGGAAATCTCCTTAAAAACAGTAGATATCTCATTGAACAAGCGAACGGCAGCATTAGATGCCGCTCGCTTGTTCAATGAGATATGTTCAGATCTTGCATCAGAACCCAGAAGGGTAATTTTTCCATCGTTGAGCGATGGAAAAATTACCCTTCTGGCTTTAGGAGTACGAGAAATCAATCTCCCCAAACATGTACTACCAATTCCCGTTGGTGGCTGCGATCGCGATGTTCCCACAGGTAAATCCCCTGCCAGGTACCCAACATGAGTTGGCCGTGCCCTACAGGAATCTGCTCAGATGTGTGGGTGAGCACGCTGCGAATATGAGCGGGCATATCATCTGGGCCCTCGGTACTGTGGATATAGGGATAGCTTTCTGGCACCAGTTTCTCCAGAAAATTCTCCAGATCCGTCAGCACATCGGGATCAGCATTTTCTTGAATGATGAGGCTGGCGGAGGTGTGGCGCAAAAACAAATTGCACAACCCGGTGCGAACCCCTGATTGGGCAACCACAGCATTAACCTCACGGGTAATTTTGTGCAGAGATTTGCCTCGGGTTTGAATGCGGAGTAGTTGTTGATGGTGGGGCATAACAGTACCAACGATCAGGACTTATTTGAAGGATTGTTTTTGTAGTGCTTTGAGCAAGGAAAAACAAGTCTTCTAGGGCATCAGGTAATCAATGACGGCACGGGCGATCGCCTCATTGCCATCACAGGTCACTGAATTTGGATGACGCGGCGAGGTCAACGGTTCATGCAGAAATTCCCAATTGGCCTGGTAAAACTCATGCGGCTCCAGTATCTGGTGAGGAAGCAAGTCACACACCCCATCAATCAGCACCTGAGCCTCCGCAAAGTCTCGGCGTGTCAGGGTAACGAGCGGGGTATTTGTGCGACAGGCTTCGGAGAAAGTGCCGTATCCCGGCTTGGATACCACTCGCCCACACACCGGCATCACATCTACTGGTCTGTATTTTGAGCCAAACCGAGTCTTGACCTTAAGCAAATTCGGTAACTCTGGCGCGTCTTGATCAAAGGTAATAAACTGCCAATCGGGGAATTGCGTCAGCCCCTGGTAGGGGATTTCAGCTAATCCCAGCCCACCAAAGGTCAACAGCACCGTTTTTTCTAGCGGAGTTTGCAGATCAAATAGCTGCCGAATCTCCTCAGCACTATGACGGGGCGATCCTCCCGTCAAACCAATGTCCTCAATATGAGGAAAGGCACTCATCGGTTCATGAAAGGGGAGACGAAAGAGGCGATCGCATTGCCCAAAACACTCTCCAATCCAATCCGCAATGCCATAAAACTCTTCGCCCCAATCCCGGTAGATAAAATCCCAACCAAAGTTGCTCATCATCCAGCAGGGAATCCCGGCGGCGCGAGCCATAGGTGGCAACAGAGGTGGAATATCTCCTAAAATCAGCCCGACCCGATTCTGCTTCAGGAACGTCACTTCAGAGGCAATCGTAGCTCGAGCCCGTTCTCGAATATGGTTCAGCTTTTCCAGAGTGGCCGCTTTATCCATCGTGATGCTATCACTTTGCACCACACCCAAATCAAAAGCCCGGGGCCGATGAACAAAATCCCCTTCAATATAAGACTCTAACAACCACCGGGGTGCTGTTGTGGTAATGATGATACGAATATCCGGGCACTGCCGCTGAATCTCAGCTACCACAGATGCGGTACGGGTCGCATGACCAAACCCGTGGTTAGTAACGGCCACGTAAAGGATAGGCTCAGGCATAGGGAAGGGGGTAAGTTGCTCTGCTAAGACCCTAGCTCAAAACGACATTTATCTTGTAGCAAAATCAATCCACATTCCATAGGCATCAGTACAAAGCTTGGGGTGCATCCCACTTTTGCAAATTTGGAGCTTCACTTACAGAAGTGGGATGCACCTCCAAAGCTTGTACCTGAAGGAGCGGGACGGGGCCAAGCTCCACTCCGCCAGGGGCAAGCTGTCTCGGGTCATAGCAACAATGCAGTAAGGTTTTGAGCATAAAACCACAAGCTCGCACTTAAAGCGTAGATAGGTCTATGACATTATTCATTTGCCCTGGGGTTCATGATCCCGCATTAACCCAGGCATTCCTCACGGGCTTGGGGCTTGCACCCGAAACCGTAGCCGTGTTTCCCGCATCCCAGGAAGAGCCTTACTCTCCCCTGGCGGTGCTGACGTTTTTCCGCCGATCGCTTCCTCACCCTCACTCAGCTCCTCCCCTACAAATCATCGCCTTCAGTGCAGGCGTCGTTGGAGCGATGGGAGCTGCTCATCTATGGCAAATGCAGGGTGGCCAGATTGCCTACCTCATCGCTTTAGATGGTTGGGGGGTCCCTGCCTGGGCTAACTTCCCCATCTACCGCCTCAGCCACGATAGGTTCACTCACTGGAGTTCCCAAGTCACGGGCAGCTCAACCTTGAATTTCTATGCCGACCCAGCAGTCGAGCATTTGGAGCTGTGGCGATCGCCCCAGCAAACCTCTGGCTGGCGAACATCGGGTTGGGGCCTCCGTAGCCACACCACTGCCGCAGTTTTTATTCATGAAATTCTGACACAAACTTCCCAGTAAATCATCCAAAAGTCAGACATAGCAAGGCTTCAAACAAGATTAAAAGCTGGCAAACGATGACAAAACAACATTTTTTAAGGGGAAGTCTGCAACAGGCTCAACAAACCATTCCTGAACTAATAGAACGGAATATCGTGATCCCCAGCACGAATTTAAGGATTTTCACCAGAGGATAGAAGTCCAGCGTAATCATTTGCTCAAGTTTTAGATCTCGACAGGCTGGCCAAATCAGCACTAGACTGAGAAATTAACATTTATTGCATCACGCGATACATCTAGACCTATGCAAGAAGTGCTCCCTGCTACTCCGGCGATCGCCCTTGGTACTAACACCGCCACATCCTCTAAGGCTACTGGTCCAGTCCGGGCAACCGGAGGCTTCGCCCTGATTGACAGCCTGCGCCGTCATGGGGTCAAGCATATCTTCGGATATCCCGGCGGGGCCATTCTGCCCATCTACGATGAACTGTATCGCGCCGAAGCCCGGGGCGAAATCCAACATATCCTGGTGCGCCACGAGCAGGGAGCCGCGCACGCCGCTGACGCCTATGCCCGTGCCACTGGGCAAGTGGGTGTATGCTTCGGGACTTCCGGCCCCGGTGCCACCAACCTCGTCACTGGCATCGCCAACGCCCAGATGGACTCCATCCCCATGGTGGTCATTACCGGCCAGGTTAGCCGTGCCGCCATTGGTACTGATGCCTTTCAGGAAACCGACATCTACGGCATCACCCTGCCCATTGTGAAGCACTCCTATGTGGTTCGTGACACCAAAGATATGGCACGGATCGTTGCAGAAGCCTTCTACATCGCCCGTTCTGGTCGTCCCGGCCCCGTACTGGTAGACATCCCCAAAGATGTCGGCCTCGAAGAATTTGACTACACCCCCGTCGAACCCGGTGAAGTCCGTTTGCCCGGTTATCGGCCCACGGTCAAGGGTAACCCCCGTCAGATCAATCAGGCTCTTAAGCTAATCCGTCAGGCCCGTCGTCCTTTGCTCTACGTGGGTGGCGGTGCCATCAGTGCTGATGCCCACGCCGAGATCAAAGCCCTGGCAGAGCGTTATCACCTTCCCGTCACCACCACTCTCATGGGCAAAGGGGCCTTTGACGAGCATCACCCTCTCTCCGTTGGGATGCTGGGGATGCACGGCACCGCCTACGCCAACTACGCTGTGAGCGAGTGTGACCTACTGATAGCTGTTGGTGCTCGCTTCGACGATCGCGTAACGGGGAAGCTCGACGAGTTCGCCTGCCATGCCAAAGTCATCCATATCGACGTAGACCCCGCTGAGGTCGGTAAGAACCGTACTCCCGATGTGCCTATCGTGGGCGACGTACGTTATGTACTGTCTGAGATGCTACGCCGTGATTACGAAAGCGGTGTACACCCCGACGCGACCCTGACTCAGGAATGGCTCAATCGCATCAACCGTTGGAAGCAAGACTATCCGCTGGTCGTGCCTCACTACGAGGATTCCCTATCCCCTCAGGAAGTGATTGTGGAAGTGGGCCGTCAGGCACCTGAGGCTTACTACACCACTGATGTAGGGCAGCATCAGATGTGGTCTGCTCAGTTCCTCAAGAACGGCCCTCGCAAGTGGATTTCTAGCGCTGGCCTGGGAACTATGGGCTTCGGGGTTCCGGCTGCGATGGGTGTGAAGGTGGCGCTGCCTGAGGAAGAAGTGATCTGTATCAGCGGCGATGCTAGCTTTCAGATGAACCTGCAAGAGTTGGGAACGCTGGCTCAGTACGGCATTAACGTCAAAGTGGTCATCGTCAACAACGGTTGGCAGGGAATGGTTCGCCAGTGGCAGCAAACCTTCTACGAAGAGCGCTACTCCTGCTCGGACATGAAGACCGGCGCACCCGACATTGTGAAGTTGGCTGACGCCTACGGCATCAAAGGCATCTCCATCGACAAGCGAGAAGATTTGACCGCAGCCGTCGCCGAAATGATTGCTCACGACGGCCCTTGTCTGCTGAATGTAGTTGTGAAGCGTAACGAAAACTGCTATCCCATGGTGGCCCCCGGCAAGAGCAACGCTCAGATGATTGGGCTTCCCGAGCGCCCTTCTGAAGCGGCTACTGAGCCCACTGGTTGTACCAACTGTGGTGCCGAGAATCAGCCCAGCAATCGCTTCTGCCCCGAGTGCGGCACGAAACTGTAGAAAATAGCGATGGGGTGAGTTTTAGCTCACTCCATAGCCCAGACTGAAAACAGCTTTTATTTTGCGTAGCGTTGCTCGCCAAGTAAAAGCTGTTTTTTTTGCGAAATGGCAAACTTGTCAAATGTAGTTTCTCTTGCGTGCTTTTATTGGCTCCTAATGCAACCTAAATCAGGGTGCATCTACGTTTTTCCCAAAATTTTAGATCGCCATTCCTATTCAACGGGCTGTCCTCTTAGAACTTAGGAGATTTCCAGTAATGAAATTACCCCCAGAATGTTGGTGCTTTGCCCGCTAAGCGGGCAAAGCACCAACATTCTGGGTAAATTCTTATGCAGAAACCTCCTTAGACTAACGGCGGGGCAAAGTATCCCACTACAATCGACTTTGTCTGGCATTGCTGAATAGGGAAGTGAAATGGAGCGCTGAACTATGGGTTGGCGTTCCATTTCATTCCCCTATTCAGTAATGCCGGCTTTTTTGATTAATTTTTGCTACACCTGCGTCACATACCTTAAAGCTCCCGATAATTTGAATAAACAACGCTCGCAAAATTCATGTAACACAATAGGTATCTGAGCGCTTTTTCCCAAGTTGTCGCCATGGAGTTGAGGGATGCTTCGGGTTTCCTCCGCAATCGCAGCTGCGTCTTCCCGGTTTTTGCCCGTCACAATGGTGCAGGCTCAGGAGGCGATCGCCCTCCTCAGCGACCAGGGCCACTTCCTTGACCTCAACGATGCGGCCTGTAATCTATTTGGTATACCCCGCGATCGCCTTCTGGGTAAGGCTCTAGCCGACTTCAGTGGCGTTGGAGCTGATGTCGCCACAATTCCCCTTCAGTGCACCAGTGGCTACCCCTTATGTGGTGAGCTGCTGCTCCTGAGCCCCCATGGAACCTATCGAGAGGTTACCTATACACTGACTCCACGGGCGATCGCCCAGACCCATCTGGTGCGCTTTCACCCCATTCACTCGGGACGAGCCGCTATGGAAGCCGAACTGCAGCGGCATCAGCAGGGGTTGGCCCTGTGTAACGAACTGACCCAACAAATCCGACAGGCAACACAGCTCAACGACATTCTCTATAGCCTGGTATCAGGGTTGCGGCGCATTTTAGAAGCAGATCGGGTGCTGGTGTACCAAATTTTGCCCGATGGTTCTGGCAAAGCGGTCAGCGAAGCTACGTTGCCCTATGTTCCCGTCCTGATGCATCAGACCTTTTCGGAGGAGGTGTTTCCGCGCAGTGCTCAGCACCTATATGCGGCTGGGCGGGTGCGAGCGATCGCTGACGTGCATGACCCAGGGGCCGGGCTGGCACCCTGCCTAGTGGACTTTATCGCACAGTTCGGCGTTACCGCTAAGTTAGTGGTGCCCATTGCCTATGATGTGGGCAGAGCAAGCAGGCAGAATGCTCTATGGGGGCTATTAGTGGCTCATCAATGCGGCCGTCCCCGGCAGTGGGTCGATTTTGAGCTAAATCTGATGCGGCAACTGGCGGATCAAGTCAGCCTGGCTCTCACCCATCTGCAATGGGCCCATTACCTCGATACAGAAGTGGAAGCCCGTACTGCCGAATTGCAAGTCACCAATCATCATTTGCATCAGGGCATCTGTGAGTATAAAAGCCGTGAGCAGGCCAAGAATGAATGGGTTTCAGTCATCAGCCATGAATTGAGAACTCCTCTCTCTTCTCTGCATAGCGCCCTAAAAATTCTGGCGACAGGTCAACTTGGCTCCCTCTCGGCAGCGGGGCAGCAAATGCTGTCCATCGCTGACCAGAGCGCCGAGCGGTTGATGCGATTGGTGACGAATGTGTTGGACCTGCAACGGTTTGAAGCAGGTAAGGTGGTGCTGAATCCCCAAATTTGTGCAGCGGCCCCGCTGATGGAGCAGGCGATCGCCGCCATGGCGCCCCTGGCCCAGCAGCAGCAGGTCATCCTTGTATCCGAGCCTGTTGATGCGAAACTCTGGGCCGACCCCGATGCCCTCGTGCAGGTATTAACTAATTTGTTGAGTAATGCCATCAAGTTTTCACCTCCTGGGGGAACCGTCCGGCTAACTCTGACAGTTAAACCGGGCCTGTCATCTCCTCAAGAACAGCCCTCCACGGCTAGCCAAAGCGCCGCCCTGTTCCAGGTTCGGGATCAGGGTCAAGGAATTCCGCCTGATCAGTTGGAGCGGATTTTTGAGGAATTTCAGCAGGCCCATCCCCACTCTCGTCGTAAAGGAGGAGCAGGCCTGGGATTATCCATTTGCCGTAAAATTATTACCCAACATCACGGTATGATTTGGGCCGAGAGTGTCTGGGGTGAGGGCAGCACCTTTTCCTTCACACTGCCTGTCGCTAAACCCGATTGTGAATCATGAATGTATTGTGGCTCGACGGATTTTACTGATTGACGACGAAGAAACGATTCAAACCGTTGTGCAATTTGGCATCCAGATGACAGCGGGGTGGCAGGTGTTGACCGCTAGTTCGGGGGAAGAGGGAGTAGCGATCGCCCGCACGCACCAACCCCACGCCATCCTACTGGATCTCATCATGCCTGAGATGAATGGGGTAGCGACCTTCAAAGAGCTAAAAGCCCATGCGGAAATTCAACACATTCCTGTCATTTTCTTAACCGCTCAAACCCATACACATGGCGAAGAATGGCAGTCATTACCTGTGGACGGAATGATTCCAAAACCTTTCAACGCTCTGGAGCTACCGTCAAAGATCGCCCATATTCTTAATTGGGTGTTGTAGAGCCCTGTTACTAGTAGGCTGGGGCAGAAGTGTACAACCTATTTTTTGTGGTGGGGTGCTTCGCACCCCACCACAAAAAATAGGCAACGAACTTAGGCCGTAGCCTACTAGTACGCTGAGGCAGAAATCCATTACCTATGTTTTGTGTGGGGTGCTTCGCACCCCACACAAAACATAGGTTGCGAACTTAGACCGCAGCCTACTAGTGGGTCATTTGACTCGAATATCGCCATTTTTTATAGGCGGCTGTCAAGATAGTAGGGAACCCTTGGGTGCCCTGCTATGACCCGTCGCCAAAAACATCCCCTGCGTGAT
>NZ_JAMPLB010000049.1:0-49288 GCF_039962325.1 Leptolyngbya sp. PL-A3
GGGAGGTGATTGAAGGAGTGAAATTCAAGGATGGGATCCGAGTAGACCCAAAAACCGACATCAGCAAGAACGCCGCTTAATCTTTCTTCGTACACCAGATTTGACGATAACTCATCAAGAACAACACTATGTAAACAATACCTATGCCCAGAAATGGGGCGGTGTCAAAAAGTACGATCGCAAACAAACTTCCTGCTGCCCTACTCAAATCACCTGCTGCTGCCCAGATAACCGGGGGGAATAGCACTGACCGCTCCTCTTAGAACAATGTTCTGGGTGTGATGCCGTTTTAACCGGTGAGTGTAGAGCAGCACGTAAAGGAGAACCCCGACTATTGAATTAAGCAACAACAGATCGAGGAATTTCATGATTTGCGTTTTGCAGAATCTGTTGTACCTGATCCGTTTCCTCATCCGTGCCTGAGACAACTACCATAAACTTACCGGCTTTGATTTCTGTCTCGTACTTCAGAGCCTGCTCTTTGGGAATTCCCAATCCAACTAGAGCACCCACCAGTCCCCCAGCAACAGCAGCGCCCACACCACCCACAATCATCCCTTCGATCCAACCTGCTAACACTCCGACAGCGTGTCCAGCCACAATCACCGGGCCAACTCCTGGAATAAACAGCAAACCAACTCCTGTGAGAATGCCGAATAACCCACCAAAGAAAGTACCCCAGTATCCCGCTTCCCCAGCTCCAGTTTTAGCTGTGTCTTTCCAGGTGAGGAAGCCACGAATATGCTCAGAGGTTTGATAGTCCTTACCAATAATCGAAATCTTTTGCATATCGAAGCCTGCTCTTTGCAGTTTTAAGACGGCGATTTCTGCCTCAACATGGGATGGGAAAATGCTTACAGCTTGTTTGTCTGACATGGTTTTATCTCCGTTAAGAATTCAATGACATCGACTTTTTAGTGAACAAGACCCGACCGAAGGGCCCGAATTGCTGCTTGAGTGCGACCGCTAGCACATAGCTTCTTCAAAATGTTGCGAACATGGGTTTTCACCGTACCCGCACTGATGCACAAATTTTGCGCGATTCTACCATTGCTGTACCCGTCTACAATCAGTTGCAGTACCTCTAATTCGCGCTCAGTCAACGGTTCAACAGTCAGAATATGCCTGTATTCGGGCTCGATCGCCCGAATGGCAATTGTTCCAACCTGATCGCCACTACCAGCTTGAATCAGGTAAGTATGTTGCAGTAAATTAGAAACCTCTTGTGCAACATGAGTGAAGGCATGGTTGACAGAGGAGTCACTTAAAGAACCAACCTGATCTAAAACTCTGAAATGTTCAAAATCATTTTTGGCTAATAATGGTATACGTGTCATAAAACTATCCTTCGTGAAATATTAATTGAAACGGTTGGTTCAATTAGCAGATGCTCTGAGCCATTTGAAATACTAAAAATCATCCTGTTGTTGCAAGATTGTGAATGAAAACCAACAGCCCCATTAACGCAACATAGTTTCAGCGAACAGTCTATGCTCCAACTGCTGGTTAACAGAGTTCTCATTCAGCTTCAACTGCTGGAACAGCCGCTCGTACTTTCTCATGCGCTGCCTCAATTGACTCAGTTCTTCGACGAGTTGATCAAGGTCAACTGGTTGCGTTGGTGGTTTCGCATCAGTTAGAGCTTTAGACGTTACAGCACCGGTTCCATGACTATTGGACAAGGTATAATCACTTGCTTCTAACGACAAGTTGAATGCCCGGAAAAATGTTTTAAGCGTACTCTTATCAACTTTGACTTCGCAGGTCAACAATCGGCTGACAGTGCGTTCAGTCAGATTCGATCGCTCACTCAACTGTTCGTAAGTGTAGCGGCATCCTAATTCGTCGTACAATACTCCAGCTTGCATCAACTTTTGCCAGCCCTGAGGCGACAAAACCACACCTCGGTTGCGGCT
This sequence comes from Leptolyngbya sp. PL-A3, assembly GCF_039962325.1. Lineage (NCBI taxonomy): Bacteria > Bacillati > Cyanobacteriota > Cyanophyceae > Leptolyngbyales > Leptolyngbyaceae > Leptolyngbya > Leptolyngbya sp. PL-A3. Next base: position 1,917 of record NZ_JAMPLB010000049.1, read on the forward strand.
ACGCTTCACGGATGAGAGATAAGACTGGGGTTGTTCATCGTTGTTCTGCCGGTGATACGCATCTGTTGAAGCAATGGGGATAGGTTGAGAACACAGAGTTTGAGCCATTGTTTTCACCTCGGTTTTTCAGGTTGGTTTTTGCTGGCTTAATAAGCTGCCTTGCCAGAGAAACGAGTAGCGGTTTGGGGTCATGCTCGTCGCTTACTGATACCCCTGGAGAAAAGCGTCCTACCGCGCAAGCGACGCCTGCGGCGGGCTACGCCTACGCCTACAGCTTCTCTAAAAACTGTGTTAAATAAACATTGCTTGACAACTGGGTCGCTTTGCTACCCTTGTTAGCATCAGCCTACTATAGGCAATTGCCTCTCATTTTTCGTCCACTCAGAGTTGGAACTTTTGCACCATAATAGGATTGGTTGTTCATTCCATCTCAACATGGAAATCTAGATGCAACTCAAGTTGGGCCCAAACTCAAACCTGAGTACAGCTCACAAACTCACAATCCCACGCTTAACTGCAATAATCACGGCTTAAGCACAATGATTCATGGCTCGTTGGCTAAGAATGCGATGAACATAGGATCTAATAGTACTTTCACCGATACTCACATTGCGCCACAGGTCGGTTTGCACCATGCCTGGAGAGACTGCATTGACGCGAATAGGACAGAACAATCGAGCCGTCTTGGCATTCAGACGATACACTTTACGAGAACGGTAGCTTCCAAAACAGGTGCTTCAAGCCTGCTTTAAATATTTCTCGAACCAGCTCAAGGCAGTTGTACTTGCAACCTTAAAGCCCTCTCCCTGGAAGCCGTCAAAGTGCCCGCCCTTCAAAACTGTGAAAGACTTTGGCTCCATTGCCCGTGCATAGACAGAAGCGGCCAAGTCGGGAGTTGCAAGGAAGTCCTTCTCGCCCACAATCATGCAGAGTGGGGTTGGAAAGATTGCTTCAGGGTGAGGAACCGATTCATAGTAGAGACAGTGTTCAATTGATTCATAAGTGAGCCGATTTTTCCATCGTCCTTCGCTGGCGCTCTTAGCCGATTCAGCCCAAGCGAATGCGTCAGGTGTTGCCAGGAAGCAGGGTTGACCGGGCGGGGCAACCAAGGGGAAGTAGCTCACCTCTCCGGTTTGATACCGTTTTATCCGGTCAATTAAAAGCGTTTTCTTGAGTTCGTCGAGCTCAAGGGGGGAGGCTAAGCGGCGGGAGTTAAGAAACGCATTCACCGTAGGCATTTGTACCACGATCGCTTTCACACGCGGATCGAATGCAGCCACATGCAGCACATGACCGCCACTATAGGAGAAGCCCCAGAGACCAATGCGCTCAGGGTCAACTTCGGGTTGGAGCTGGGTCCAGGTGATGGCATTGCGGTAGTCCTCATGTTGCTCGCTAGGAAGCATTTGCTCACGTGGTTCTCCCTCACTGGCACCCATGTAGCGATAATCAAACAGTGTGACGACGAATCCAGCTTGAACAAAGAACTCAGCAAACTGCGGCAGACCCATCTCTTTGATCAAGCCAATGCCATGAGCCATGACAATCGCTGGATAGCGATCGCCCGATGCAGCTTCATCCGGCGTGTAAAATGTGACGGAACACTTCAGACCTTTACTGTCGAAACCGGTAGTTCTTATTTTCATAGATAAAACCAGGATAAGTTTGTAATTTTCTCGACGATCGAGTTTAGCGTGACACTTGCTAACAAGGTGATTACTGAATTGTTTTTACGACCTTGGCTGTCCCCCAGCCTCAATCAAAAATTAAAGTTTGATACGTTCATTTGTAGAAACCCTGGAAATCCTGAGGGCTTTCCACCAAGATCTAGTCAGAAAGTGGGTGTTCTACCATTGGTAATCCGTACAGTACGAGAAGACTTCCCCAAATGGCTCTAAGCACCAGAAGCCCCCAGCCCGAGAAGCCATTGAGAAAAGTGAGAAGCTGTTCAATTAAGATTGGAAGTTCCATACATTTAGCGCAAATGTGGTTTACTTGGTTCGAAATAGGTAATTCCTATTCTTCAGAAGTCAGTTAATTCAAACCAGGCAAGATTGTGAAGATAGGCCTTATCTCAAAGGAATGAGTCGTCTTCATCACCATTACTCAACACCCAGCAAAACCCCAACTGCTTTAATCAAACCCAACCATGGCGGTACGGGAGGGATTAACTTCATGTCGGCCAAAAACACTCCAACAACCCAACCTCCTAATAACACCATGCCAGCTTCTTTCATGAACCCTGTCATTCTGTGGCTCCTGCTTCATGGCAATACTAAACGGCGGCTAACCCTTCTTTCACTTTGCTAAAAAATGGATCGGGTTGTTCAAATCAGGAAAAATAACCCGCCTTCTCAATCAAAATGAACTTAGAGCCTACAATTCCCGTATGCAGTTGATGGGCATGGAGGGGTGAGCAAATAAAGTCATGGCTGCCAACCACAACTAAAGCTGGAACTTGGTCTCTTTCAGCCGCGGCATCAAGTTGGTCTTGTTCCACTGGGACTGAGCAGCATCCTTATACCAATTAAATATGAAGCTGCGTCAAAATAAAGAGGTTCCCTTTGAGTGCAACAGCCATGCGAGGACGCCCCTTTCGAGTAACGGTGAGCGAAAGTCTGGAACAGTTGGAGAAATCGCTGCAAAAGGCTCGTACGGTGAGCCAAAAGGAACACCTACAGATGCTGGTGTGGTTAAAGCAAGGAGTGGTGAGCAGTCGCGGTGAACTAGCAGAGCGGTGCCAACGCAACAACTCCACGATCACACGCTGGCTTACTCGCTATCAGCAAGGAGGACTGAAGGAATTACTGGCAACCCGTCATGCTCCGGGTGCCACTCCCAAAATTCAAGGGGAAGCCCTGGAGAAACTGAAAGCTCGATTAGCCCAAGCTGAAGGGTTTCACAGTTACTCAGAGATCCAACAGTGGTTGGAGCAAACCTGTCAGTTAACAGTGGAGTATGGCACGCTCTACCGAGTGGTGCGCTACGAACTGAAAGCAAAACCGAAAGTACCCCGTCCCCGTGCCCTGAAGCAGGAATCCGCAAAACTGGATGGCTTCAAAAAAAAATTGCCTTGATGCTCAAAGGGCTACAACGCTCAGCGAAACCAGGGCAGCACGTTCGTTACTTATGCCAGGATGAGACCCGCTTGGGCTTGAAAACAATACCGGGGCGATTGATCACGGCCTGCGGCGTCAAGCCTATCGGAGAAACGCAATGGAAACGGGACTGCTTTTGGCTCTATGGGGTGGTCGAACCGCTGACAGGCTTCAGTTTCTTCTATGAGTTCTCCCACCTCGACCGCCCGTGCTTCCAACAGTTTCTAGACCTCCTATCGCAGGAATTGGGGGAGGACATTGCCCTGATTCAAGTGGATCAAGCCTCGGCTCACACAGCGAATGCCTTGATCTGTCCGAGCAATATCATCCTCACGTTTCAGCCGTCTCATTCTCCAGAACTGAATCCGATTGAACGGTTTTGGTTATTGCTTAAAAAACGATTCGCTTGGATCAACTGTCCAACCCTGGAGGAACTGCGTAAACTCCTCGCCTCAGAACTCGAGAAACTCTCCCCGGATACGATCGCGTCATTGACGTCCTACGATTTCATTCTCGAAGCCCTATTTGGCGCAGCTTCATATTGAAATGGTATTAAACGCATCCACAGACATTAGACATTGATGTGGCAGCATAGTGAGCCGCATTCCGCTCACCAATAATTCAGAGGGAAGGGAGGACTCTGCCTTTCTCCCATTTAGAGTGCTTTAAGTTAGCGATGAATTTGTTTATCGAGTTCCTTCGTCATTCGCTGCAAAGCGGCTGAGATATCATGCGGCTCAATATGCACCTCTAAGATGCAGAAAGTTTCAGTATGTATCCGACTTTCTCTCAGCGCTGTTTCTAGCTCCCCTTCTGTCGAAATCTCAAATCTCCGACCTGCATTCAGCATTTCTGGGATCCGGCTATAGCGCCAAGAGTGAATGACGTTAAATTTTCCATCCAGCATAGGACGCTCTGTCGCATAGCCACCGTTGTTCAAAACAATGACGATCGGATTTAAGCCGTAGCGAGCGATCGTAGACAGTTCCACTCCTGTCATTTGAAATGCGCCATCTCCCACGAGGATCAAAGGACGAAGGTTGGGATTGGCAAACTGAGCGCCCAGCCCACCATCGTCGCCTACAACTTTGAGAACAGCAAGTTCAATCCTTCGGCCATGGTAGGATGGGTCAAAACGCCATCACGTAGAACGGTATAGGGCATTTGGGACAACATTACCATCTGCACCGTCGAAATCACTTCACCTGCTGCATGGCATAACAGGGAACAACCGAGAATACGACCCGTTGTGGTATCCACGATCGCTTTCAACACTCCATCAGTTTGACCCGATGTTTTCGCTCTGGGAATGGCTGAAGCATCCAGCTTCGCTACTCGAATAGCATACCCTTGTTGTTGTGCTTCGGTTTCAGTCAAACCCACATGAGCCAGTTCTGGATCAATGAATAGACAGGATGGTACCAGGCGATCGCGCCTACTGCGGCTGCTTCCATCAATCAGATTCGCTTTGATAATACGATTATCGTCGAGCGATATATGGGTGTATTGTGGTCCCCCATTAATATCGCCTAACGCCCAGATCCCCGGTATGTTCGTTTCTAGGCAATCGTTAACTGGAATGAATCCGTGGGCATCGGTTGCTACACCTGCAGCGGTTAAATTTAAGCTGTCCGTGTTTGGGGACCGACCGACGGCAACGAGTAACTGCGATCCCTGAAGGTTGATCTTCCGCTCAGCAACTTGAAGCTGAAGAACGATGTCATGAACCACACGATCGACCTTCAACACCTTCGTCTTCATCAGAAATTCAATGCCATCTCGTTCTAGCAAGGTTTGAACGGCGATCGCAATGTCAGGATCTTGTTGGGATAGGATTTGCTCACTTTGTCCAATCACAGTAACACGCGAGCCAAAGCGCCGAAACATCTGGGCAAATTCCAAGCCAATGTAACCACTACCAAGAACGATTAAATGTTCCGGCAACTGTTCCAGCTCCATGATTGACTCGCTCGTCAGAAATCCCGCAGCTTCAAGCCCAGGCACCGACGGAATTAAGGGTCGTGTACCTGTGTTGATAAATAATCGCTCTGCCGTGAAGTGTCGAGTGACGCCTTCAGCCATTATTACTTTAATCGTTTTAGAATCGACAAACCGCCCCATTCCAATAATCAGATCATGACCTAGAGCAGTTTCTAAATTGTGCAAGTTCGCTGCACGCGCAGATTCCACGACCGATCGCTTTCGTCGAATCACGGCTGCTAAATCAACGGTAGATGCAGTAGCTTTAACTCCATAAGCAGCAGCATTTCGCAAGGTGTTGGAAACGTTAGCACTCGCCACCATCGTCTTGGTAGGAATACAAGCGACATTAATGCACCCACCACCAATCATGTTTAAACTGCGTTCGACTAGCGCGACTTTCCGCCCGTTCGCAACCAGTGCAGGTGCCAGCGTTTTTCCAGCCTTACCGCCACCAATAATAATATCGTCGTAGTATTCAGTGTCCACTGTTCCATCCTCGCTGAGGACCAGGCAACATGAACGTTACCGTTTCGCTGGTGATGGCTCTGTTTACTGGGCCAGCTAGCTCGGTCAGCACCTCATGCAAGCCAGATTCCGGTTCAAGCAGGATGATTGTTTCATCACTGGCATCGACAAAATGCCAAGGTGCATCATCCACGGCGATGTGGATATGTCCGATGCGCGGCGATGCTTTCAGGGCACCTTTGCCAAACACTGGCAACGTACGCAGGTTCTCCGTCCGATGCTGGATGAAGATACAACCCTGAGCCAGCGGTTTAGCAAGCGGTGGATCGACAATCAGCTGAGTGGGTGCTTCGTTTTCGATCGCAATCAATGGGGATGGTCTGGTAATGCTACTGACGGTTTGGGCAGAGGCCCTGGTGGTGCACGGAGTATATCTGGTCATGGTGGCTATGTTTCTGAGAGTGGCCCCGAAGGGTGGTCTTTTCAAGGAGATACAGAGTTATAACTCTGGAGAAGTATCAACGTTTCTTCGATGTGAGTTTCCAGACCGCAATCTTTAGCTCCGATAGTTTAAATGACATTCAATTACAGCAATTAACATGAAATATCGTAAACTCAGTGAATTATTTACTGAAGTACTTGGTGAATTAATGGCGCAATTACAGCAATATTTTCAACCAATTCATCGGAGAGTGAAAATCGTTGCTTTAAATAATTGGGGTCGTTGTAACTTAGCCAAACCTTTCCATCAACTGCCTCCCAAGCGAGAACTTTCAGAGGCAAATCCAGGGCAATTGTTGGTTCTGCCACCATCATTGGGGTTCCAGCTCGCGGATTACCAAACAGCAACAACTGCGTTGGAAGCAAGCTGAGTCCAACTTTCTCGGCTTCTGCCTGTTGATCGATGCGGGCAAAGATGGTGATACCTTTTTCCTGAAGGATGGCTTCTAAGCGATCGATAGTGTCGGTAACTGAATAGAGACTGAGCTGACTGATGATGCCATTAGTTGCAGTCATAACAGTGAATTCCTTAATGATTTTTGTATGAGTATAACTAAGTCTTCTGGCTGTTGCTTGCTGTATCGGCTACTTTTCGAGTGCTTCAAATCCGTGTTATGCCGCTATCAGCAGACAGTTCCAACGTACGCCAGAGTTGCATCGTAAAGCGGTAGGGTGCGCTGAATCGATAAAATATGGATGATGACGCCCGAATTTTGTTCTAGCATCTTGGGCAGAAACGCTCGATCTAAGCGAATAGCCGCGAATAAATTCGCATTAAATGTTTGCTGCCAGTTCTCAGCACTGAGAGCAAGTACACCCCCGCTAGGTGCAGAAGAACCACCCACATTATTGGTCAGGACATTCACACCATCGAAATGAGCAAACACTTCTTTGACAACTTTCTCCACCCCGTCGGACGTGCTGACATCTGCTTGAATGGATAACGCTGCCAACTAAATATCAGGGACTGAGCGGGCGGTTGTGATGACCGTCGCGCCAGCTTGCCTCAGCCGTTTGACAAATGCTTCGCCCATGCCTTTGCTTCCACCTGTAACCAATGCTCCCTTGCCAGATAACTCACCGGGGGCAATTGGGATCGTTGTCATGGACCTGAAATCTTCTGATTATTTAGATTGCGAACTGCTACTGGTTCAAGCTTCCAGCTCGCTACTAATGGATGGTGGAGGAGGCAAAATGGTTAGACCGTATTGGGGAGCTAAGGCGATCGTCTTTTGGATCTCTGCATCCGTAACAGGGGGTGGCGGTGCCGTGGGATCATCCACTGGATTACCAATCTCCATGAAAAACTGTTCCAGTCCAGCAGGCGTAACCCAGCACAGCATTTGGGCCGGTTGATCGCTAATGTTTGTAAACAGATGAGTTTGCCCTCTAGGCGAGTAGATGAAAGTTCCAGGAGTTGCCACAAGGATTTGTCCATCAATTTGAAACTGAATTTCTCCCGATTGAATAAAGAAAGATTCATCTTCGCGGCTGTGGATATGAGGCGGTGAACCAGTCTGGGGATAAACGATCATCTCCATCAGCGAATACGCTCCACTTGTATCTTTGCTGACGGTTTTAAAGGTATACAAGTCGCCTAATACCCAGTAAGACTCTCCCTGCCCAGGCTGCAATAAAAGACCATTTGGATTCATATAATGGTTCCTGTTTGAGAATGTGGTTTCGTGATTATGGTCGTGATTCTCCTGTTCAAAAACACTGAGTCAGGCGAACAGGCGCAATGATTCTGCCCAAAGCCGATCAGCATTGTCTGGGTTGAGGGCGTAGGGGGCAACACCACTCACGTAGCCATTGCCGTTTGTGACAATCATGGCTTCGTTGCAGTCCTCAAAGTAACGTCCACCAATGCCCTCTAGCAGTGGAGAGACCGCCAGCAGAACTGAGGTAGCAGCGCCTTGCTCCGGTGTTTTCTGCCGCTCTGGTGGGCTCTTAAGAGCACCCGTGTAGCGTTGGAGGTTAGTCGCGATCGCTCCAGGCATTAGGGCATTGGCGGTGATACCATCTCTAAACCAGCGCGTAGTGGCACCAACGGCAAAGAGAATGTTTGCGGTCTTAGATTGAGCATAGGCTAGCAGTGGGTCATAGGGGCGAAACGCAAAATGAATATCGTCAAACACAACAGGTGATGCTAGGTGCCCGCTAGAGCTGACGGATACAATCCGTGCAGCACCGTCTGCAGCAAGAGCATCGTGGAGCCCGAGTGCCAGGGCGAAGTGTCCGAGGTAGTTGGTGGCAAACTGCATTTCCCAGCCCTCGGGCGTGTGCTGTTCGGGTAATGCCATTACCCCTGCGTTATTAACGAGGATATGCAGCGGACCATCCCACGTAGCGATGAATTTGGCGATCGAAGCTTGGTCAGTTAGATCAAGCGGGGCGACATGGATGTTGTGGTTCCCGGTGGTAGCCATAATGTCAGGCACCGTTTGTGCTCCAGCATCGACGTTACGCACAGCCAGTGTTACCTCAGCCCCGGTGCGAGCCAGTGCCCTTGCTGTCTCTACGCCGATACCCGATGCCGCTCCGGTGACGATCGCCCGCTTACCAGTCAGATCGATTCCTCTGACGATCTCAGCCGCAGTGGAATGCTGCCCAAATGGTGTCGTAATGGGTGCCATCATACGCTCTAAACCTTCTGGGCGAGATTGGACTGCTTTGATGCCTCACTCGCATTGGCGGTAGAATCCTGCCAGATATCCTCAAAGCGCTGATATTCTTCAATATCTGAGGAAAGCTTTTGGATAATCATTGGTAGCGCGCTAGGGCCGATCGCTAAATGAAGGGGTGGATCAGGTAATTCTACGACTTTTAAGATTGCCTGAACACCTGTCGGCACATGACCCTGAGGATGCTCCAGAGAAAACGCAGCCATTTGCTCTCGGAAGGGGGCATACTCTGGCATTTGCACTGCCGTCACCATCGATCGGTTTACAAAGTCAGTCTCAAAACCTCCTGGCTCAATGATCGTCACTTTGATGCCAAAGGGTTTAAGCTCTTGTGCCAGGGTTTCTGAAAGCCCTTCCACAGCAAACTTTGAGGCATGATATAGGCCCAGCATCGGTAATGTGACTCGTCCGCCTGCTGAGGAGAGGTTCAAAATGTGACCGGTAGCCTGTTTCTTAAATGTGGGAATAATGGCGCGGGTTACATTCAAGAGGCCAAAGAAATTAGTTTCAAGCTGATTGCGGATCTGCTCATCGCTCACTTCCTCAACAGCACCCATTAATCCATATCCTGCGTTATTCACCAGCACATCAATTCTGTTAAATGCTGCTAGACCAATTTGCACAGCCGATTGAATTGTTGCTTGATCGGTGACATCTAAACGAACTACCTTTGCCGTTTGCGGATATTGATGTTCTAGGTCTTGAATTTTGCTAATATCACGAGCCGTTACAATAACATGATCGTCCTGAGCTAATGCTGCTTCGGCCAGAGCGCGACCAAAGCCCGTTGAGCTACCCGTAATTAACCATACAAGAGACGATTTCCGATTTGTCATACTTGTTACCCTGATTAGACGGAGATCATTGACACAAGAAAATCAATACACATAAATCACTGCTAGACACATCGACGCATTCTGCCAGAATAAAAGTTTTCTGGTTTGGTATATAGATTATCCGCTTTGAAAAATAACACGGTTGTGTCATTATCCTTCATCTACCGCTCTAACTTTACCCGCAATTATGACAATGCGAATGGGATGCGCAATATATCCATATACCCCCATCAAGCTATATTACTTGTGGGGGTATGGATACTACTTGAAGGTGACGCAGTAGAAGCTACTACCTAGTTACCCGAGCCATTATCCCCATTGCTTAACGTTCTCATCTGAAGTTCAACTGCCTCTGAATATGCTCGATCATTGATCGTGTTAGGCATCAAGCGGCCATCATCAATCCCAGCTTGAATAAGCTGACTAGAAGTCACCCGCCCCTCTTCAATTTCATCGATCAATCTCCCGCCTTCAGGAATTCCCTGATCCTGAAGATAACCGTCTTGGGCCAGAGAAAGAAGTTGAAATGGCGTCACTTCCACTGTTTCTGCCTTGGCGGCGGTTGTCATGGCAGCACTTGACAACAAAATAGATGACAATAAGCCAATAGCTAAATACTTCATGCCGGATTCCTCCAATAAACTAAACTAACTGGGCCACTATTGAAGAGTTATGTTGCGATCGCCGCTTCTGTATGAGCCCGATCATCCCGACAAGATCTGGCACCACCCCAAGAAAGACACCGATCAACAAACTTCAAAAACTCTTATAGCTTTACGCCTTTGTAGAACAAACTATCTTCAGTTTCGAGGTAAACAGCAAACTTGTGTAGGAAACATTGATAGCTTAAACAGGAACTTAAGGAATCCGCAAACAAAGGGCGATTGCAAGCTTTGGGTAGTCCCGATTAATATCATATCGGGTTCAATATCGATGATAAAAAGTAGTGCGGCGCTTTGCACCGTACTACTTTTTATCATCGATATTGAATTTTACTTATTGAAACAGATTAGAAACAAGAGAACAGGATGTCTCAAGTGAAATTTATCGAACTGATCCCTGGAATGGCTGCCTAGAGAAACGCGAATGATGCAGATCACTCGTTACTTAGAAACCTTTGCGGCACAACCACATTTGGTAGGGTTAGATGTGACAGCGGTGCGGTGGCAATTAGGCGTCATGCTGCAGAATAGCTGAATTAGGACAGGCACCATTTTTAATTCATCGATCCCCATGTTTTTAAAGGCAGGTGAAATGTCTTAAGTGTCGCTAAACTTACCTAACACTCATTCATCTGACACAAAATAAGCTATAAACTGTGGCCATTGGCTCAACAATCCAGTAAGATTTTCTGGCGACTTTGCAAGATTGTATCCACAGATTCTTGGAGAAATTCTCATGCGGCTTCGCAGACCATTTACCTCTATTTTTCCTCATAAATTAGATAGTGCGACAGGTGGTGCAGAAAATCTGTCAAATAAATCTTCATCTTTGAAACAATTTAGCAAGAAGCGCATTTTGATTGTTTCGGGTATTGCGATCGCAACCACTTTAGGGATTGTTGGTTATCGCTGGTGGTCTTATACTGCAACCCATGAATCAACTGATGATGCTTATGTAACGGGCTATATCCATCCTGTGAGTAGCCGGATTGCCGGAACTGTTGTTCAAGTCGATGTGAATGATAATCAGGATGTTCAAAAAGGACAATTATTGATTGGACTTGATCCAAAAGATTATCAAGTTGTGGTGCAGCAGGCGCAAGCAGCATTAGAAAATGCCAGACAACAAGCCAGTGCCGCTCAAGCCACTATTAATCTGGCATCTCAAACAGCTCAAGCAAATACAACCGAGGCACAAGGGGCAGTGGGAGAGGCGATCGCTAGCATCGCCAGTTCCCAGGCGGCTGTGAACCAAGCGCAAGCTGCAATTATAGCGGCACAAGATCAACTCACCAAAACCCAGGCACAGGAAGCCAATGTCAAAATTACTTACCAGCGCTACGAGCAGCTTTACCAAGCAGGGGCAATTCCTCAACAGCAGCGTGATGATGCTCTGACTGCTTATCAGGTGGCTCAGGCAGAGACACAGTCGGCGCAACAGGGAATTGTAGAGGCAAAAGCGAAGTATCAATCAGCCATCGATGGCATTGATCAATCCAGAGCCAATTTAGTCGATTCACAGGGTAAAGTGCAGCAGGCAAAAGCCAGTGGACAACAAACCGAAGTTAACCGCAGCCAGTTTGAAGCAGCCCAAGCACAAATTGCAACGGCAGTTGCCCATCTCAAACAAGCGCAACTGAATCTGTCCTACACTCTGATTAAGGCGCCAGTTGCAGGCAGAATTGGCAACAAAACTGTTCAAGTTGGTCAACGAATTCAACCAGATCAACCGCTGCTTTCTGTAGTAAGTGATGACAGCTGGATTATTGCCAACTTTAATGAAACACAGGTGAGCAAGATGCAGCCTGGAGAGTCAGTTGATATTCATATGGATGCATTTCCAGGTCAAACCTTTAAAGGTGTAGTCAACAGCCAATCCCCTGCATCCGGTTCAGATTTTTCCTTGCTACCGCCCGATAATGCTACCGGAAACTTCACAAAGGTAGTGCAGCGAATCCCAGTCAAAATTACCTTTGATCGTAATAGTATTCAAGCTTATGAAAGCCGCATCACGCCCGGAATGTCGGTTGAAGTAACGGTTAATACGGGAAATGATTGAACCTTTAGAAAGATTCTAATAAAAAATAAAACTTATTTAGGAGAAGTAGCCTACCGTCCTACAACTACAGATAATTGCTTGGCGATCGTCGCTCTTTTGCCCTTTGGGTCGTTCAACCTGGGCTAGAAGGATTCATGGATGCTTCTGTTTCTACCCTGGCACCAATCTTTGCAGCCGTATTTGCAACTCAAAAGTTCTAGTGGGGTTTGTTGTTGAGCTTTCAGCAGTAGTTGGCACGGGAATCATCTGGAGTTGTTGTATTAAGTTAATTGTTATTTCCCACACCCACTATCGATTCTTCCAGCTAAATTTTATTAAATCTGCTTCTCAAGTTGTTATCGGAGTTAATCTCGTTTTTCTTCCTGGCGTTCTGATTGGAGATAGATAGCTACAAACCTAATGTTATAAAAGCTCGATTGCTTAAAATTTAGCATTGCTCCATTTAAGAAGAGATAGGGAGAAGAGAAAACTATAATGATCAAAGCACAGGTTAAACAATCGAGTAATGTTGTTTCCGCATCAACCTGGTTAGCAGTCCTAGGGATGAATCTAGGCGCATTAATGTCATCTTTAGATGTGACTGCGACGAATGCATCATTGCAAGATATGACGGGTGCGTTATCTGCCACCCTCGATCAAGGGTCCTGGATTGCTACTGCTTATCTGATAGGTGAGATTATCGTCGTTCCATTAACGGGTTGGTTGGGCAAAATTTTTTCTACCCGTTGGTATATGACGCTTAGCACCGTTCTATTTTTAGTTTTTTCCATTGCTTGTGCTAATGCCACAACGTTAGGCGAAATGATTGCTTTTCGTGCTTTCCAAGGATTTTTTGCAGGTGCGTTTGTCCCTGTAGCAATGGCATACGTACTGCGTCATTTACCACCCTCAAAGCACACGATCGGATTGGCAATCTTTGGCTTGACTGTCACCTCCGGGCCTGCAATTGGACCAGCACTAGGTGGCTGGTTGACTTATAACTATAGTTGGCAGTACATCTTCTATATCAACTTAGTCCCTGGGATCTTGATGCTGGCAACGTGCCTCTTTCTCATCGAGCGCGAACCCATGCAATTAAGTGAATTGAAGCGAGGAGATTGGGTAGGCATATCAGCGATGGCGATCGGTTTAGCGTGTTTACAAACCGTGTTGGAGGAGGGAAACCGTGATCTCTGGTTTAGTTCGCCGTTCATTGTCCGATTGACAATGCTTGCCATTGCCTCCCTAACCCTATTTCTGATAATCGAACTGACCAGAAAACGCCCTTTTATCAATTTGCGTTTAATGCAGCGTCGCAACCTTGCCCTTGCTAGTTTCATCAGTTTTGTCGCTGGATGTGGCATTTTTGGTGCTCTATATGTAATGCCAATCTATCTAGACTCTGTACAGCATTACACGCCCTATCAAGTTGGGCTGACCCTCATGTGGGTTGGATTTGGTTCAGTGTTGGTAATGCCATTTTTACCTCTGATTCAAGCCAAGGTTGATTCACGGGTGATTGTCGCTGTAGGATGTGCCATTTATGCCATCAGTAATTTCATGAATTCTCACATAAGCGCTCAATCCGGCACTCCGCAATTGATGCTACCAGAGTTTATTCAAGGAATCGGGCAAAGTTTAATCACGATTCCCTTATCTGCTCTAGCAACGACCGGAATTCCAGGAGAGCACTTAAGTGATGCTAGTGCCCTGTTTAACCAAGTGCGCTACCTAGGCGGTTCCTTTGCAGATGCCATTTTTGCAACCGTAATCCAGCATCGTTCAGAATTCCATTACGAGCGCTTACGAGGAGATGTCAGTCTCTACAATGAAGTAACTCAACAGCGGCTTCAAGAAATGATGCAGTATTTTATGAGTAAAGGAGCCGATGCCGCCACTGCCAGTGAACAGGCTACTATTGCGATTGCTCAAGCTGTGCAGCAGCAGGCAACTGTAATGGCGATCGATGACTGCTACTACCTACTAGGGCTGCTAATTCTAATCAGCGGAACTGCCCTTCTAGGCATGAAGAAAGCTAAAACAACCGGAAATATTCCTGTTCATTAGTAACAGCATCTGTAGACTCAGAAAAAGCTAGGGAAAAGAGATTTGTCGCTACCTTCTGTTGCTGAAGCCGATATTTAAAGGACCGTTGCTCTGGCTTCCCAAAGTAGGCTGGCTATTCCTTCCCCTAATAACAAGTAAAGTTAAATGCTTATGATAAAAAGTGGCGCGACGCTTTGCGCCGCGCCACTTTTTATCATAAGCATTTAACCCGACATGATATAACTCTATTTCACTGAATTTATTTTTGGAGAACGCGGCCATGATTAGCTTACATGAGATTACAAGCTCCTACCGATCGATTGATTCTACTTCAAGATCTACTGATCACACGCCAAGTATTTTGTCATCACTGATGAATTGGCTTGAAGAACACGACAACCACTGTGAATTCAATCAGATCTACGTATTTGGTGACAGCCTCTCAGATATCGGCAACTCTTTTACCATCACACAAAAAGCTACGGGAGAAGGGCTTCCACCTTCACCTCCCTATTTTGAAGGACGCTTTTCCAATGGGTTAGTTTGGATCGAGTATTTGGCCCATCTGCTTAAAATCCCATCTGATCATCACACTAATTATGCAACAGGTGGAGCAAATACAGACAGTACGAATACTTACATTCCTGATAATCCAGCTCATTTACCGGGCTTGCAGCAACAGGTTGATGCTTTTGTCACCTCGCTTAATCAGCACTCAGCGAATCCAAAGGGGCTTTACATCGTGTGGGCAGGTGCAAACGATTACCTCAGCGGAAGTGCAACCAATCCTACGGAAGCGATCGCTAATATCATCCATGCCGTTCAGTGTCTCGCTAACGTGGATGCTCGACATATTCTAGTAGCAAATTTGCCAGACCTAGGCGACCTGCCAGTCGCTACGCAGAATCAACGTTCTGCCCCCTTCACTGCTCTGACTCAAGCTCATAATTCAGGTTTAGCAGCCGCGTTGCAAACGCTGAAGCCATTATTAAAGCCCAATACCAGCATCACGCTGCTTGATGTCGCTTCATTGTTTAAGCGGGTATTTGACAAACCTACAGAATGTGGATTTACCAACATTAAGGATATAGAACTTGAACAGCTAGCCCATTTTCAGGGTTATACGGATAAATTTTTCTTTTGGGATGCAATTCACCCAACAACAGCTGCACATGCGGTGTTAGCACAATCTGCGTTTGCTCTGCTTCAGCCCACCTCCGCAATTCTCAACCCTACTTATGGATGAGCGAATGATTTAGCGCAATTAGCATTCGGCTCGATCCGACCAATTCTGGTAATACGTATGGTGAGACGATTACACTGTGTGTGGGCAAATAAAAGCTGTCCTTGTCGGGCTAGTCCGGGATTTTGGGACAGATCGGGCAGTCGTTCACCAGGCAACAGTCCATCCAGTCTCTGGCAAAACGATTGGTGCCCACCACAGCCAGCTAAACCCGTAAGGCAGCATGCAAAAGAGGATAACTTGATGCCAATGTACTCGGGCCTCTGTACCAAACGCCACCGTCGTTTTAGAGCCAAGTTTTCTGCTCATAAAGCCTTCCAAGAACGAAGCTTCATGTCACATGGGTATGCCAAATTGTTTATTTAGCAGTTTGATACTGTTGTGCAAAGGGAATCTGAATTAGAAATTCGGTTCCTTCTCCCGGTGTTGAGAAACACTCAAACTTACCACTATGCTTTTCGGTGATAATTTGATAGCTAATAGACATTCCCATACCTGTTCCTTTGCCGATCGGCTTTGTTGTAAAGAACGGATTGAAGATGTGTTTTTGAATGGCTTCTGGCATGCCTAATCCATTATCCGCAATCGAAATTTGCACCCATTGAGCATTCACCATTGATGTCCGAATAGTGATTTGACTTGGATCAGCTTCAATTTGTTGATAGGTGCGTTTAGCATTACGTTCTTCCATCGCATCGAGCGCATTTGCCAAAATATTCATAAACACCTGATTTAATTGACCAGGGTAGCACTCTACTAAAGGTAAATCGTCGTAGTCCTTCTGAACTCTAACAGCTGGACGTTCTGAGTTGCCCTTCAAGCGGTGTTGCAGAATTAACAGTGTACTATCAATGCCTTCATGAATATTGACGTCTTTGAACTCAGCTTCATCAATTCGTGAAAAATTACGCAACGACAAAACAATCTGCCGAATGCGATCGGTGCCCAGCTTCATAGAGTCAAGCATTTTGGGCAGATCTTTCTGAACAAATTCTAAGTCAATCTCATCAACCTCGGCTTGAATTTCATCAGCGGGTTTAGGATAGTACTTCTGGTAAAGGTTTAAAACATTCAATAGATTGTGTGCATACTCCTGCACATGGATCAAATTACCATGAATGAAGTTAACCGGGTTGTTAATTTCATGAGCTACCCCTGCAACCATCTGGCCCAACGCAGACATCTTTTCACTCTGAACGATTTGCGCTTGAGTTCGACTCAAGTTGTGAAGAGCCTGTTTTAACTCAGTCGTTCGTACTTCAACTCGATTTTCTAACTCAGCATTGACTTCCTCCAGAGACTGAAAAGCAGCCTGAAGCTGTTGCGTCATCTCATCAATTGTTTCCGCCAAAACATCTATCTCATCGCCTGATTGATAATCTGCTTCATCTTCACTTGGAGTAGCTGCGAGGCTCAAGTCCTGATTTTCCTGGAGATAGCGTTGAGTTCGGCCGACCTTAAGGTCATTACACTGCTTTAAAATTGGATTGAGGCGTTGATTGAGCTGTTTAACAAACAACGCAACAACACACAACAAAATCATCCCAATTCCTACAGCTCCTACAATGGTGTAGAGCAAAACATGTCTGAGAGCCGCCGATTTAGGAACTACCGCCAGTACAATCCAATTAGTCGCTTCAATTCGCTGATATGCCCAATATTGTCCATCAACTTCAACCAACCCAGATTGTCCTTGATTAATCTGTGACCAAACTTGCTTCAAACTTGGAATATCTTCAAACGTTGCGAGTGATTTCGCCTGTTGCTGATTGGGTGGATAGGCTAACAAGCGCCCCTGAGCACTCAAAATCGCGAAATATCCACCTTCTGTAATGACTGAGGTATTAACCTCTTTTCCTAAGGTGGTAACACTAACATCCACCCCAACCATACCAATCACATCATTACTGCGATTGAAAATAGGAGCAGCGCAGGTCGTCAATGTTATCCCATACCAATGATAGGGTTCAACCCAAATGGGTCTTTTAGCTGCAATAACTTCTGTATAGTAAGGCTGCTCAAAATAGCGATCGTCTATTAAATCCGCGTAGCGAATATGTTGATTAGGAGCAGGTAATGGTTGACCAAACTGATCAGGAACTGACTGATCTAAGAAGAAATAAGGCAAAAACCATTTTCGATTTGGCACTAGCTCAAACTCCGCTTGTCCTATCCCTAAGCCCATCATTAGTGGAATACTACGCTTCTTAAACGTGTTTAAAACAAGCTGTTTGTAGACGTTGGGATCAGTTATGTTCGATTCATCCAGCGTTTGAGAGGCAGCCGACAAATCTTGTGCGATCGCTCTTGCAGTTTGAAGCTGTCCTTCAATAGACTCTGCTTTCGTGTTGAGTTTGCTCTGAATCTCTCCCCTAATTCGCGCTTCTAGATTGGTGTAGAAGAAGAAAGCGGTGCCACCCAATGCCAAAAGTGAAGTTCCTAGAACATAAATGAATAATTTTGTACCAATCGAGTTTCGCCACGAATAGCGCGTTTGCAGGCGGATACCAGATTGAACGAGAGAGAGCTTTTTTTTAAGAACCAAGAGCATGGTCAATAACTCAACGCGACTATTGATGTAGAGTGATGTTCCAGACATGCTGTGGTTTTTAAGTAGAGCGCTACGTCGCTTCTCTAAGAAATAACAACATATTTGCAAGACCACCGATGTAAGCCTGGGTGAACCAAGGTAAAGCTGAGCCTAGAATTCCCAAACTACTGAATAGGCTAACTTTCAACTAACGGGGGAGCGAAAAGAAAGCTGGAAAACGTTTAGAGCCTGGTGCCCTAGAGGGCAATATCCGACGTATGGCTACCGTCATGTCACTGTCATGCTACATCGCCAGGGATATGAAATTAACCATAAGCGGGTAGCTCAATTGATGCGGGAGTTAAGTCTGGCAGGCAAGCGTCCAGCCAAGCGAAAACGAACCACCAACAACCATGACTTCAAGCGGTATCCCAACCTGGTAATGGAGGTGGCGATCGTGCGGCCGGATCAGGTTTGCGTGGGAGATATCACCTACAGCAGGCTGCAACAGGAGTTTGTTTATTTAACCGTGTTGATGGATGGGTTTACACTCAGTATCCGGGATTGACATTCTGCAAGAAGTGTGGGTGTGAGCTTGACGATGACAGCCTTAAACAAAGGGTTGGCAAGGGGACAACCGGAAATCCATCATACAGATCAGGGAGTATAGTATGCAGCGAGCGAGTATGTAAAACTACTGCAACAGCACGGAGTTAAGCTGAGTATGGCTGAAGTGGGACAGACATGGTAAAACGGTTTGCAGAGCCCTTAATGAGAACGATTAAGGAGGAAGAGATTGACTTGTCAGAGTATCGGAATTTTATAGAAGCGTATGGGCAGATTGAGTAGTTCTTGAAGAATATGTACATGAAAAAGAGAATATATTCGTCATTGGGTTATTTGGCGATCGCAGAGGAAGTCACGCTGAGTGCTGATCTTCAAGTTTCTGAACCGATAACGGTTGTTGGCAACGAAGAGCAGCTTTATAGGATGGTTAGTAATCTGATTGATAATGCAATTCAAGCAACCCCTGTAGGTGGTAAGGTGCTCGCCGCCCTAAGCCGGAGTGAGAACTATGCCATCATTCAGGTTCAAGATACGGGTGTGGGGATTAACCCTGAAGATCAACGTCACATTTTTGATCGCTTCTACCGGATTCAGGGCGATCGCTCCCGGCGGACAGGAGGGGCAGTTTTGGGATTGGCGATCGTTCTAGCTATTGTGCAAGCCCATCAGGGTAGCATTCATGTTCAAAGCCAGCCAGAGCAGGGTAGCATTTTCACCGTCCGACTTCCACTTGATCGCAAGTAAAGCTACTCATTTTTTGGGCGGGATGATGACACACTTAGCGCGCCACGTTCGGGTACCGTTTTCAGCGGCGCTGTGCGGCGCTAAAAACCGCTAAACGAAAAAGAGGCAGGATGTGAAGCTAATTACTTATCTACCTGAGGGCATAGATACCTTTCATTCCAACTTCACTATTCTGTTGAATAATGCAGGCAGTCTAACAGATGAGGCTAACCCGATTGACAGTCGGTAAGGAGATGTTCAATCTACCTCTCAATCAGCAAAACCTACCCTATCCTGATCCTATTCATCCCATCCTGGTTTACTTTGTGATTGCGATGGTATTGTTTTCGTTTGTTTGTGATGTTTGGGGTTATGTAGCGCACCAACATCGCTTGTTTGAGGTAAGTTTTTGGAATTTGTTCTTCGCTGCAATTGTGATTTTTCCAGTTATTATCTTCGGTCAATTTGAGGCAGGCTTAGCACAGCCCTATAAAGCTGCTCAATCAATTCTAAATCTACATACTGTCACAGGTTGGTCTTTGGCCGTAT
Source organism: Leptolyngbya sp. PL-A3 (assembly GCF_039962325.1). Classification (NCBI taxonomy): domain Bacteria; kingdom Bacillati; phylum Cyanobacteriota; class Cyanophyceae; order Leptolyngbyales; family Leptolyngbyaceae; genus Leptolyngbya; species Leptolyngbya sp. PL-A3. The sequence goes on from NZ_JAMPLB010000049.1 coordinate 21,842, forward strand.
TATCGACAATTATTGTAGCCTGGCGATTTGCAATACGTCGGCAGAATCCGCTCAAAGTTTCCCCCATCTATCTAGGAGCGGCTACGCTGTTGAGTTGTCTGGTCGTGTTTCAGACTTTTCTGGGCACTCAATTGGTGATTCTGGCGATCGCCTTTGGCATGGCTGGAACACTATTTTCTTTTGGAAAACCCATCTTCAAATTTCTGGCACTTCCTGCTTTCCGTTCACGCTTTTATGATGTGGGTTGGTACAACCTTGCCGCAGCAGCGATCATCACGTTTGCTACGGTTCTATTGCTGCACGGGATCGGGGGAGTTTTATTACTTGCTGTGATTGAAGGAATGACACTATGGCGAGGGTTACAACGGTACCACTAGTACTCTGTCAAGAAGTTTTTGAGGGGTCTGCGACCCCTCAAAAAATCCTCAAGTTTCATGTTCAAGTGTGGGATAACCCCACACTTGAACATTGACAGACCACTAGCGTGTAAATGCTTCCAGGCAAGTGCAGTGGAGCTACTTGTTAGTTGGCGTATTTCTACTAGGCGCGTTATATCTTCATGGAACACTTGGAGCTCACTTAAGAAATGAATTTGGTATTCATAATTCAGCAGTACACCTACTCAGGTAGGGTGAGAATCCTAATGAGATACTGCTAAAATAAGCGTTTTGCTATGTAGATTTGCAGGCATTTAGTGTTATGTAGGGCTGTATTAATGTTGATCCTCGATGTATTCCTTGGAAGTGTAGCACTGTACTTATTGATGAAGCGAATGAGCATCAGTCGCTATATATCTTCTATGGGTATTTTTACGTTTAACATTTTTGCATACCGTTATATTATTGCATCTGAATCTAAAGCTCAGAGGTCTATTCCACAGGCTCAATCTGATCCCTTGATTGATTACGGTGGAGAAGTGGCTGTCTATATTGGTGCAGTTCTTTTTATTTTAATCATTGCAGCGATTGTAGGTTTCTTTAGCCGACGATTTGAGCATGCCCTGATTACAGCCTTCTCTCTTAGCTTTGTGTTGTTAGTGTTGTTTGCTTTTTCAAGGTAGAAACGGTGGAAGAGAATGAGGTAATACCTCATCCCTCAGGGTGCACTCACAAAAACAGATTTTCAACCTACAAAACTGGGATGCATCTCAGCTTTTGTCTTGTACAGCATGACTCATATAAAAGTAAAATTTTAGTGAAACTTGCCTCTTACTTTTGAGAGTCTTTCCTGCTATCCCAGGGGTTAGATGCCTAACCGTCCAGGGTACTTTAAGTTCTTCCTATAGGATTATCTCAATCCACGAAAAGGTTATGAAACCTCTTGGAATAAAATATGGTGGGGATTTTTGAGTATGTGTTGCTAACGGCTTCCATCGCCGCCCCTACTATTGTGAGCCGATGGATAGGGCTCCAATCTTATAATTGGATGCCACCTCAGGCTACGACAGAAGCTCAGAATGTCGATCAATTGTTCAGCTTCCTTGTGGCTGTTGGAGCCTTTATTTTTCTGGGGCTGGTGGGTATGATTCTTTACTCAGTCCTATTCTTTCGTGCAAAACCTGGTGATTACAGTGAGGGCCATCCTGCGCGGGGAAGCACAAAACTGGAAATTTTATGGGCTATCGTTCCGTTACTGTTAGTAGCCTGGATCGCATTTCAAAACATTAATATTTACAATCAACTCAATATTTTGGGCCTGAAGCAGATTGTGCAGCTTCCTCTAGAAGTGCCCCCTGCGATCGCCGTTTCCACTACGTCCCTAAAACCTGCTTCCCCATGACCCGGCTCAGGCGGGTTGGTGGTCTTCCACCGATGAGTTTGCAATTTCCCCCAGGGCCACCGATTAACGGTGAGCTTTTCTGGATTGTGAGTCTTTTGCTGATCGGGATTTCCTCCATCATGGGAGCGGTCAATTTTGTCAGCACCATTATTTGGTTACGGGCACCCGGTATGACCTTTTTTCGCATGCCCGTCTTTGTCTGGTCTGTTCTCAGTGCCCAATTGTTGCAATTGGTGAATCTACCTTCACTGGCAGGCGCACTGATTCTGCTGATGTTTGACCTTTCTGCTGGCACTCATATTTTCAAGCCATCGGAGGGCGGCGATCCCATTCTTTATCAGCATCTATGTTTTATGGGCAGTAACCACGTTAATGGGAACTTATTTTCTCATTGGGCAGGGCATTGAGTGGAGCCATCTCGACTTTGGCCTGAGAACAGGATTAACGGGAGCTATATTCTCATTAGTTCGGACAGTTTTTCTGAAACCCTTGATTTTGCGTGCGCGAAGCGCACGCAAAATCAAGGGTTTCAGAAAACTGTCCAGAGTATTGATTCTATATCCTGGCAGGCTTTCATGGATTGCATATGCTGAGCGGTGTGATTTTGCAACTCGTGATGCTGGGGCGATCGCTCCTGTTTCATAACTATGATCATGGTCACTTTGGTGTGAGTGCTACAACCCTGTTCTGGCGTTTTGTGGATAGTATTTGGGTGATTCTATTTTTGCTACTTTACATCTGGTAGGAACCGCTAGCGGCTGGATCTTCTTACAAAACACAGCTCTCAATTGAGAGCCAACTGGGGTAAGGTACAGAAGTGGTTGTCACTGTGAACCGGGAGGCAGCAGTATGAGCCCATCTACAACAGTCCGCATTTTAATCGTCGATGATCACGCGATCGTCCGGCAGGGACTCGCCGCCATGATTGAGAATGAGCCAGACATGACTGTGGTGGGACAAGCAGGTAACGGGCAGGACGCGATCGACCGATATCGACAGCTACAGCCTGATGTTGTCCTAATGGACTTACGAATGCCGCACATGGGCGGTGTGGATGCGACCATCGCCATCTGCGCCGAATTTGCCCATGCCCGCATCATTGTGCTAACGACTTACGATGGTGACGAAGATATTTATCGTGGATTACATGCTGGAGCTAAAGGCTATTTGCTCAAAGATGCTGAACCCGATGCACTCCTCAATGCTATCCATATTGTTCACAGCGGGCAACAATATATCCCTCCCGAAGTGGGTGCCAAGCTGGTGCAACGTATGAATAACCCAGTATTGAGCGATCGCGAACGGGAAGTCATTTATCTCATGGTGGATGGCTTAAGCAATCATGATATTGGTACGGCTTTGAATATTACTGAAAGTACTGTAAAATTCCACATCAACCGTATTTTGAGCAAATTGGGCGTGAGCGATCGCACTCAGGCGGTGGTTACAGCCTTGAAACGAGGACTTGCAAAGCTGTAACTGAACTTAAGTTCGATTGATGATTAGTTGTAGAGATAGATAGTGCTCATCCTTTCGTTTCTGCCAAGACTCAACTCCGAGTTGGCGACAAAGGAGCATTAGTTTTATAAGCTAAAGCCATACAAATAACGAATTGAAGTTCCCAATTTTGGGAAAGGATAGAGAGTAAAGGTAAAACAAATTACTTTCCATCTCTTTTGCTCTTTCCTCTGAGATGGGCTGTATTTGAAGGTTCAACAATGGCAGGAGGAATCATAAATATTAAGCCGTGGCACTCGCTCTATGCATGGCCTACTGTTTACGCATCAACAGGCGCTAAAAAACAGCTCTCTTGTAGCGTATGCCAATGATTTAGGGCTCAATATTTCTCAACGATGGTATCCATCATATCGAGAGCGACTATCAAAGTGGAGTAACGGCTACCTCAGCATTGGTTATTAATAGAATTTGCTATACCGCTCACTGGGCTATTGAGCGAATGATGGTAGCCATTGTTGCTGCACATAATTAAGGGTTTTGATGCTTATCCTAGCCAGCATTTCAGCAGGAAGTATTTCACAACTTCTATATAGGATGAGAACCAAGGTTTCAGCAATTTAGTAGGAATATAGAGGTGGTCACAATGATGGCTTTTAGATGGAAAACAGTTCAAAAATTGTTGCTGTGGTTATTTGCATTAGGTGCTGTCGTTGGGATATCAATGCGTTCAACAACAGCCATTTCACAAGAATTGCCTCAATCGTCCAATTCTAAACCTGCGATCGTTCTCGTGCATGGGGCTTATGCTGACGGCACATCCTGGCAACACGTCATTCCATTGTTGGAACAGGACGGCTACACAGTAACCGCTGTGCAAATTCCACTCACCTCCCTTGCTGATGATGTAGCAACGACGAAGCGTGTGATTAGCAATCAGGAGGGTCCTGTTGTTGTAGTCGGGCATTCCTATGGTGGCAATGTGATTACGGGTGCTGCAGCAGGCCATCCACAGGTGAAAGCTCTGGTTTATGTGAATGCTTTCGCACCCGATGTTGGTGAAAAGACGAGTGATTTGAATAAACGGTACGCAGCACCTCCGATTAGTACGGCAATCGTGTCGGATACAGAAAACTTTCTCTATGTTGATCGCGGGAAGTTTCACGAATTTTTTGCCCAAGACGTATCAGAGACTGAGGCGCGGGTGATGGCAGCCACTCAAAAGCCGATTGCTAGCGCTGCATTTGAGCAATCAGTGAATGACATTGCCTGGAAAACAATTCCCTCCTGGTTTCTAGTGACTCAAAGCGATCGCGCCATCAACCCTGAACTTCAGCGTTTCATGGCTCAACGAATGGGTGCTCAGGTAACCGAAGTCAACTCCAGCCATGTTCCTTTTATCTCTCATCCAGAAGAGGTTGCCAGAGTGATTGAAGCAGCAAGTTCTGCTGTGGAGTAATCCAAAAACATTGAAGACGCCCATTACTGATTTTAGGAGATCCGATCGTGCCGGCTCAAAACACAGGTAAAATTGCTGAAGTTGATCGCAGCCAGCCTCTACTGCATCAACATGGATATGAACTACAGCAGTACGGTACTCTGCGCGATCTGCCAATTGTTCTCAACCCCAGCGCCCGCAGCGAAAGCTGCACCTTGGTCAATCAAATTTTGGCAGATACGATCATTCTCTACCAACTTTACAAGAAACATCACTGGTTGATGCGCGGGCATACGTTTTACCAACTGCATCTGTTGCTCGACAAACACGCCAGTGAGCAGATTGAGTTGATTGATGCATTGGGTGAACGGGTACAAACATTGGGGGGAGTGGCGATCGCTGATCCTCGTCATGTGGCAGAAGTCACCAAAATTAATCGTCCTCCCAACGGCGTTGAGGAAGTACCCGTGATGTTGTCACGACTGCTGGAAGCCCATGAGTTGATCATTGGGGAATTGCGGGTGGCGATCGATAAAACAGCCGCAAATCAAGACAGTGGCACTAATGATTTGTTAGTAAGTCAAGCCTTGCGAACTCATGAGACACAAGTTTGGTTTCTAGCAGAGCATTTGGTCGATACACCGCTGGTACATAGCTAGCTTCGATTATTCAGGAACTTATATCAACAAGAGCAAGCTCATGACACAGTCTTTCTGGCTTTTTGGCAACCGCCTTACCATCATTGCCGATCACACTACAACCGGTGGCCAGTACGACCTAATCGAGGGCTACAACCCTCCGGGTACAATGACACCCCTCCATCGCCACACGCGCTATTCCGAACAACTCTACGTGCTGGAAGGAGAACTCACGGTCTGGGCAGGTGAGAACAAGGTAGTGCTAACCCTTGGCGAAAGCTTTCTGATTTCTCCTGGCATTTCTCATGTTGTTGGCGTGTTAAGCGATAAACCAGCGCGTGCATTAGTCGTTTCTGCACCCAGCAGTTTTGCTCGGTTAATTGCAGCAACCGGGACGTTAGATGAAACAGAACCAGCAGATATGGCGCTATTTGAACGCATTTCTGCCGAGATCGGAGACGAGTTTCTGGGTCCTCCTGGAACGTTGCCTACAGGATCCAATAAAGATGTAGCAATCCTCGCGGAACAATGAACAGAACTAACGCAGGAGATTTCTATGACTCAGTATGACTATATTGTGATCGGTGCGGGGTCAGCAGGTTGTGTAGTTGCTAACCGTCTAACAGAAGACCCTGACACAACTGTGTTGCTCCTCGAAGCGGGCAATCCAGATACGAAGCCGGAGATCCAGATTCCAGCAAAATGCATTAGTTTACTTGGCTCTGAGGTGGACTGGGGCTATTTCTCTGAGCCGGAACCCTACCTGAATCATCGCAAAATGTTTTGCTCGCGTGGCAAAGTCTTGGGGGGCAGCAGTTCGATTAATTTCATGATGTATGTCCGGGGCAACCCTCACAATTATGATCACTGGCAGTCGTTGGGAAATTCCGGTTGGAGTTATCAGGATGTTTTGCCCTACTTTAAGAAATCAGAGCACCAGCAGCGAGGCGCATCGGATTTTCACGGGGTTGATGGGGAGTTGAGCGTTACCGATGTAATGGCCCCTGCTGCGGTTTCCAACTGCTTTGTCGATGCCTGTGTGTTAATGGGATACGACTATAATCCTGATTTTAACGGTCCACAGCAGGAAGGGGCAGGACCTTATCAGTTAACCGTTAAGGATGGTAAACGGCACAGTGCTGCTGCTGCCTTTCTCCTCCCCATTCTCGATCGGCCCAATCTGACTATAACGACAGGGGCATTGGTAACGCGATTGCTGTTTGAGGGCAGCCGTGCCGTTGGAGTGGAATATCTGCAGGAGGGTACGCTGCAACGGGTCAGAGCCGACCAGGAAGTGATCTTAAGTGCAGGCGCATTTGATTCACCCAAGTTGCTGATGCTATCTGGTGTTGGGGATGCAGAACATCTACAAGCAATGGGAATTTCTGTAGTCGTTGATTTACCAGGGGTTGGTCAAAATCTTCAGGATCACATTCTCACTTGTGTTGTTCAGGAAGCCGTTCAGGATGTACATCCTGCTATCACCAGTAATGGCACCGAAGCCGGATTGTTTTTGCATAGTGAGGGCAATCCAGATGCTGCGCCAGATTTACAGTTCTTCTTTGGTCCTATTCAATTCTTATCACCGGGTTATACCCCCGCTAATTTTGGATTTACGGGTGCAGTCTCTCTTACCCGTTTCCAAAATCTTGGCAGTGTCAGCTTGCGATCATCCGATCCAAAAGACCCGCCAGTCATGCAGATGAACTACCTGCAAAATCAAGCCGATGTGCAGAAGCTGGTTGAGGGCATTAAATTAATGCGTCAATTGTTTCAGAGCCATACCTTCAATGAGTTTCGTGGAAAGGAAATCGCTCCGGGGGCTGACATTCAGAGTGATGCAGCACTTGAAGCTTACATTCGGGACACTTGCAGTACCCTATGGCATCCGGTCGGCACCTGCAAAATGGGTATTGATTCAATGGCCGTGGTAGATCCTGAACTACGAGTACGTGGGGTTGAGGGGCTACGTGTGGTTGATGCCTCTATCATGCCAACCATCACTACAGGAAATACAAACGCACCGACCATCATGATCGGTGAGAAGGCAGCGGATTTAATTAAAGCAAGTCGCAGACACAACTCCTTGAGCAACAGAAATATTCTCATATCTCCAAACAATCCCAGGAAATAACTTATGTTAAAGCATCAGGATGTAGCTCAGTCCAACTCAAATGGACCATCTCACGGTCAAACAACATCTTCACAAGAGAAGCAATATGCCGACAGACAGGCGCTGGAGAGACTGACCTCGAACTTGCGAGGTGAACTGATTCTTCCGGGCGACCCTGCTTATGAAGCTGAACGAAAAGTCTGGAACGGTTTCTATGATCACTATCCTGCTGCGATCGTGCGCTGTGCCGATGCCGAAGATGTCAGAATTGCTGTCATTTTTGCGCGGGAGTTGACGATGACGCTTTCGGTACGGAGCGGCGGACACAGTCTCTCCGGATATAGCAGCAACGATAGTGGACTGGTGATCGACCTTTCCAATCTGAAGACGATTACAATCGATCCAGTTTGTCGCACGGCTCGTTTGGAGCCTGGGCTCACCTGGGGCGAGGTTGCCAATACGCTTCAGCCGTTTGGTCTGGCAATAACGGCGGGCGATACTTCCAATGTAGGGGTAGGTGGCTTACTCGTGGGTGGTGGCATCGGTTGGATGGTACGCGCCTACGGTCTAACCATTGACCACCTGCGATCGGTAGAAGTGGTGACTGCGGATGGACAGATCCTGCGTGCCAGTGCCGATGAAAATCCTGAACTGTTTTGGGGCCTGCGCGGTGGCGGTGGCAACTTCGGCATTGCGACCGCATTTGAGGTAGATCTGCACCCAGGCGGAATGATTCTGGGCGGTATCGTCTTCTACGAAGCAACGGAGGCGGAGCGCATCCTGCGAGAGTATGTTCGTCTAGCAACCGCCGCCCCGGATGGGCTCTCGACCCAGGCACTGTTTACCCTTGCCCCACCTGCTCCTTTCATTCCACCTGAGAAGCAGGGAAAACCGATTGTCGGTATTTTCGTCTGCTATACGGGCGACCTCAGTGAAGGTGAGCGGGTTTTGGCTCCCCTACGTCAGATTGCCACCCCGATCGCTGACTTGATTACACCAATGCCCTATCCGAACATTTTTTCGTTCACTGAGATCGGGACGATACCGGGTATGCAACATCATGGGCGATCGCTGTTGTTTGAGACGTTCTCTGAGGAAATATTGCATACGTTGGTTGAATCCTCTCAGTCCGTCATGTCGCCTGAAATGACCGTCATCCTGCGTGTTCTTGGTGGAGCGATGAGTCGAGTCGCCCCAGAGGCAACTGCCTTTGCTCACCGCGACAAACAGGGCATGGTGTTGATCGCCCATTCCGAACCAGTATCGGTTGATGCTACCAGTCTTGATGCCCACATGCTGCACGTTTTTCGGACGCTCTTGCCCTATACCAACGCTGCCTATGTGAACTTCCTGGCAGACGAAGGAGAACACGGTGTTCATGAAGCTTACCCACCTGCTACCTACGCTCGATTGGTTGCGCTCAAGAACCAATATGACCCAACTAATCTGTTCCGTCTTAACCAGAATATCAAACCCACCGTTACCCCAGCGCTGCTTACTGCCCCGGCGAGGTTATAGCCCTCCATCATTCAAACTGGAGTGAATTATGCAACTCATCTCTGTCAATGTTGGACTACCACGCGAAGTGAACTGGAAAGGGAAAACCGTTAGCACTGGAATTTTCAAAGAGCCAGTCAACGCGAGAGTGATGGTGCGATCGCTCAATTTGGATGGCGATCGACAGGCGGATCTCACCGTTCATGGTGGAGTAGATAAAGCCATTTATGTCTATCCATTTGAACATTACGATTACTGGCGGAGCGAATTGCCTGACATAGAGTTGACACCAGGTATCTTTGGTGAAAATTTCACAGTTACGGGATTTAAAGAAGAAGAATTGAACATTGGCGATCGCTTTCAGATCGGCAGTGTGGAACTAATGGTGACTCAACCGCGATTACCTTGCTACAAGCTGGGAATTCGCTTTGGGCGACCCGATATGGTGAAACGATTTCTCGCCAGCCGTCGCACTGGCTTTTACTTCTCCGTTTTGCGAGAAGGTGAAGTTGGAACCGGAGACACGTTGGAGCTAGTCAGTCGCGATGACCACAACATCACGGTTGCCGACATCACTCAACTTTATGTACGTGAGCAGGATAATCCCGATCTACTGCGTCGCGCGGCTCAACTGGAAGCGTTACCCGCAAGTTGGCGAGACTATTTTCAGGAACAGATCCGGCGTCAGGATATGAGATAAACCAACCTGTCGTAAAACGTCATCATGCCATTTCTATACATTTATAAGGAGTAATTCCATGACTACATATCGCACCGTTTCGATCGATGGTTTAGACATTTTCTACCGTGAAGCTGGCTCTCGTGATAACCCAACAATTCTGCTGCTACACGGCTTCCCAACTTCATCTCATATGTTCCGCAACTTAATATCCACACTGGCCGATAAGTTCCATCTGGTTGCGCCTGATTATCCTGGCTATGGCAACAGTTCGATGCCAACAGTGGATGAATTTGACTACACGTTTGATCATCTAGCTGAGATCATGGAGAAGTTTATTGCTGCGATTGATCTCAAAAAGTACAGCCTTTATGTGATGGATTATGGTGCTCCAGTTGGCTACCGGATTGCCGCTAAACATCCAGAGCGCGTGCAATCTCTGATTGTGCAAAATGGCAATGCTTACGAGGAAGGGCTGCGCGAATTTTGGGAACCGATTAAGGCTTACTGGCAGGAGCGATCGCCTGAGAACGCTGAAAAGCTTCAATACCTTGCCACTCTGGAAGCAACGAAGTGGCAATATACCAATGGTGTTCGCAACTTGGAAGCAATTAGCCCTGACACCTGGACAATAGATCAACATTTCCTCGATCGCCCTGGCAACGGTGAGATTCAACTGGCGCTGCTGTATAGCTATGGCACAAATCCACCGCTCTATCCGCAATGGCAAGAGTATTTCCGTCAGTATCAACCTCCAACTCTAATTGTTTGGGGCAAAAACGATCACATTTTCCCCGCTGATGGTGCTTATCCCTATCAGCGCGACCTGAAAGATGTTGAATTGCATCTACTTGATACCGGACATTTTGCTTTAGAAGAAGATGGGGACGCGATCGCAGCCCATATCAGCCAATTCCTCGCGTCTCGACTGCAACCCATCGCTGCCTGATGCTGTGGAGGTAATCATCATTCAGAAAAGTAAACTCCATGACTACATTTCGCACAGTTTCGGTTGATGGCTTGGATATCTTCTACCGTGAAGCTGGTTCGCGTGACAAACCCACGGTGCTACTGCTGCACGGTTATCCAACGTCATCTCACATGTTCCGCAATCTGATCCCTGCGCTTGCAGATAAGTTCCATCTCATTGCCCCTGATTACCCTGGCTTTGGTTATAGTGCCATGCCCACGGTGGATGAGTTTGATTACACCTTCGATCGCCTTACTGAAGTGATGGCAGGCTTTATCACTGCGATCGGCTTAAACCGCTACAGCCTTTACTTGATGGATTATGGCGCTCCAATTGGCTATCGCCTGGCCACGCAGCATCCGGAGCGGATCGAAACGCTGATTGTACAAAATGGCAACGCCTACGAGGAGGGGCTGGGTGACTTCTGGAAGCCCATGCGAGCCTATTGGCAGAACCGGACACCTGAGAATGCGGATCGGGTGCGCCAGACGATGACAGCGGATGTCACGAAACGGTATTACACTACCGGAACCAAGAATCTAGAAAGCCTCAGCCCCGATACCTGGACTCTAGATCAAGCACGCCTCGATCGCCCAGGTAACCAGGACATTCAACTGGCATTGAAATATGACTACCAGTCCAATGTGTTGCTGTACCCCGAATGGCAAGCGTACTTGCGTCAATATCAACCACCTACACTGGTGGTGTGGGGCAAAAACGATCGCGGCTTTTTAGTCGAGGGAGCCTATGCCTACAAACGCGACTTAGAGAACCTTGAGTTTCATTTGTTTGACACTGGGCACTTTGCGCTAGAGGAAGAGGGGGATGCGATCGCCAGTCATATCGCTCAATTTCTCGCGTCACAGTTCCAACCGATCGCGGCTTTATGAGAAGGCTTAATCGCTGACCTGGCAGTCATTTAACCACCCTAAAGAGTACACCATCTTGTCGCAGTGACTTCCTCTTGTGCTCATTGCAATCGTGCTGATGACGCTTGGCGATCTCTTTCTACTTGCATTCGGTTACATTGTTGAATTCGGTCAGCGTCTAACCAGTAAATTTTCAAAGGGGCACCATGATAACTCAAAATTTAGTCGTTCAGAATGTAACCATCCCAGCTTTATCTGGAGAGAGTTTTAGCGCCTATCTAGCAGCACCCAGTACTCAACCGCGTGCAGGAATTGTGTTGATTCAAGAAATTGTTGGGGTCAATCAAAATATGCGAGAGATTGCCAATGATTTTGCGAAGGTCGGCTATCGGGTGCTCGTACCTGATTTGTATTGGCGGCTAGAACCCGGTATCGAACTTGATTTCGACGATGAGAAGCAGCGTACTAAAGCCTTTGAGCTACTTGGAGTGTTTGATTGGGATAGCGGCATAGAAGACCTGAAAGCAAGTCTATCTTTTCTACGGCAGCATCCCAGCGACACAGATAAAGTTGGTAGTGTGGGCTTTTGTTCGGGCGGTAAACTGGCCTATTTCATGGCAACACGTACGGATGCGGATGCCAACGTCAGTTACTACGGTGTTGACATTGATCAGAATCTAGCAGAGGCAACAAAGATTCAGAAACCGCTAATCTTGCACATGGCAGGAAATGATGAGTATGTGCCATCCAGTGCTCAATCAACCATTCAGCAAGGGCTGAAAGATAACCCGCTGGTCACAATCTATCGCTATGAAGGAGTGAGCCATGGGTTTAGTCGTGCAGGAAGCTCCGCTTATCGCAAAGAAGCCGCAGAATTAGCGGGCGATCGCACGTTGGCGTTTCTAAAACAGCATTTAGGGTAGTCGGTGATTGCCCTTTCCCGAGCGTTGTACATCAACGAACATTGTCGAGTCAGGTAGCTTGACAGTGCCAATTCAGCAGATTATCCACCATCTATAAACTTAAGGAGAATGTCATGGTTGCTCAGGTAAACTCACAAGCAGCAAAACTTTTGGAAGTTGCAGATGATCCACGTCTTTCCAAAGGAACAAAGGAATTTCTGAAACTACTGAATTCAGGCGGTGTGGCACTGGAACAACTCACTCCAATTGAAGCACGCCAGGTTCTTGTGGATGCACAAGCCTCCGTCCCAGTCGATCTTTCGGGCATTGAAGAGTCTGAGAAAACAATTATCGCCGATGGTTATTCGGTTACGCTCAATATTGTGCGACCTGAAGGGGTCAAAGGCATCTTGCCTGTTTTCATCTTTATTCATGGTGGCGGTTGGGTACTGGGCGATTATCCGACACACAAACGCATGGTGCGTGACCTGGTTGTGCTTTCAGGGTTTGCAGGGGTATTTGTCAACTACACTCGCACGCCAGATGCTCAGTATCCCCAGGCGATCAATGAGATTTATGCTGCGACTAAATGGGTTGCCGAGCACGGTGAGGAGATTGGTGTGGATGGCAAGAATCTAGCAGTCGTCGGCAACAGTGTTGGCGGCAATATGACAACAGTAACGGCTTTGAAAGCGAAAGAAAAAGGAGGACCACACATCAAGTTACAAATTATGATGTGGCCGATCGTCGCTGCCGATTTTGAAACGAATTCTTATCAGCAATTTGGCGACAAACGGTTCCTCACCGTACCCACGATGAAATGGATGTATGACATGTACATCCCTGACCCAGAAAAGCGCAAAGATATTTATGCCTCTCCTCTGCAAGCGACGGTTGAGCAACTGAAAGGTTTACCTCCAACGTTACTTGTGGTCGCAGAGAGCGATGTTTTGCATGACGAAGGCACAGCGTATGGGCGCAAGCTCGATGAAGCTGGGGTAGAGGTAACAACCGTGCAGTACAACGGCATGATTCATGACTTTGGACTGCTGAATGGTTTAGCTGAGCTGCCAGAAGTCCGCTCTCTGTTTGTTCAAGCTGCTGCTGAATTGAAGAAACGTCTCCAATAGGCTGCGATCGTTTTCCGCTGTGCTAAGACCTTGGGGGTTTCAGCTCCTAAATGAGACGTTATGGCTCATTTTTAGTACAAATCTCCGGGGTTTATGCCAGCGGAAAGGAGATTATTCAATTACAAATGAACACATCAGAGGAGATATGAATATCAACAAAAACGATACTGCGATCGTCGTTATTGATCCACAAAATGATGTCTTAAGTGAAACAGGCGTTTCCTGGGATTTGGTGGGTGAAAGTGTCAAAGACAATAGAACTGTTAAGAATATTGAACGAGTCTTCAAAGCTGCTAAACAGGGAGACTTTGAGGTATTCATTTCCCCACACTATTACTACCCCACCGACTACAACTGGAAGTTTGCCGGAACTCTGGAGCAGATGATGCTTGGGGTAAAGGAGTTTGTTCGCACGGGGCCCTTAACCCTCGATGGTTTTCAAGGATCAGGTGCGGATTGGCTCGATTGCTACAAGCCTTTTATTGAGGATGGCAAAACGATCGTAGTTAGTCCCCACAAGGTCTATGGGCCGCAAAGCAACGATCTCGTTCTACAACTGCGTAAGCGCAACCTGAGCAAAGTTATTCTGCTTGGAATGTTGGCAAACCTCTGTGTTGAAGCTCACCTGCGTGATCTGATTGAACAGGGATTTGAGGTTCTTGTCGTCAAGGATGCAACGGCAGCTCCTCGCCATCCGGACCTGGGGGATGGTTACAAGGCAGCACTGATCAATTTTGGTTATATCGCCAATGCGGTTCTGTCCACAGACGATGTTGTAGCAGCCATGGCGTGATGCCAAATCCACGCTCTACACCTATTTCTTGTTTATGGATTGCGGATTGAGGGGAAGATGCTTTGCAGTTGTTTCTGGTACTAAGCTCCGCGTAACCACCTCATTCACCAATCTAATAAACAAGCCCCATACTCAAAACAATTAAACACAACCATTACCACTTTCTGTAAACGTCGGTAGCAAGTATGCTCACAGAAATAACACTTATGGGTACCGTATACACAAACTCCGACAAGTCCAAACAATCCGAATTTGAGTTTGCTCCCATCAAGCAGATCAATGCGGGCGTCCTCGACATAGGTTATTACGAAGCAGGACCGAGCAATGGATCTCCGGTGCTACTGTTGCATGGGTTCCCATATTCCATCGATAGCTATGTTGACATTGCACCAATGCTCGCTGCTCGCGGATGTCGAGTGATTGTCCCCTACCTGCGGGGACATGGATCAACCTGTTTCCTTGATAGCGAAACACCCCGCTCTGGGCAGCAAGCTGCGATCGGTGTTGATGTGATTGCCCTGATGGATGCACTGCAGCTAAATCAGGCTGTACTTGCTGGCTATGACTGGGGTGGGCGAGCTGCTTGCGTTGTTGCGGCACTCTGGCCTGAACGCTGCATGGGTCTGGTGTCCGTCAACAGCTACCTGATCCAGGATATTGCCAAGGCAGGGCTACCACTTTCACCCATGATCGAATCTGGCATCTGGTATCAATACTATTTTGTGACTGAGCGTGGACGCGCCGGACTGACAGCTAACAGGCGTGAGATTGCCAAAACCCTTTGGACTCGCAACTCACCGGCCTGGCGGTTCGACGAAGCGACGCTCGATCGCCACGCCAGCGCGTTTGATAATCCTGACTATGTGGATGTGGTAATCCATTCCTACCGCCATCGGCTGGGACTTGCAGCAGGATATCCAATGTACGAGGAGCTTGAGCAGCGGCTCGCAACGCAACCGACCATTTCTGTACCGACAATCACGTTGGACGGGGATGCAGATGGTATCGTGCCAGCAACAGATGGCAAATCGACGGCAGCGAAGTTCACTGGCAACCGGCAGCATCAAGTTATTCCAAACGTCGGTCACAACCTGCCCGAAGAAGATCCCCAAGCATTCGTAGCTGCGGTCTGGGAACTTGCAGCAAACAAAGGTATAGCTTCTCTAAAGCTGTAATTCTAGATTTTTCGCTGTTCAAAAAATGTTCTATACACCGCTCTCAGGAACTTAACCGACATGAACGCCCATGCATTAAGCGCCAAAGATATTCGCGGATCATCGCCCTTGATTGCGATTGAAAACGAAGCACCAGCCAAATTGATTGTTGATCCACCGCTTCCTGAACCGTTGGCTCAGGGGCGCGTCTTTATCCAGTACCGAACGGAGAACTTGCGCGTGTTGCCAGTGTTCGGCAAAGGTGCTCTCGCAGTATCGCCGCGCGTCGGGCATATCCACATCACCGTTGACGACGCGCCGTGGCACTTTGTCGATGCCAGCGGTGAAACGATTATTTTGGTTGGTTTGGCACCTGGCTCACACACAGTGCTGATTGAACTAGCTGACCCTACGCACAAAGTACTTACTAGCGAAACTGTGACGTTCATGCTGCCTGGCTTAAAGAATGAGTAGGCACCTCACCTTTTCGTAACACTCCAGCGCACATTTCTAAGAGCAAGTTTCGTAGAAGGAGTCCACTCATGGCATATTAGCCAATCTAGCCCATATTCAGTAGCGGAACCCATCGATCGCTTGGAGAACCTACTTCAGCCAAAAATATCACCATGCCTATTCCTATTGCTCAACAGGCTGAAACCGTAAAAATGGACTAAGTCTACTCCCAACCCAGTTGCTGCCGTTTGGCAATCCTAAAGCTTAAACGTCGCTCATCGTGGCATAACCCACTATCACCCTCAATCTTCCTATCCAAGTACTAAATTGGGAAGTACCTGAGAGCCAAGTATGGCTGAGTTACAGCGATCCCAATTACTTAAGAGAGCGTTTCTCGCTTTTCAACGAATTAGTTACTTGCAGGACTGGGATATACTCTGGCGATCGCTGGAACATAGAACAATTGATAGCAGCGGCTGTTGCTACGAACGCTAAGTTTATTAGCCCTTTAAGCAAACCAAGTAATTGAACAGGAGCGAATTGATGCAGGCTAATTTAGTAAGCATAAGTAACGGTATTATCAACCAACCCAGCCCCTATTCGGTCACAGAAACAATTAATCGCCTGACGGCTCTCCTTCAGGCAAAAGGTATCACTATCTTTGCCTGTATTGATCAGCAAGCTGAAGCTAAAAAAGTTGGTCTGTCCCTACCTCCAATGCAGTTGCTGCTATTCGGTAGCCCTAAAGCGGGAACTCCATTGATGGTGGCCGAGCCTACTATCGCTCTGGATCTACCTTTGAAGATATTGGTATGGGAAGCAGTTGGCAACAGGGTATGGCTAAGTTATAACAACCCTAATTATCTAAAAAAACGCTTCTCCCTGCCGGATGACCTGATCAAAAATATTGCAGTTACTACGACTTTAATTGAACAAGTATTGGTCTAGGGCTATATTCCAATGTTATTTCTTAATCGAATTAGGGCCTGTTATAAGACCATTTTTTCGTGTGCGAAGCGCACGGAAAAGTCACTCTTTCAACCAACTTTACCTAAATAAACCTTAACTTGCAATTGGGCCACTTTGCCACCAGCAATTCTCATTTTGGAATGAAGCCTGTGAGCTTGCGCCCTACAGACACGATCTCTCAGCTTTGAAGCCCGAAAATAGCCCGCCCTCGGCGGGCTATTTTCGGGTTGGATTCCAAAATGAGAATTGCTACTTTGCTACCCTTGTTAGCATGAGTTCACTTTAGGCAAACCTGAGTACAGCTCACAAACTCACAATTCCACGCTTGACCGCAATAATGACTGCTTGAGTGCGATCGTTGACTCCCAGCTTACTTAAAATACGATTAATATGAGACTTAACGGTGCTTTCACTAATACTCAAAGCAGTGGCAATATCTAGATTACTCATCCCTCGCGCGACCAATCGCAGTACCGCTAACTCTCGTTCACTCAGCTCTGGGTTTCTCATCCGCTGCACCAGTTTTGCTCCTACTTCTGGTGAGATATACTTTTGGCCTCGATGGACGGTACGAACTGCAGTCAGCAGTTCATTCGGTTTAGCATCCTTGAGCAGGTAACCCTGAGCACCTGCTTGCAATCCCCGATGGATATCTTCATCACCATCGTAGGTTGTCAATACCATGATACGAGCTGCTTGAAATTCACCGCAAATTGTATTAATCGCTTCTACACCGGCCACCTGAGGCATTCGCAGATCCATCAGGGTCACATCGGGTTGATGTTCGCGGAAGAGGTCTATCGCCTGTTGTCCATTTTCGGCTTGAGCAACCACTGTCATCTCGGGGTCGCGGTTGATAATGGTAGCCAATCCTTGCCGAACGATGGAGTGGTCATCAACAATGAGAACACGAATTGAAGCGGATTGGCTATTCATCTGTTCGCTCTCGATGGGAGGCAGTATTGATGTAATTTTCTGAGGAAACTGATTAATCATGAAAAATCTCCAGTTTTAACGATCGCAGTAAGTAAAGGTTCAAGTTCTAAAGTTTTGTACTATGGGTACTAATCAATCTCTTTTCTTCAATCCGAGCCACCTCTCGTATGGCTCAATATACAACGTAGGCTCAAATCTGTCTTAGATTTGAGTCTAGATCTAGGTAGCGAAATAGCTATGAATATGTAACTTAAAGTATTACGATAACCTAAACTTTAGTTCAGTTCATTCTTGAACTTGAATTGGTACGATCAGCTTAGAGGCTAGCAATTCCCCGCTTAAGAGCAATAATGGCTGCCTGGATGCGATCTTTAGCTCCTAACTTGCTGAGAATTCGGCTGAGATTAACTTTGACTGTGCTTTCACTAATATTTAAGGCAGTGCTGATTTCCAAATTGTTCATGCCCTGTGCAACCAGTCGGAGTATCTCCACCTCACGCTGACTCAATTCCGGATGATCTAGGCGCTGCACGAGCTTCGCAGCGACGTGCGGGGGAATATACCGTTGCCCTGCATGGACAGTACGAATTGCCGTTCGCAAATCGTCGGATTCACAGTCCTTGAGCAGGTAGCCCTTTGCCCCGGCTCGTAACCCTTGATAAATATCTTCATCTCCATCGTAAGTGGTGAGTATGATGATGCGGGCTGCGCTGAACTCAGCACTAATAGCACTAATGGCTTCGGCCCCTCCCATCTGGGGCATTCGTAAGTCCATTAAGGTCACGTCAGGCTGTAATTGGCGAAATAAGGCGATTGCCTCAATTCCATCCTTGGCCTCGCCTACAACAGTCATATCAGGTTGTTTGTTGATAACGGCAGCTAATCCTTGCTGGACGATCTTGTGGTCATCGACAATTAGAACACGAATGACTGGGTTCATGAGGTGCTACTTCCGATTCACAATCACAACAATTTCTGTACCTTGCCCAGGCTGGCTTCTGATGATCAGCTCACCGCCAATACGCTCAACCCGTTCGCTCATTCCCAATAAACCAAACCCTTTATCCGATGCAAACTGGTTAACTTCAAACCCCTGTCCATCATCTTTAACCCGTAGAAGACACTGCGTCTCCTCACACACGAGTTCAACATGAATTTCTGTGGCATGGGCATGTTTAATCGCATTCGTTAGGGCTTCTTGTCCAATCCGGAGTAAATGGTTCTCTATATCAGGGGATAAAGCGTAGGCTGTACCGATGATTTCACAGGTGAGATTCGTATTTGTAGAAGATTTCATTTGATTGGTTAAGTGTTTGAGGGCACTGAATAAATCTCCTTCCTCCAGGAGTTTAGGTCGCAGCGCTGCAACCGATCGGCGAGCTTCAGTCAGCCCAGTTCGTGCCAACTCATCGATCATGTCTAGATGTGCCTGTGTTGCTTCCAAATCATCTGTTAACACTTGGGTTGCAGCTCCTACCTGGACAAGAATGCCAGTAAAAGCTTGAGCTAGTGTGTCATGAATTTCCCGTGCCATACGATTGCGTTCGTCTAAGATAGAGGCGGCCTCAGCGCGTTTGCGATCGCTAATATCTTGCCCAATCCCAACATTCATACCATTTGAAAGTCGAATATTTGCCCAGGATGTATCAATATAGCGACCATCTTTTGTCCGATTTTTCATATCCATCCACTTTCCCGTTGCTGCCAGCATGTGCTCTAAAACAGTTTCTTGTTGTTCTAAGTCAGGAAAACTTTCTGCTAATAAATTAATTTTTTCTAGTTCTGTTGTGGACCATCCTAAATATTGCTCAAATGCCTGGTTAATGAACTGCACTCGTCCATCCGCACCGTAAAGTGTGATCATGACAGGAATATGATCGATGATGGTTTGGAGAAGCTGCTTTTCCTGTGCCAGTTCGTTTGTTTGTTGATCAACTTGCTGTTTCAGCGTTTGATTATAGCCAGCTAGAAGTCGCTCTGCCTGCTTGCGCTCAGTAATATCTTGAAATGCCGCAATCGCATAGAGGATGTTTCCAGACTCATCAAAAATTGGGGTTCCCCAACTTTCGATCGGAATAACCCGATCCTCCTGATGAATTTCGATATCATCTACACTGTTCTGTTCACCGTTGAGTGCCCGCACAATCATCAGTTGTTCGGTGGGGTAGGGGCGATCGGTTCCTGCCACATAGAGTTGATAAACCTCAGCAATTTGCTCTGAGGTGATGAACGGCAGCACACCTTTACCCAAAAGCTGAATTGCCTTCTGATTCGCATAGTAGGGACGACCCGCTGCATCCAAAACCGCAATTCCTACCGGAACCGACTCTAAAAATTTCTTGAGGCGGGTTTCACTTTGAGCGAGGCTATGGTTCAAAGACTGCATTTCGGCAAACGCGGCTTGAAGCTGGTGCGCCATCTGATTAAATGATCGGGCTAGCTCGCCCAAATCGCCCGATCGCTCAATTTCTACCGTCTGATCCCATTCCCCGTCTGCTAGCGCTTTTGCCGACCGGCTGACGTTGACGATCGGTTTGGTGATCCATCGGGCAACCAAAATACAGACAACAACACCAAATAGCAAGGCTGCAACACAAAGCAGAATGGTCGTGTGAATACTCTGGTGAATTTTTGCCATGAAATCTGATTCGGGCAATACCGTGACAATTAGCCAATCTAGCCCGTGGGAATCTTTGAATGACACCACCTGAACCAACTGTCTCCTGCCATTAAGATTAAAATCAAGCTGCTCCGCAGCCTGGATCTGCTGCAAATTGCTGAAATGATCGCGCAAATGGGCAACTGTCGCTCGCACGGTAGGGTTATGGCTCTCCATGGCAGACAATTGATTAGCAGAAGCCCCGCTACTCATAATCGCCTCTTCAGTGGAGGTGGCAACCAGCCGTCCCGATCGCTCCAGAATAAAGGCAATGCCTGCCTTCCCAATTTGCAGACTAGCCAAAAATCGGCTCATTTCATTAGGCAAAAACACATCAGTAGCGCAGACTCCCAACAGCGATCGATCAGCAGCACTATAGACAGGCGTACTGGCGGTTATCGTCGGTAACTGGGTGGCAAAGTCTGCATAAATTTCACTCCAGACTGGCTCACCTGCCATTACTGCTGCTTTGTACCAGGGACGCACACGCGGATCGAAGGGTTGGTTACCTTTACTAATCAACTGGTCTCGCTGACCATTGTGGTCGAGGTTATAGCCGTAGATTTTATACCCTGTAGCCGCGTTGCTTGAGCGCAATTCAATTGATTGATCGGCAGGAATTCGTCGCACTCCCAGCGTAGAACCGTGGCGATCGCCACAATAAATGTCGCTAACCGTAGGATAAATTTGGATTTGCTGCCAGAGTGGAAACTCACCTCTAGCTGCGCTTACATCGATTTTACCCTGAGCAAAGGTACTGGCATTTAGCCGATTGATGTTATGGGGGATCTCAGTGTAGGTTTGTAGCTTGCCTTCAATCCGATTCGTCAGTTCGCGTCGGAGTTGACTGGCTAGATCTTTAACGGATTCCTGCCTATTCTTGAAGGAGAAATATCCGACTAAGCCGACCGTTACCAACGTTTGCACCACAAACGGCACAATCAAAACCGTTTGCAACGGCACTGTTCTGGAGACTTGAGCCACAACTTGCTTGAACAGTCTGCTCATCACTCAGATGCCTCATTTATGGCAGTTGGCGCACGTTGGCTCATGCCCTACTCCCGATTCACAATCACAACAATTTCTGTGCCTTGTCCAGGCTGACTTCTAATGATTAGCTCACTGCCAATCTGCTCTACCCGTTCACTCATCCCTAATAAACCAAATCCTCGATTTATAGCGCTTGGCTCCGTGCTAAATCCCTGCCCATTGTCTTTGATTCGTAGAGTGCACTGCGCCTCTTCGTAGATCAACTCAATCTGGATAACTGTGGCATGAGCGTGCTTGATGACATTGGTTAGCGCTTCTTGCCCAATGCGGAGCAGATGATTCTCTACCGTGGATGACAGAGGATAAGCTGTACCGACAACCTGACAAGTCACTTGTGTACTGGCAGGAGACTGCATCTGAGCCGTAAGATGCTTAAGAGCATTGGGTAGGTCTCTCTCCTCCAGAATTTGTGGACGAAGTGCTACTACTGATCGCCGCGCTTCAGCCAGCCCAATATGGGCTAATTTGATGATGATTTGCAGGTATTCCTGTACCGCCTTTGGTTCCTCTGTGATTAACTCTGTGGCAGTTCTGCCATGCAGCAAGATACCCGTGAAGGCTTGCGCTAGCGTATCATGTATTTCCCGTGCCATGCGGTTGCGTTCTTCGAAAATTGAAGCTTCCTCAGCGCGTTTGCGATCGCTAATATCGAGAATCACACCCAACATTCGTACAGGTTCTCCAGCCTCGCTATAAATGCCTCGACCTCTACCAACCAACCAGCGAATGCTACCATTCGGGTAGATGACTCGATATTCTGCCTCATAGTCGGTACGGGTTGCCAGGGCTGTCGCGACGGCTTGCTCAATCCGATTAATGTCTTCTGGATGAACGCGCTCACGCCATGCCTGATAGCTGCCCTCAACCTCACCAGAAACTAACCCCAGCAATTGAGCATGGTTGTCGTTCCAGTCTGTTGTATTTTCCACAATATTCCAATTCCAACTACCAATGTGGGTGAAGTCCATTGTCAGCCTACGTTGTTCTTCACTTTGTCGCAGGGCGTTCTCAACTCGTTGACGCTCTTCAATCTCCTGAGAAAGTAGTAATGTGCGCTCGGTAACTTGTTGTTTCAATGTTCGGTTGTAATCGGCTAGCAGGTCCTCTGATTGCTTGCGTTCGGTAATGTCTTGAAAAGCAACGATCGCAAAGATGACATTGCCCTGTTCATCAAAGACAGGAGTACCCCATACCTCAAGGGGAATGGTTCGATTGCTGTGGTAGATCTCCATGTCATTAACCGTGGTCCGTTCACCGCTCAACGCCCTAACAATGGGCATCTTCTCAATCGGATAGGGTTGATCTGTTCCTGCTATATAAACTCGATAATCGTCTGCAAGTTGATCTGTCGCTACAGTAAGGTCAACATTTTTGCCCACTAACTGAATGCCGAGTCGATTGGTGTAGTAAGGACGACCAGCTGCATCCAATATATTAATCCCGACAGGCATTGCTTCGAGAAATTGTTTCATTCTACTTTCATTCGCCCGTAGCTCTGAGTAGAGCTTGGAATTTTCGATCGCGATGGATGCTTGAGTGGAAAGTAGATTCAGAAGTTGCAATCGTTCTGCTGTAAATGCCCCAACGACTAATCGATTTTCTAGATACAACACGCCTACGAGCTTACTTTGATTCAGCAGTGGCAAACATAAGAGCGATTGAGTTTGATGATATTGAATGTAAGGATCATGAATGAAGTTATCTTCGTGAGCCGCATCATTGAGGATCACCAATTCATGAGTTCGGATTACATATTGAACAACGGATTCGGGTAAGCAATTTGCCATTGGAAGTGATTGCAGCACTTGTCTGGTGAAAGCCTGCTCACCCTCATAAAGTTCACAAGCTGCTTCGATCTTCCATTCTCCTGAATTTTCCAAAATCAAGAATCCAATTTGTGCGCCAGCGTTCTCAATTAAGATCTGCATTAAGGAACGAAGTAACTGATCTAATTCAATTTCACGAGCGATCGCTTGTGAAGCTTTCATTACTGTTGCTAAATCGAGAGCAATTTGCGGGGTGTTCGAGGTCGTTCTAGCAGTGGTGCGGACTGGTATAGAGTTTGCGCCAGGTGACTGAGAAAAGAACTGGGGATAGCGAGTTTCTAAATCCTTGACCTTTACTGTTGCTCCCCACTGTTCATAACAGTAGTAAGCTTCTTTCATGTATGTTTGGGCAAACTTTTCCATGCCCCTTGTTAGATAAAATTTGGCGGCTAATTCATAAGCCAAAGCTTCTTCTTGAATATATTCGTTATCTTTAGCTCCTTTAATTGCATGCTCATAAGCATCCATTGCTTCGACAACTTGACCCAAGACTCGTGCTTTTTCTGCCTCAACTAGATGATATTTATGTAAATAATTCATCGGTGCATGATCCGCCCATCGCTTCATTCTCTCTTGGCTAATAGCGACTTTTTCGAGAATTTCTTTCTGCTCTTGAGTATTGCTATTAAGATAGAGCGCAAGTTTTGCTAGAGAATTATAGAGATAGTACAAAGGTTCAAGAGGGGTACCTATTAACCGGATTAAATAACTTTCTGCTAGGGCTGCACTTTTAATAGCTTGTGCATATTCGGAAAATAAGTAGCATAGAAAAAGCTTGTTAAAATACACAGCAAAGATAGCACTTCCATCATTTGCTGCTTCGTACTGTGGTAGTTCATTTTCTTCATCGTACGATTCACCAATGAGAAAGGTTCGATTGGCCGATCGTCCTAGCAAGTTTATGATCGCCTGTCGAAATATCCGATTCCAGGTATGTGATACTTTCTGTTTAATTTGATGAATTGCTTCACCATAAATTGCCATCTTGCGTTCAACCTCTACAAGTTCTTCGCCATTAGCGTAAGATTGAAAGCAGTAGGTATAAGCACAATAGGCCGCGAACTCTAAATCCCCAGTTTCTAATCCACTTTGATAACCCTCTAGTAATGGCTTCAATAGCTCTCTAGCATGTTCTTTTCGGTGGATGATGAAGTTATTTACGATATTCGAGGTCCTAGCTTTAAGTGGATGGGAATTCACCTGTGACAACATCGCTAGAGCCAGCTGTCCAAACTGATAGCCAGCCTCGATATTGCCGATTATTCCACAAAGAATTAACCCAAAATTGGCATACGCAAAAGGAGACACAAATGCATTGCCATATTGAATCGACAAGATAACTTGTTTAGATACAAGCAAAGGCATTAGATTAGGAGCAGCAATATAGGCAGAAATTGATATCTTTGATAGAATGCGCATTACTGCCAACTTATCCACCTCTCTCATTTCTGGCAGATGAATCAAGTCTGTAATCTTTTTATCACTCAAGAGTGATGTAATTGCGTCTAGCTCAAGTAGAATATCCGCCTGACTAGGTGTACTAGGAAAACTGATTCCCAGGTGTTGTAAAGCTTTCAATGCAGTATTGATTGCCTCTAATAATTCACTTTGTGCAATGTCAGTTTGAATTTTGACTTCATAAACTTTCACGCTGTCAAGAAATATTTTGGCTTCTTGCAAAACAATCGCCGCCGAGTGTTCTGCCTGCTCAAACTCTCCACATAGGTACGCAACTTCTGTTGTTTCTGTGTACAACGCTAAGGTCAGGTCATAGTTTACTTGCCAGCTGGAGGCTGAGAGCCATCTTTGGCCTGTGGCTAAGTAGTTTTGAGCCGTCCTATAGGCGATCGCCGCTTTTGCTTTCTGACCTGCCATCAAATTCAATTTAGCGAACTCATCTCGTTCTACTTGATTGTTGACCAGTTCAATCCCATGATTGAGGTGATCAATAATTTCAAATAATCGTTCTGGTAGTCGTTCTGGCAAAGTCTTTTCGAGCAAATTACGACCAATTTGTAAGTGAACAACCCGTTTTTGCGATTCGTCAATTAACGCACAGGCGGCTTGCTGCACGCGATCGTGTAAGAACTTATAATCCTGTACTAGCAAGTCTTCGTTCAATTCAGAGAGCGGCTGAATTAGATCAGCTTGTACTGCTGGTAATAAGTCCTGAAAAATTGTTTTAGGCGATCGCTCACACACGAGCGATAGTGTTGTCAAATCAAATTCAGCTCCGATGCATGCAGCTAGCTGAAGCATCTGCTGTGTCATCTCTGGTAGTTTCTTTAGCTTGCTCAACAGCAACTCCACCACATTGTCAGTGATGTTTTGAGCTTCAATCTGAGCGATGTCCCACTGCCAGTTTTGTTGCCCATTGACGAAGAGCAACCAATTTTCGCTGTATAACAATCGTAAAAATTCATTGATAAAGAAGGGGTTTCCCCCTGTTTTACGCAACACTAACTTTGCTAAGGGGCAAACCGTATCCGTTTTGTGGTGTAGGGTTTCAGCAATCAACTGGCTTAACGGCTCCAGCGCTAAAGGTGACAAATTGATCTCCTGAAACACTGTGCCTTGCTGTCGTAATCTCTCCAGCGTGAATACTAGCGGATGCGTTGGATTTACTTCATTATCCCGATAAGCTCCAATCAAAAATAGCGGCTGGGTTTGCCCATCTAACATCATTAGTTCGATTAACTTCAGCGTGGCTGAGTCGATCCACTGCAAGTCGTCTAAAAATATGACAAGTGGATGTTCCTTGGAGCAAAACACCCGAATGAACTGCTGAAAGACTCGATTAAATCGATTTTGGGCTTCTGTTGCTCCAACTTCCGGTACGGGTGCTTGCTTGCCAATGATCAACTCAACTTCCGGTATCACATCAATGATGAGTTGTCCGTTATTTCCCAATGCTATTAGTAGGCGCGATCGCCATTGTTGCAGTTGCTTGTCAGGTTCACTGAGCAATTGTTGAACTAATTGTTGTAGAGCATCTGCGATCGCGCTGTAAGGGATATTGCGCTGAAACTGGTCAAACTTACCAGAAATAAAATAGCCCCGCTTTGCAGTAATCGGCTTGTAAAGCTCTTTTACTAATGCTGATTTGCCAACACCAGCAGAACCGGAAATTAACATCATTTCAGAAGACGCGAGGACGCGGGTAGGTGAGGAGGCGGAGACATGATGATTGTCTGTGTAGCCTTCTTCTTCCCTCCCTGCGTCTCCGTGTCTTCTCCTCTCCGCGCCATTTTTCCCTGCTACCCTCTCAAACGCTTCTAATAATGCTGCAATTTCCTCCTCCCGCCCATAGAGTTTCTGTGGAATCTGAAAGCGATCGGACGCCTCCTGCAGACCCAGTTGAAAGGGATTAATTTGGCTTCTGGTTTCTAATTGATCAGCACAGTTCTCTAAATCTGCTTTGATACCCCAAGCACTTTGATAGCGATCCTCCGCATTCTTCGCCATCAGTTTCAAGATGATGTCTGAAACAGGCTTGGGAATTTTAGCGTTCAACTCATCCGGTGGTATGGGGGGTTTGGCAAGGTGACAGTGGACAAGTTCCAGGATATCGGTGGTGGGAAACGGCAACTGTCCAGTCAGGAGTTCGTAAAACGTTACGCCGAGCGAGTAAAAATCAGTGCGATAATCGATCGCACGGTTCATCCGCCTGGTCTGCTCTGGAGAGAGATAAGCAAGGGTGCCTTCTAAAACATGCGGGCTTTTGAACGTGGGATTCGTGCGCTCAAATTGAGTGGCAATCCCAAAGTCGATAATTTTGACAACGCCTGTATCGGGATTAAGAACAATGTTGCCAGGGTTAATATCTTTGTGAATAACATTAGCGGCATGAATTCTGCCTAGAATGCTGCTGAGTTTGATAGCAAGCGGCAAAAAAACTGATATAGGCATGGGACAGAAAGCCTCTGAACGTTGCCGTATCCAATACTCCAAGGATTCCCCACCAAAATCTTCCAGGAGAATGACGAGTGTACGTTGGTACTCCTGCTGGCTATATGCTTTGATGCTAGGTACAGGACAAAAATTGAAGGACGTGGAAAAACTCATCGATGAATAACTCCAGATTCAGTAGGATTTGACGCAGGTGGTCGAAACCATAGCGAAAGATACTCTTGGCTT